>JAGQSO010000039.1 GCA_020439505.1 Acidimicrobiales bacterium
CCGGTGGTGGTGGAGATCCCCCGGGGAAGTCGCAACAAGTACGAGATCGACCACGAGACCGGCGAGGTGTGGCTCGACCGCCGGCTCTTCTCGGCCACCGTGTACCCCGCCGACTACGGGTTCATCGACCACACCCTCGGCGGTGATGGTGATCCCCTCGACGCCTTGGTGATCATGGACGAGCCCACGTTCCCGGGATGTCACGTTCGGGCTCGACCGGTGGGTGTGTTCTGGATGGATGACGACGCCGGACCCGACGCCAAGATCATCTGCGTGCTGCACGGCGACCCCCGCTGGGATCACGTGCAGGACATCGACCAGCTCCCCGATCACCTCACCGACGAGATCGAGCACTTCTTCAACGTCTACAAGCAGCTGGAGCCGGGCAAGTTCGCCAACACCCGAGGTTTCGAAGGCCGGGCCGTCGCCGAAGCCGAGATCGCAGAATCCCAAGAACGCGCCAAGGGCACCAGCTTCGCCTGACCCACGCCCCTGACAAACGGCGCCGGACACGTTTGCGCGGTTGCGAGCTTGCGAGCAACTGGGCAAACGCCGTCGAGCCCCCGCAACGAAGTGAGGACCGGGCTGGACGGAACCAGGAATCGTCCGCCGAAGGCGTCCCACGAGAACCGGACCGCGAACAGCGCAGGGAGCTCCCATCGCCGGCCAAGGGTGCCGGACACGGCACGAACTAGCTGAGAAGTCGGTCGGCTGCCAGCAGGGCCGCGCCCCAGGCTCCGGCTCTCTCGCCCATGGTGGCGGCTACCACCGGGACGGCTTCGCGGCGGTTGCCCCCCATGGGCAGGTCGGTGAAGGCGCGGCGGACCGGATCCAGGAGTAGATCTCCGGCTGCGACCAGCCCGCCGCCGAGCACGACGATCTCGCTGTCGAGGACGTTGACCAGGTTGGCCAGACCGGCGGCGACCCACCATCCGAGCTGACCCATGACGGCCAGGGCGTCGGCGTCACCGTCAGCGGCCGCTGCGACCACGTGCTCTCCCCGGACCAGATCCACGCTGCCTCCGGCCGCCTCCATGACCGCGGCCGCCCGACCTTGGACTACGGCCTCCCGCCCGAAACGTCCGAGCGCGTTCCCCGACGCGTACTGCTCCCAACATCCGAAACGGCCGCACCGGCACTCCGGCCCCGACGGGTCGATGACCATGTGCCCGGGTTCACCGGCATAGCCATGGGCGCCGCGAAGGACCTCGCCCTTGACGGTGAGGCCAGCCCCGATACCGGTTCCCAGCGTCACGGTCAGCGAGTGGTTGGCGCCGCGGGCCGCGCCCCTCTCGTGCTCGGCCCACCCCGCACAGGTGGCGTCGTTGTCGACCGCCACCGGTAGGCCCAGCTCCGCACCGAGGTCCCGAGCCAGCGGCCGGTCGACCACACCGGGCAGGTTCGGCCCGAAGCGGAACACGCCGTCGCGGTCGACCAGCCCCGGTGCCCCCAGACCGACCGCCCGAACCCGCGCTCCGCCCGTTTCGGTCTCGGCGACGGCGATGACTTCGCGCGCCGCGGCGGCCAGACCGGAGACCACGTCGCCCGACGGGCGGGGAACCTTGGAGGCGACGACCGGCTCGGCATCAGGGTCGGCGGGGTCGACCACCAGGGCGAGGAGCTTGGTTCCTCCCAGGTCAAGCCCACAGACCAGTTCCGCCATGTCGCTATCCGACCACCATGGCGTGTTCACGGCCCAGGTCATGGGCCCAGGTGGCGATCTCGGGCCGGTCGCTCACCACCACCATCTGCACCAGGTCCGTGAACCGGCCGAGCCGGGACAACACCTCGAGGACCTCATCGGCGTCGAGGTCGCCGAAGGGGTCATCGAGGATCAACGGAAGGTGACCGGCCGGACCATCTGAACGACAGTCGGCCATCTTGACCATGGCCCGCCACACCACGTCCTCCACCACCGCCCGACGGTCGAGCGGGTCCGGAACCCCCGGTACCACCCCGCCGGGATCACCCTCGGGCGGCTCTCCCGCCGTAAGTTCCGCCACCGCGCCCCGGTCCTCTGAGACCTCGGGAAGGGCGAGTTCGAGGGCGTCGACGACGGGCTCAGCGATGTCGGGCTCAGCGATGTCGGGCTCAGCGATGCCGGGCTCAGCGATGCCAGTCGGTTGATCGTGCTCCGAGTCGGGCAGCTCGATCGCCTCGATCATGTCCAGCAGACCCACCGGGGGCTCGGCCATGTCGGGCAGGGCGGGCAGTTCGGGCATCACGGGGTCATCACCGGCGGCCGCCACGACGAGAAGGTCGATGTGGCCGTCGAGGGCGGCGACCGCCACCTCGAGTTCCTCCCGACGGGCCCGGTCGTGGGCGGCACCGTCCAGCCAGTCACGCGCTTGGGCGGCGATTCCATCCCCGTCGGACAGTCCTTCTCGAACGGTCGTGCCGACACCGCGAAGGGCGGTCACGAGCGCTTGGAGCTCGCGGGACCGGTCGGGTTCCACCCGCAATGCGCGCAGTTCCTCCTCGACCGAGGAGCCGACCGGCTGGTGGCCGAGCAGTACCGCCGCCTCGGCGCTGATCTCATCCTGGCGGGCCGCCAACTCCGCCCGGCGACGACGACGTACCGCGGCCCCCGGGATGGCCTCCAGCTCCCCGACGCATACCTGCAACTCCTCGGTCGCCCGCTCCAGGTCGGCCTTCTCCCGGCGTCGATCCGGGTCCGCGGCCCGCTTGGACATGCTGAGCATGTAGTCGACCCAACTATCGAAGCCGAACCTCGCCAGGAGCCGAGTTTCCTCGGCCTCGGCATCGGCCACCGCCTTGCGGGCTCTGCCTCCGCCGAAGCGTCGTTCCACCTTGTCCGTAGCCTCGACATAGTCGGCGTGGGCACTTTCGATACGGGCGATCTGGTCCTCGGTGAGCTGAGGTTGACGAAGCACGGCCTCGGCATCCGCGACCGCCATCTCCGCCTGGGCCACCTCGGCCATCGCGGCGCGCTCCTCGGACGAGGTGGCGAGTTGGACCGCGGTGTGCTCGCGTTGAAGATCCCGCCATCGATCGGCCAGCTCGGCCGCCCCCGGCCGCGGGGTCCCAACGGGGACCAGCTCGAGGGCCGCCAACGCCGCCTCGACGCCTTCGGTTTCACGGAGCTCGATCTCCTCGGCCAGTCGGCTCAGCTCCATCCGCCGGGTCCGCAGCGCCCCCAATCGGCGGTCGATGGCCTGGACCACAGGGTTGTGGCGTTCGACATCGGCCAGAACCGGCAGGTCATCGGGTGGGGCGGCCAGGCTTGCGGGTTCGGCGCCAGCGCCCGGTTGGAGCGCGAGAGGCGACGGCGCATCTCCCGGTCCCGTCCAAGGGTGCGACAGCTCATGGTCCCGGTCCCGGTCGGCTCCGGTCGGTATCGCCTGACCGGCAATGGCCGGCTGATGGCGTGTCGGCCTCAGGTCGGACTCGACCACCACCGTCGACCGGGCGACCACCAGCCCCAGCAGTGACAGGGACGTGTCGGTCAGTGGGAAGTGGATTCCCGATGCCTCGACCTCGCCCGCCGCGTCGGTTCCCCTTCCGACACCGAGGTGGGCCAAGGTGTCGATGCACCACTGCCGTGCGGGATCTTGCAGCCCCCGAAGGACGGTGATCTGGCTGTGCAGCGTCAGGTCGACGTCGATGTGGGTCCCTCCGTGGAGGTGGTTGACCTTCATCGGCCACCGGCCGGTCGATCTGGTTGGAAGTCGGTTCCGCCCGTCACGACACCGGAATCCGTTGCACTGCCCCTCCTTCGGGGTCGTCAGGGTCATCGGGCGAATGGCGCTGACCGCGGGTGGCATCGGCCGCCGCGGCCCGGACGGTTCGCCCGGCCAGGTCGCCGAGATCGGCGACCACACCGGCCAGGCGCGACATCCCGTCGGGACGCTCGACCAGGTCCTCGGCGGCATCGAGCAACGCCCTCGACGCCGCGATCACCTCACGGGCCGCCCGCTGAAGATGCTCCAGGCCGGCCGCCACCCTCGGGTCCGCCCCCGGCGTACCGGCGTCGGCACCAGGGTCAGGACCCCAGTCGTCCCAGTCCCGGTCCCAGTCGTCGCCCCAGTCCTCGGAGGCTTCCGATTCCCCGACGGGCACGCTCTCCTCGTCGGCAGGCGGGTGGGTTGGTGCCGGTGGCTCCTCGCCCGAAGGCCGTCGAGCACCGGGATCCGACGCGCCATCCCTCGGTGACGGGTTCATCGCCGCTCACCACCCCGGCGACGTTCACCCGGAGAGGAGTCAGTCGCCGGGCGAGGCCGGGCCGAGGCCTGGTCACCGACGAAGGTGACCCTCAGCCGCCCATCGCGCAGGCTCGCCGCTCCGACGGGGTGCCGACGCAGCGAGTCGGGAAGGACCATCGCCCGGCGGTAGCCACCCACCCGGATCAAGAGCTCGTCCCCCCGGCGGCCCAGCTCCAGGTCATCGCGGTCGGCGAAGGGCAGCTCCATCGTCAACTCGAACCCTCCGTCACGGCGAACGACCTCTACCGGCTCACCGCCGTGAAGGACCGCCGCCGGATCCACCTCGCCGTAGAGGTCGCGGGCAAACCCGCGAAGGGCTTCGACGCCGACCAGCTCGGTGGGGGCAAGCTCGGCCTTGAGCACCGGGACCGGGGCGAAACCCTCCTCGATCGACGCAAGGTGCTCGGCGTGACGGGCCTTCCACTCCTGGAACCAGGGATCGCTCACCGCCTCGGGCAGCAGACGGTTGGCGACGACGGCGTCCACCCGGTAGCCGAACAGCGACAGGTAGGTGTGGGTTCGCCGGGCCTCGGCCACCACGAGCTTCTCGGGGTTCACCACCAGGCGGACGCTGGTGCGGGCGGTGTCGCACAGGAGGTCGCGCACGCCGTCCAGTCGGTCATAGAAGCGCGACGCCGACCCGAACACCTCGTCGCCGGGGGTGGGGATTCCGGCGACCCGCCCCAGGATCGGCGAAACCACCTTGTTGATGCGGCGGCTCATGGGAAAGACCCGGTCCATGTACCAGCGCAAGATCTCGGGCAACGACAACAGTCTCAGCGTCTCCGCGGTGGGTGCGCAGTCGACCACCACCACGTCCCACTCACCGCTGTCGGCGTAGGTCTTGATGTCACTGAGACTGAAGATCTCGTCGAGGCCGGGGATGACCGACAGTTCCTCGGCTTCGATGGCCGCTACGCCGGCCCACTCGAACACCTCGAGGAGCCAGGCCTGGATCTCGGCCCAGGCGTCTTCCATGCGGGCCTGGGTGTCGAGCTGTTGGCCCGAAAGTCCGGGAACGATCTCCACCGGATGGTCACCCAACTCCACCCCGAAGGCATCGGCGAGGGAGTGGGCGGGGTCGGTGCTCAACACGATGGTGCGGAGGCCGGCATCGGCGCAGTGCAACGCGGTGGCGGCCGCGGTGGTGGTCTTGCCCACCCCGCCCTTGCCGGTGAACAGCAGGACCCTCACGGGGTGCGCTGCTCCACCCGTGACTTCAACTCCCGCAGCGCGGTGTGCATGATCCGACCCTGGGTCCGGCGCTTTATGAACCCCGGGATGGGCACGATCAGGTCGGCCTCGAGCTGGTAGGTGACGTCGGTCGTGCCGGGCTCGTCTCCCTCCAGGAGCTCGTAGAAGCCGTCGAGCTTGCGGGTGATGTCCCCCTCGGTGAGCGTCCAGGCCAGCACGGTGGGGTCGGAGTAGTCGTAGGAGAGGGTGTAGCTGGTCGACTTGCCGAACCCGGCGGCCCGGAACCGAACCGATGTCCCCCGGCCTTCCTCGTCGGTGGAGAGCACCTCCACCTCCTTGAGGTCAGGTGCCCAGTCGGGGTACCGGGTGAAGTCCAACAGGACCGCCCGGACCGCGTCGGGAGCGGCTCCGATGGTGGTGTGCTCGATGACCCGATCTGCCATCGGGCCATTCTGCCCCACCCGCCCGGCGGGAGGATCAGCGAGGAGGAAACGAGCCGTGCCGACTGGACCACACGGTCAGCAGCCCGATCCCGAACACCGGGGCCATCACCGCCCACGGCGGCTGGGTGACGGCGACGCTCACCGTTGCCAGCGCGATCTGGACGAACCACAGTCCGAGCAGCATCCGCCTAACCGGACGGGGCGCGGCACCGGTCAGGTAGAACAGCCCAGCGAGATCGACGGTTTCGGTACGGGATCGGCCGACCGCTCGGAGGAAGCCGACGGAGAACGCCACGCAACCGGCCAGGAACAGCGCCGAGGACACCGCCAGGTAGCCGAGCTGGACTCCGGTGACGTCGGCCAGCGCCGCTACCAGCACCGATGCCGCCATCACGCCGGTCCCGATCTGGGCGGCGGTGATGATCCCGGCACCGGGAGTGCCGGCTCCGGGCGTGCCGGCTCGGTCCCCGGTGCTCACCGGTTGGCGACCCAATCGTGCAGGCCGGCGTCGAGCCGGGCGGCCAACACGTCATAGGAGTACTCCTGCATGGCGCGGGTTCGGGCCGTGGAACCCATCCGGGAACGGAGTTCCCGATCCGACAGGAGCGAGGCGATCTTGTCGGCCAGTTCCACCGCCGAGGTCGGATCGCTGGTGACGAGGCCGCTCACTCCGTCGGCCACCGCCTCGGCCGCCCCGCCACTGTCTCCGGCGATCTGGGGGACCCCGCAGGCCGCGGCCTCCAGGAACACGATGCCGAAGCCTTCCTGCTCCAAGCCCATCCAACGGCTCCGGCAGTTCATGACGAACAGGTCGGCGCTGGCGTAGAGCCCAGGAAGCGATTCATCCGGGACCCGGCCGACGAAGCTGACCGGGGCGTCGAGGGCGGCGGCCAACCGCGACAGCCGACGGGCATCGCGGCCCGACCCGCCGATGACCACCCGGAGCCGGGAGTGGTCAGGGGCCAAGATGGCGGCGGCCCGGATCAGCACGTCCATTCCCTTGCGGGGTACCAGCCGGCTGACCGACACCACCAGGTCGGCATCGCCGGGGATTCCGAAGGACCGGCGGGTAGCGATGCGCTCAGGTTCACCCAACGGCACGAACCGGTCGGTGTCGACCCCGGGCGGTACCGCCAGCACCGGAAGCGGTCGACCAGCGGCCCGTTCGCCTTCGGCCGCCGGGTACCGGCCGGCGGCCACCACCAGCGACGCCCCCTTCAGGACTCGGGCCAGGGCGTGGCGAGGTCCGGCGACCCGGCCCGGCACGGTGACCTCGGCGCCGTGGAGGATCACCCCGTAAGGACGGGAGAGATCGGGACCTAGGTGGCCGACCGGCAGAGCGGGATCCAACAACACCAGGTCGGCGTCGATCTCGTCGGCCAACGCCTCGATGTGGTCGAGTACCGCTCGGCGCGGCAGCAGCACCTTGTCGGTGGAACGTTCGATGCGGAACCCGGCCGCCCGGTCGAACTCCCCCGCCCCCGGATAGGCCGAGGCCAGAACCGTCACCTCATCGGCGGGCAGGCGGCGCCAAAGCTCCCACAGATAGGACTGGATCCCCCCGATCTTGGGGGGAAAGTCGTTGGTCACCAACAGGTGTTTCACGAGGCGGGCTCGGCCACGTCGCGCGCCCGAACCGGGTACGCCAGCTCGGCGGCCACCATCGGATCGGGGTCCTCACTCAACTCCACGAGGAGATCGTCGCATCCCAGACGGCGGGCGCTCCACACCGCATGGGACCGGATCAGCCCGTCGGGGTCGGCCAGGCAGCGATCCAGGACCCTCCGCACCCGCGGGTCACGGCCGTCACCGGTGTTTCCGAGGACGACAAGGGCGTTGCGCCGGAGGTAACGGACCTCACGGCGCGGTATGTACCACCGGCCGTGGGCCGCCAGGATCTGCTCGTCGGAGGATTCCAACAGGTCCAGCACCGCCACCCAGGCCCGACTTGGAACTCCGACCTCATCGACCGAACCACCACCGCCGGGGGCGGCCCGCCGGATCTCCACCCGGTTGGGCGGGCACACGTCCTGGCATTCGTCGCAGCCGTAGATCCGGTCCCCGAGCGCTTCACGATGTTCGATGGGGAACGGCCCGGTGGCCTGGAGCAACCAGGACAGACAGAGCCTGGCATCGACCACGCCGGGAGCCACGATGGCTCCGGTCGGGCAGGCAGGGATGCAGCGGATGCAGGTTCCGCAGCCTTCAGCCGGCTCGAACGGTTCGGGCCGCGCCTCGTCGTCGACCACCTCAGCGTCGGTCAGCACCGAGCCCAGGATGAACCAGCTACCCGCACCGGGGATCAACAGGTTGGCGTTCTTGCCGTACCAGCCGAGCCCAGCCCGCTCGGCCACCGCCCTGTCGACGAGGTGGTTCTGGTCCGACACCACACAGGCCCGCCACCCGCCCTCCTTCAGATGGTCGGCCACCTTGCCCAGCCCGGCCAGGAGGATCTCCTGGTCGTCGGCCCACATGTACCGGGCGACCCTGGCCACCGGCCCGGCATCGGGTGGGGGCGGTGGAAGCTGACGGTGATAGGAGCGCGCCCCCACCAGGATCGACCGGGCGCCGGGCAGGAGAGCCTGGGGGTCGGTCGAGCGGGCCGGGTTCTTGTAGGTGAACTGCATCGAGCCGTTGATCCCGGCCGCCTTGCGTTCCTCGATGACCCGACGAGCCTCCACCAGAGGTCCGGCGCCGGTGACCACCAGGCGGGCGAGACCGCTGGAGGTTGCCAGCGTCCGCAGTTCGGACAGGTCCACGACCACCACCGAAAGTTACCGGCCGACCCGGCACCCACCTCGCCCGAGGGAGCCTGGTCAGATCGCACCCGAAGCGGACCGGTGGCGGAGCGGGGGGACGAGTCCGGCCGAGTCCAACAGACGCATGGCCCTCACCTCGGCGAGATCGACGACCACCGGCGCCCCACGATCCTCCCGACAGAGGAAGGTGACCACGCAGTCCACGCAGGCCGCGGTGTCGCGAAACATGCAGTCATGGCAGTCGATCACCACCGGGTTCGTGTTGTCCGTTTGTCTCATGGCGTCTCTCCGGGAAGGGCGGTTGAAGGTACCCGTCATCGTCCCCAACCGGGGTGACAATTTGGCGTCCCGCCTCCCGGCTCAGCGCCCGAGAGCGGCCAGGTACTCGGCGCTGGAGAGGACCGCGGCGCCCTGGCGGCGAGCATCGTCGGCCACCTCCCGGTCGGTCGAGACGACGAGGACCGCCTGGTCCAACGGAACTGTCGCCACGAGGGCGGCGATCTCCTCATCGGCGGTTACCCCCGATGCCGAGAACAGAACGCGAAGTACCCGACTGGCCGGCGGGGCCGTCGAGGTGTCGTCCCCGTCGAAGACGACGGTCACGCTCCCGCCCGAACGGACCGCCGCTTCCTCCAACAGAGCCACCGTCCGCCGGCGTTCTTCCTCTGGGAGGAGTCCGCTCCAGGCCTCTCGGGCCAGGTTGTAGCCGTCGACCACCACCAGGACTGTCGGATCGTTGACCAGGTGTCTGCGGGCCTCAGGGGAATCGGCCATGAGCCCAGGAGGAAACGTCACCGACCGCCTACGGGGCCGTCCACGCCCCTTCTTGTCTTTGCGGCCATCCGGTCGGGTCGAAGGCTGAACCGGACCAGCCGAGGGGTCCGGAACCTCGAAGACCGAGGGAGCCGGCAGGGGGTCCAACGACCGGGCCGCCACGTCCAGGGCCCTGGCTAGCTCGGATGCACCGGCAGCCGCGGCCGTCACCGCAGCGCGGATCGCGTCGAGATCCAGGTCGGCGGTCGGGTCGGCGTCAGTGGCCCTCTCGGACGCCGCGGTCGCGCCCGCGGCGTGGGTGGTTGCCGCCTCCTCGGACCCCGCGGCCGGGGCCACCGGGCGAGACAGCAACTCGGCCTCGGCCTGACGAGCGGCTTCGCGGGCCAGGCGCAGATCGCGTCGAGCCTCCGCCAACTCCTTCTCGAGCTGCTTTTGGGCTCTGAGCGCCACCCGTCGCTCCTCGTCGAGGAGGTCGACCCGCTCGGTGATCGCGGCGTGGTCCACCCGCAGCTGCTCGAGCTCGGCGACGGCCTGGTCTCGCTGATCGGCGGCCCGCCGTCGGGCCGCCTCGGCGCTCTCGACCTGTTGTCGGGCCCGGGCCAGGCGGGCACCGTCACGTCCTCCCCCGTTCCGATCGGGTTGGTCGTCGTCGGATCGGTCTGAACGTCGGGGTCGACGATCGGATCGGTTGATACTGGGGTCTCCCCCGGCCGTGAACGCCTCGTCGAGCTCCCAACCCTCCGGTCGCGTCAACCACAACAGGCCCGCCCGGCCGACGAGATCCTCGTCGGCCTCATCCGCGACCCGAAGGCGGAAGTCCTCGTCGACGTCGACCGCCGCCATCAAGGTGCGGTAGGCCGCCGCCGAGAACTTCTTGAACCCGAAGAGGGGGCGTACCGCCGGGGGTGAAGGCACCCTCGGTTCGGCGACCTCGCCCTCAGCTGCGACCCGGAGGGCCAGCAGGCACGCCTCGCGCAACAGCCGAGGATCGAAGGTGAGGTCGGACTCGATCGCCCGCCTACCCCTGCACCGACCCGGAACCCGATGCCTCGGCCGGGTCGACGACCTCGACCTTGCCGGCGCCACCGCACCACCGACACTCGACCGATTCCACCACCTCGGACAACACCGTCTCCTCCTCCACCGTCAGCTCTCCGCCCACCGTGTAGTGGTGGTAGGCGCGGGTGCGACGAGACGTGGTCACGTCGAAACGGGTGAGGTTGCCGCACGAGGTGCAGCGGTAACGGGCAGAGTTCGACACGGCGACGATGTTACCGAGCGACCCGGCAGGCACGTCCGGTCGTGGCCACGGTTCCCGCCCTCAGGAACGCTTGTTCGACGAACGGTTGTTCGATACGGTTCGGAGATGCAGCGCAGCTTCGATGACCTAGGCACGCCGCTCGAACAGGTCACCTTCTGCGTCATCGACCTCGAGACGACGGGGGGATCGGCGGCTGACGGGGGGATCACCGAGATCGGAGCGGTGAAGGTCCGGGCCGGGGAGGTCCTCGGCACCCTCCAGACCTTCGTGAACCCCGGCCACCCCGTTCCCCGACAGATCAGCATGCTCACCGGCATCACCGATTCCATGGTCGCGACGGCCCCATCGACATCGGCCGTGCTCCCCCACCTGCTGGAGTTCGTGGGTGAAGCCGTGGTCGTGGGACACAACGTGCGCTATGACCTGGGCTACCTGAACGCGGCCCTGGAGCGCGAAGGACGCGACCGGCTCCCCAACCGGAGCATCGACACGCTCGCCCTGGCCCGACGGCTGGTCCGCGACGAGGTCCGCAACTGCTCGCTCGGCACCCTGGCCGGGACCTTCCGCCTCGACCATCGCCCCAGCCACCGGGCGCTGGCCGACGCCCTTGCCACCGTCGATCTTCTGCACCTGCTCATCGAGCGGGCCGCGGCGTTCGGGGTGCGCGGACTCGACGACCTCGCCGCCCTTCCGTCGATGGGAGCCCACCCCCAAGCCGCCAAGCTCCGCCTCACCGACAACCTGCCCCGCAGCCCCGGGGTGTACGTGTTCCGGGACCGACGGGGGGAGGCTCTCTACGTGGGCAAGGCAACCAACCTCCGCAGCCGGGTGCGGTCGTATTTCTCTACCGATGACCGACGCAAGGTCGGCCAACTCCTGCGGGAGACCGAGCGGATCGACCACTCCCTCTGCCCCAGCCCGCTGGAGGCCGCGGTGTTGGAGGTGAGGTTGATCCACCGTTGGCAACCTCGGTTCAACCGTCAGGCCAAGGACTGGCAGCGCTACGTGTACCTCAAACTCACCACCGAGACGTTCCCTCGGTTGTCGGTGGTGCGCGTCGCCAAGGACGACGGAGCCCTCTATCTCGGACCCCTCCCCTCGACCAGAGTCGCCCGACTCGTAGCCGACGCCATCGAGACCGCGGTCCCTCTCCGCCGGTGCACCGCCGCCCCTCACCGGGCGACGCGGACCGGGCCCTGTGCCCCCGCCCAACTCGGGGTGGCCCACTGCCCCTGCGCCGACGATGTGACCCCCGATGCCTATGCCGCGGTCACCGATCTGGTGCGGCGCGGGGTGACGGGGAATCCCGAGATCCTCCTCGCGCCCCTCGAGGCGAGGATGCATTCCCTCGCGGCCATGGAGCGATTCGAGGAGGCGGCTGACGTTCGGGACCGGGCGGCGGCGCTGTCACGGGCGCTGCGACGACAGCACCGCCTCGATGTGTTGCGTCGGTCGGGCCGTGTGGTCCTGGAGTTCGATGGCCGATCGGGGGTCGAGCTCATGAGCGGCCGCCTGGTGCGCTCGTGGCGGATCGAGGCCGCCGGGACCACCGCAGTACCGCTTCCAATCGACCTGGACCCAGCCTCACCCGAACGGTCAGGGGACCAGACCAACACCACGGCACCACTCGACCGGGCCCTGGCCGACGAGCTGACCTGCGTCGCCGCATGGCTCGACAAGGAGTACCGCCGGATCCAGGTGGTCAGCGCGGATGGTCCGCTGACCTCCGATGCGCCCCCTATCCCCACCTTCGAACCGGCCTGAATCCTCTCGAGGCTGCCGCGAGCACCGCGGGTCACCCCATAGGTACCCTCATGTCGGTGAAGTGGTTCCTGGTCTGGCTGCTCGGAGGGTGGATGCTGGTCATCGCCCTGGCCTGCCTCATGTTCCTATTGGTCCGGGGTCGCCTCCGCCGTCACCACCGGGTCGACCCGAAGGTGGCCACCGGAGCGCCCATACGCTGGATGATCGATCCCCGCAGTCCCGGACGCCTCCACCGACGCCTGTCGCGCGTCGGTGCGCTGGCCACTGCGGTGGCCGAGGAGAACCAGCCTCGCCCCGGCCTCGGTCGTGCCGTCGCCCAGACCGTCACCCGGCCGTTCGGACGCCGGCCCGACCCCTCACCCATCGCCTCCGCCGCGGCGGATCTTCGGGCCCAGGCGGTCGCCACCGACCGACAGCTGGCCCGGATCGCCGCGCTGGCACCCTCGGCCCGCCACCTACCGCTGGCCGAACTGGAGCGCCGCGTGGCGGGCCTCGAGGCCGCCGCCACCCGGCTGACCTCGGTCAGCGCTCGATCGGCCACCAACGTCGTACTGGCCGACGACGACCCCGTCATCGTGGACATCCAGGGTCAACTCGACCGCCTGGCCCAGGCCCAGTCCGAGCTCGACGCACTGGACACCAGGGCCGGCCTAGCCCCGGCATCCCCGGACCTGTTCACCCGTCAGGTCGGCACCTGATGACCGGTATGGTGCGGCCATGGTCAACGCGTTCGTACTGCTGAAGGTCGAGCCCGCCAGGATCGTCGACCTGGCTGCCGAGTTGGCGGACCTCGACGGTGTGGCCGAGGTCTACTCGGTGGCCGGTGAGGTGGACCTGGTGGCGATCCTGCGGGTCCGCCACCACGACGATCTGGCCCAGGTGGTGACCGGCCACATCTCCACGCTGCCAGGCATCATCGAGACCCGCACCATGATCGCCTTCAAGGCCTACTCCCGCCACGACCTCGACGCCCTCTGGAACCTCGGCTCCGACTGACAACCCAGCCGACTATCACGTCGGCTGGCACCTCGCTCGACGTTCAGAACACGGTGGTGATGGCGTGGATGATCACGCCGACCAGGCCACCCACCACCGTTCCGTTGATCCGGATGAACTGAAGGTCGCGTCCTACCTGTAGTTCGATGCGCCGGCTGGCGTCGTCGGCATCCCACCGCTGCACCGTGCCCGAGATCAGGTCTGCCACCTCGTCTCGGTACTGGTCGAGCAGGTACACCACGGTGCGTTCCACCCCGGAGTCGACCTTGGCTTGGAGCTCGACATCTCGTTGGAGCGTGTGGCCGAGGCGCACTATCCCGTCCTCCAGCCGAGCCCGCAGCTCGCTTTTGGGATCTCCGGCCGCGTCCACCATCGCCGACTTGAGGTCCTGCCACAACGTCGACGTCCAGGCCCGAACCGACGGGTGAGCCA
>JAGQSO010000245.1 GCA_020439505.1 Acidimicrobiales bacterium
CGCCATCGTGGTGATCGGCAACGTGTCGTTCCCGATCGCGGTGCTGGCCGGCTTCGTCAAAGCCTGATCCGGCCGACCCCCACGTAGAAGAGCGAAAGAACGAGAGCGCAAGTGCAACTCGACTCCAAGATCCCCGCCGGTCCGATCGCCGACAAGTGGACCAGCTACAAGTTCGACCGCAAGCTGGTCAACCCGGCCAACCGTCGCAAGTACAAGGTGATCGTGGTGGGCACCGGCCTGGCCGGCGGCGCCGCCGCCGCGACCCTGGGCGAGCAGGGCTACCAGGTCAAGGCCTTCACCTTCCACGACTCACCTCGCCGGGCCCACTCCATCGCCGCCCAGGGCGGCATCAACGCCGCCAAGAACTACAAGGGCGACGGCGACTCCATCTACCGGCTGTTCTACGACACGGTGAAGGGCGGAGACTTCCGCTCCCGTGAGGCCAACGTCTACCGCCTGGCCGAAGAGTCGGTGAACATCATCGACCAGATGACCGCCCAGGGCGTGCCCTTCGCCCGCGAGTACGGCGGCCTGCTCGACAACCGCTCCTTCGGCGGTGCCCAGGTCAGCCGTACCTTCTACGCCCGGGGCCAGACCGGCCAGCAGCTCCTCCTCGGCGCCTACCAGCAGCTCGCCCGCCAGGTCGGCCTGGGCAACGTGGAGATGATCAACCGCACCGAGCTGATCGACGTGGTCGTGGTCGACGGCGAGGCCGCCGGCATCGTGGTCCGAGACCTGCTCACCGGCGAGGTCACCAGCCACTCGGCCCACGCCGTGGTGCTGGCCACCGGCGGCTACTCCAACGTGTTCTTCCTGTCCACCAACGCCATGACCTGCAACGTCACCGCGGCGTGGCGGGCCCATCGCAGGGGTGCGGCCTTCGCCAACCCCTGCTACACCCAGATCCACCCGACCTGCATCCCCCAGAGCGACGACTTCCAGTCCAAGCTCACCCTCATGTCGGAGTCGTTGCGCAACGACGGCCGCATCTGGGTGCCCAAGCGGGCCGACGACAAGCGCCCCGCCGACCAGATCCCCGAAGAGGACCGCGACTACTACCTCGAGCGCCGCTACCCCAGCTTCGGCAACCTGGCCCCCCGAGACATCGCCAGCCGGGCCGCCCTGGTCGAGGTGGCCAAGGGCCACGGCGTCGGTCCCCTCGAGAACGGCGTGTACCTCGACTTCTCCGATGCCATCGGCCGACTCGGCCAGCACGTCATCGAGGAGCGCTACGGCAACCTCTTCGAGATGTACGAGCGCATCACCGACGAATCCCCCTACAAGGTGCCGATGCGCATCTACCCCGCCCCCCACTACACCATGGGTGGCCTGTGGGTGGACTACGAGCTGATGACCACCGTGCCCGGCCTGTACTGCGCCGGAGAGGCCAACTTCTCCGACCACGGAGCCAACCGCCTCGGCGCCTCGGCTCTGATGCAGGGCTTGGCCGACGGCTACTTCGTGCTGCCCAACACCATCAGCAACTACCTGGCCCCCAAGCTCGGCACCCAGCCGGTTCCCACCGACCACCCCGAGTTCAAGGCGGCCGAGGCCGCCGCCGCCGACCGGTTCAACCAGTACCTGTCCATCGGAGGCACCCGCTCGCCCGACTCGTTCCACATGGCTCTGGGCAAGATCATGCTGGAGAACTGCGGCATGGAGCGCACCAAAGCCAGCCTCGAGACCGCACTGAGCGAGATCCCCGCCCTGCACGAAGAGTTCCGCAAAGACCTGCGGGTCACCGGCAGCGGCACCTCCACCAACCAGACCCTCGAGAAGGCCGGCCGGGTCGACGACTTCTTCGAACTGGCCCAGGTCATGTGCCTCGACGCCCTCACCCGTGAGGAGTCCTGCGGCGGCCACTTCCGAGCCGAACACCAGACCGACGAGGGCGAAGCTCAGCGCGACGACGCCAACTTCGCCCACGTGGCGGCCTGGGAATGGACCGGCGACGCCGCCAAACCCAACCGCCACGTCGAGCCACTCACCTTTGACAACGTCCACCTCGCCGTCCGGAGCTACAAGTGAGCAAGGAACTCAACCTCAACCTCAAGGTCTGGCGTCAGGACGGCCCCGACGCCCCCGGCCACTTCGATCAGATCGCGGCGCCGGGCATCAAGGACGAGATGTCCTTCCTGGAGATGCTCGACCTCGTCAACGAGCGTCTCATCGCCGAGGGCAAGGAAGCCATCGTCTTCGACCACGACTGCCGTGAAGGCATCTGCGGCACCTGCTCGCTGATGATCAACGGGCAGGCCCACGGTCCCCAGAAGGGCACCGCCACCTGCCAGCTCCACATGCGCAAGTTCACCGACGGACAAGAGGTGATCATCGAGCCCTGGCGGGCCACGGCGTTCCCGGTGGTCAAGGACCTCATGGTGGACCGTTCCGCTCTGGATCGCATCGTGGAGTCGGGTGGCTTCATCACCGCCGAGACCGGCGGTGCCCCCGACGCCAACCTGACCCCCATCCCCAAGCCCGTCGCCGACGCGGCCATGGACGCCGCGGCCTGCATCGGCTGCGGGGCGTGCGTGGCGGCGTGCCCCAACTCGGCGGCCCAGCTGTTCACCTCGGCCAAGGTGTCGCACCTCAACCTGTTACCCCAGGGCCAGGCCGAGCGCTACAAGCGAGTCGAGGCCATGGTGGAGACCATGGAGGAGTTCTTCGGTTCGTGCACCAACCACGGCGAATGCCAGGAAGCGTGCCCGAAGGAGATCTCCATCGACTTCATCGCCCTGATGAACAAGGACTACCTGAAGTCCAAGGTCAAGAACCGCAAGCTCCTGTCCCAGAAGTAGCGGTCACTGCCCCTCGGGGTCGGCCTTGTCGGCCATCTCTCCCTGGGTCATCAGGATCTGTTCGGCGAACACCCCGACCTGCTCGTTGACGCGCCGGATGGTGTCGTAGACGGCGCCGATGCTGCGCGCCGTCAGGTCCTGGGCGGTGCCCACCACCCCGGCGATCGGCTCCAGTTGGCCCAACACCCCCAGCGGGGTGGCGGCCACGGCCTGGTGGATCTCCTCCACCGTCGTTGCTCCGTTGTCGACCGCTTCTTCGACGAGCAACTGAATACGCATCAGATCCAATTTGGTCACGGTGCCACCTCCCGAGTCGCGGGCGAGGAGGGTCCCACCCGGGCAAGCAAAAACCTAGTGGGACGTGGACTCACCCGACAGGGCCTTGTGACCACAGTCCGATGGTCATAGGGTGGACCACGGAACGTGGGGGTTTTCTCATCATGGCTACTCACAGTGACGCACGGCCGACCCGTCGGTTGGCTGGCCTTCTACTCATCGCCACCCTCACCCTCGGCGTGCTGGGGCTCACCGCATGTGACCCCACGGGCGACGTCAGGTTCCTCACCACTCCACTGCCCGCCCAGCGGGTGGACGGTGTCGGCTGGGCGGTGGCGCTCACCTCGACCCGGATCTACCTCGGCGGAACGTTCACCGCGGTGCGCAACCAGTCGGGCCAGAACCAGGGCTCCTACGCCAACGTCGCGGCATTCGACCGAAACACCCGGGCCGTGATCCCCGGCTTCCGGGCCGACACCAACGGCATCGTCAGAACCCTGGCCGTGCACGGCGACACCCTGTACCTGGGCGGGGACTTCACCACCGTCAACGGCCAACCCCGGGCCCGGGTGGCGGCGGTCGATCTCCAGACCGGAGCGGTCAAGGCGTTCCGGGCCGACACCAACCGGGTCAACAAGGTGGTGGTGGCCGGTGACCGGTTGTACGTGGCCGGAACCTTCTCCACCATCGGAGGGGTCACCCGCAACCGGGTGGCGGCGCTGGACCTCACGACCGGGGCGGTCGACCCGACCTTCGACCCCAACGTCAACGCCATGGTCAACACCATCGCCGCCCTCCCCGACCGCTCCAAGGTGTTCATCGGCGGCCTGTACTCCACGGTCCACGGCACCGCCACCACCCGGCTCACCGCCCTCGACGGATTCACCGGAGCCGTGGTGGCGCCGACCTTCACCGACGTCTCGGGCGAGGCGCTCGACCTGGAGCTGAGCCCCGACGGCAGCCGCCTGGCCGCCGCGTTGGGCGAGTACGGCAACCAGGGAGCGGTGTTCAGCACCACGTCGGGCTCCAAGCAGTTCCGTCAACGTTGCGGCGGCGACGCCCAGGCGGTGACCATCGCCGGCGACAACTGGTTCACCGGCAACCACGAAGAATGCGAGGGGAACGACACCATCCGCCTGGTGGGCAACTCGATGCTCACCGGGGCCCGCCAGACCGACTGGCTGCCGTCGTTCGACAAGTTCTGGGGCGTCCGGGACCTGGCCACCGACGGACAGATCCTGGTGGCAGCCGGGGACTTCACCACCGTGTCGGGCGTCGCGGCCCAGGGCTTCGTCGTGTTCCCGGCCGCACCTCCCCCGCCACCACCACCCGCCTCGCTACCCGCCAACGCCACCTGGCGCTACCTCGACACCGGGGCGATGCCCACCGGATGGACGGCCGCCGCCTTCGACGACTCGACCTGGAAGTCGGGTCAAGCCCAACTGGGCTACGGCGACGGTGACGAGACCACCGTCATCTCCTATGGACCCAGCGCCTCCCAGAAGTACGTGACGTCGTGGTTCCGAACCTCGTTCACCGCCACCGCGGTACCGGCCACCATCACCTTGGACCTGGTCGCCGACGACGGCGCCGTCGTCTACCTGAACGGCGTGGAGGTCATCCGCGACAACATCGGCACGGGCACCGACAATGCAGCGCTGCGCGCCTCGTCGGGCCGGTCGGGCAGCGCCGAGAACGCGGTGCGTTCCTTCACCCTTCCGACCAACCTGGTGAACCTGGGGGCCAACACCCTGGCCGTCTCGGTCCACCAGGACACGCCATCGTCATCGGACCTGAGCTTCTCGGCCGCCATCCGCTCCACCGCCGCGGGGTGAGCCGCGGGGTGAGCCGCGGTGGCGGTACGGTGCCGCCATGTCGCTGACCACCGTCCGTCCCTACCGCCGCACCGCCGCCCTGTTCCTGGCCGCCACCTTGGCGGTGGCCGGATGCAGTTCGGGAGACGACAAGGCGGACAAGACCACCACCGACCGGTCGACCACCACCACCGATGCGAAGGGACCGGGGTCCGACACCACCGCGCCAGGCGGAACGGGCAAGACCCTGGAGCGCTACGCCGACTACCAGAGCGTCAACTACACCGACCCCGCCCACTGGGTGTGCCGCCCCGACGCCGAGGACATCTGCGACGGTGACCTGACCGCCACGACGGTTTCCGCTGACGGCGAGACGGCCGAGGAACCCTTCACCCCCGCCGCCGACCCGGCCATCGACTGCTTCTACGTCTACCCGACCATCTCGCGAGACGCCACCTCCTACAGCGACTGGGCCGCCTCGGACAACGAGGAGGGATTCGTCACCCTCAACCAGGCCGCCCGGCTCCAGTCGCAGTGCCGCCTGTTCGCGCCGGTGTACCGCCAACGCACGCTCACCGCCCTCACCGCCGGAATGACCGGGGCGACCGTCCCCGGCGGTGAGACCGGCGACCCCTACGCCGACGTGCTCGACGCCTTCCGGACCTACATGGCCAACGACAACCAGGGGCGCGGGGTGGTCCTGATCGGCCATTCCCAGGGATCGGCCATGTTGAACCAACTGATCGCCGAAGAGATCGACCCCAACGAGGACGTCCGCGGCGTGCTGGTCTCGGCTTACCTGGCCGGGTGGTCGGTGGCGGTTCCCGAAGGGGCCGACGTGGGCGGGCAGTTCAAGAACATCCCGGTCTGTCGGTCCGACCAGCAGACGGGCTGCGTGGTGAGCTGGTCCACCTACGCGGCCGACTCGCCCCCACCCGCCGACGCCATCTTCGGACGGGCGATCAGCGGCACCCGTTCGGTCGGGGCCGAACAGCCGGCCGGCCAGAACGCGGTCTGTGCCAACCCCGCCGACCTGGCCTCGGGGGTGGGGGGCGACCCGGTGGAAGCACACTCGTACTTCCCCTCCAACCGCGAGGCGTCCATCCTGGGTGACCTCGGGGTGAGCACCACCGCGGCGGGGTGGCTGGATCCGTCGGCCGGACAGATCACCACCCCCTACGTGTCGGTCCCCGGGCTGGCCACTGTCCGCTGCGTGAGCCGTGACGGGTTCACCTACCTGGAAGCCCAGGCGGTTCCCAACCCCGACGGCCCCAGGGCCGACGAGCTCCCCGGCGGCCTGACCCCGCAGTGGGGTCTGCACCTGATCGACGTCAACCTGGTGATGGGCGATGTCATCGAACTGGTCGGCGCCCAGGCGGCCGCCTACGCCGACTGAACCGACCGCGCCCCACCGCCACCGACCGCGCCACCGACCGCGCCACGGCCCAGCTCCAAGGCCAGCCCCGCCCCGATGACGGCGACGGCGGTCACGGTGACATAGAAGGTCCAGGGCGGCCAGGGGCTCCAGGCCACCACCGACGCCACCTTGGTCGACAGCGGGTCACCCGGTTCGGCCCACCAGACATCGGCCCCGGCCCACGCCCCGGCACCGTGCAGGATCGTGGCGGCGCCGAGCACCCCCAGGGCCGCCCACCTCGACGCCAGGCGCACCAGCCCCACCGCGGCCACCACCATCAGGGGCACCAGAGCCACATAGAGGTACCGGCCCTGCATGAAGGGCGGGCGGTCCTGGCCGACGTAGTACGAGTAGGCACGGCGGGCGATCGTCACCACCACCAGGGGCACCAACGAGGCGAAGGCGATCAGATCCACTCGGCCCGACCCCCGAGAACCTCGACCCCTCGCCGGGAGTCCGCACCAGATAGCGGTGAGGGCGGCGACACCGAGCACGACGCTGGCCACCAGCGCCAACGGTCGGGTCAGATCGGCGTCGTAGTAGCCGAAGCTCCCCCAGAACCGCTGGTTGATCTTGGGGACGAACTGGTGGGTCAGGTAGTACCAGAGGTCCGAGTTGCTCCCCGCCGGCTTGGCCGTGGGCGCCGCGGTGGAGGGGAACAGTTCGCCGTGGC
The DNA here is from genome assembly GCA_020439505.1 of Acidimicrobiales bacterium. Taxonomy (GTDB): domain Bacteria; phylum Actinomycetota; class Acidimicrobiia; order Acidimicrobiales; family Iamiaceae; genus Aquihabitans. The sequence goes on from JAGQSO010000245.1 coordinate 6,979, forward strand.
GCACCAGGTTGCGAAGCGGCCAGGCACCGCCGACCATCGCGGCACAGCCCAGCGCCGTCACCGCCGCCTTGACGGTCCGCACCCGCGACGACCCCCTGAGCCACTGAACCAGATACGCCAGCCCAACCCACGGCACCAGGACCACAGCGTTGGCCTTGGTGGCCAGCGCGGCGCCGGCCGACAGGCCGACCACCGTCGCCAACCCGAGGCCGCTCGACCCCCGCAGGACGCGGGCGACGCCCGTCGCGGTGAGGGCGGCGAGGACCACGACCAGGTTGTCGTTGTTGATGGTGGACCCGATGTGCACCACCTGGGGCACCGCCACCACCAGCAGACCCGCCACCACCCCGGCGGGGTCACCGGCTCCGAGCCCCCGGGCGGCCGACCAGGCCAGGAACGGAACCGGCGTCATCAACAAGATGCTGAACAGCCGCAGGACGTGCCACTCCTGATCCAGGGGTGCATCGGCGGGAGCCAACCAGCGGTAGAAGGCCAGCACCCTTCCGGCCGCCACGTAGTACAGCGGCGGGTGCTGGGGCATCTGGTTGGCGACGGTTGACGGCTCCATCGGGCCGTAGTCCTCGAGCCGGGGCCGCTGGCCGCGGGGTGCGGCATCGTCGGGTCCGGTCGCCACCGCGTAGGGCCCGCTGGGGATGAAGGTCGTTCCCGCCGTCCACGCCGCCTGGGTGAACATCCGACCGTCGTAGTCGGGAAACCGCCCGGTACGGGCCATGTGGTCGATGAGGTCGAAGTGGGTGACCTCATCGGGGGCCCGGGTCATCGGGGCGAGAAGGGACCAGAACCCGGCGAGGGCCACGAACAGGGCCGTGGTCAACCACACCGCCTGGGGTGCGCTGCGCAGGTGGCGGATGCCGCGGCCGATCGCGGGGGTGAGGGCAGCCCGCAGCCGTGTCATCGGGAGCAACGTATCGGAGGCTCCCGCGACTTCGTGCAATCTTGCACAAGCTCATGCCGGCGTAGTAGCGAAGTAGGACCCTTCAGGCCCTTTCGCCGCGCGCGCACGGGGGCTGAAGACCCCTCGAACCCGCAACCGAAGGATCCACGGTGCACCTGCTCGCAGCCGAAGGCGGCTATCAGGCCTTCAACCTCGGAGGGACCGACAAGGCCCTCCTGTTCATCGCCCTCGGCGTGGCGCTCCTCGCGCTGGCTGTGGGATACGTGCTGATGCAGGGCGTGCTCAAGTCCGACGACGGCACCCCCGAAATGAAGGAGATCGCCGAGGCGGTCCAGGTGGGGGCCATGGCCTACATCACCCGCCAGTTCCGCACCATCGGGATGATCGTGATCCCGCTGGCCGTGGTGGTGTTCCTCACCTCATCCAAGATCCTCGACCCCGACGGCGAGGTGGCCCTCGGCTTCGTCCAGTCGGGCCTGTTCCGCACCGTCGCCTTCATCATCGGCGGCGCCTCCTCGGGCGCCATCGGCTTCTTGGGCATGTGGCTGGCCACCCGCGGCAACATCCGCACCACCGCGGCCGCCACCAAGAGCGACTTCCCCGGCGCCCTCAAGGTCGCCATCCGCACCGGCGGCTCGGTCGGCCTGGCCACCGCCGGGCTCGGCCTGCTCGGTGCCACCACCATCATCTTGATCTTCCAGAACACCAGCTCGGCCATCCTGGTCGGCTTCGGCTTCGGCGGCTCCCTGCTGGCCCTGTTCCTGCGCGTCGGCGGCGGCATCTTCACCAAGGCGGCCGACGTCGGCGCCGACCTGGTGGGCAAGGTGGAAGCGGGGATCCCCGAGGACGACCCCCGCAACCCCGCCACCATCGCCGACAACGTGGGCGACAACGTGGGCGACTGCGCCGGCATGGCCTCGGACCTCTTCGAGAGCTTCGGCGTGACCCTGGTCGCCTCGATCATCCTGGGCGTGTCGGCCATGTCGGCCATCGGCGTCGGCCCCGATCAGGCCGCTCGCGGCCTGATCTTCCCGGTGGCGGTCATGGCCATCGGGCTGCTCGGCTCCATCGTCGGCATCTTCATGGTCAAGGCCGGCCCCGGCGAGGACGACGCCCTCAAGTGCATCGACCGGGGCATCTACGTGGCCCAGGCCATCTCCATCGTGGGCGCCGCCGCCCTGGCCTTCGGCTACGTCGGCAACCCCAAGGCCGCCGACGGCGGTGCGCTGGTGGTCAGCCAACCCGGCGCCCGCATGTTCGGCGCCATCGTGTTGGGCGTGGCCCTCGGCTTTGCCGCCTCCAAGATCACCGCCTACTTCACCTCCACCACCACCAAGCCGGTGCAGGACATCGCGGTGGCCACCCGTACCGGCCCCGCCACCACCGTGCTGGAGGGCATCAGCTTGGGCCTGGAATCCGCGGTGTGGGCCCTGATCGCGGTGGCCGTGGCCATCGGCGGGGCCATCGCCCTCGGCGGCGGCTCGTTCAAGTTCTCGGTGTACCTGGTGGCCTTGGCCGGCATCGGCATGCTGTCGACCACCGGCATCATCGTGGCCGAGGACACCTTCGGCCCGGTGGCCGACAACGCGGCGGGCATCGCCGAGATGTCGGGCAACTTCGAGGGTGAACCCGAGCGGATCATGGTGAGCCTCGACGCCGTGGGCAACACCACCAAGGCCGTCACCAAGGGCTTCGCCATCGGCTCGGCCGTGATCGCCGCGGTGGCCCTGTTCGCCTCCTACGGCGAGACCATCATCGAACAGATCGGCGGGGTTGCTGAGACCGGCGACTCGGGCTACGTGATCAACGTGGCGGACCCCAAGGTGTTCATCGGCCTGCTGATCGGCGGCTCGATCGCCTTCATCTTCTCCTCGCTGGCCATCCGCGCCGTGTCGCGCACCGCCGGCGTGGTGGTGCAAGAGGTCCGCCGCCAGTTCGCCGACGGCAAGATCATGAGCGGCGAGAAGAAGCCCGACTACGCCCCCGCCATCGACATCTGCACCGCCGCCTCACTGCGCGAGCTCGCCACCCCGGCCCTCATCGCGGTGCTGGCCCCGGTCATCATCGGCTTCGGCCTCGGGCCCATCAGCCTGGGTGCCTTCCTGGCCAGCGTCATCGTGGTCGGCCAGCTCATGGCCAACTTCTTGTCCAACGCCGGCGGCGCCTGGGACAACGCCAAGAAGTACATCGAGGACGGCGCCGAGGGTGGCAAGGGATCCGAGAGCCACAAGGCCGCCGTCATCGGCGACACCGTCGGCGACCCGTTCAAGGACACCGCCGGCCCGGCCCTCAACCCGCTGATCAAGGTGATGAACCTGGTCTCGCTGCTGATCCTGCCCGCCATCATCAAGCTGTACGACACCGACAAGCTGGCCCAGCTCAAGCAGGCTCCCGAGGTCACGGCCCTGCTCATCGCGGTGGCCGCCGCGGTGGTCGTGGTCGGTGCGATCTCGTACTCCAAGAAGGCGGGAGACAAGGCCGCCGCCGCCCTGGCCGCCAACTGACAGCCACCCGCTGCCAGCCACCGCCCGACCCCGACCAGGTGAGCGCCCCCCCGTCGTTCCGGCCGTTCCTCCGCCTCGGTGACCGCACCCTGGACCTGAGCCGACCGGCCCTGATGGGGGTGGTCAACGCCAACCCCGACTCGTTCTCCGACCCCGGCGAACGGCCCCTCGAAGCCCAGCTGGACCAGGTCCGGGCCATGGTGGCCGACGGGGCGACGGTCATCGACGTCGGCGGACAGTCCGGCATCACCAACGTCGCCGAGGTCCATCCCGACGTCGAGATCGCCCGGGTGGAACCCCTGGTGCGAGCGATCGCCACCGAACTGCCCCAAGTGGTGATCTCGGTCGACACCTACAAGCCGCCGGTGGTCGAGGCGGTGCTGGAGGCGGGAGCGCACATCATCAACGACGTGAGCGGCCTGCGAGCCCCCGAGCTCGCTCCCCTGGTGGCCCGCCACCGAGGGGCACTGGTGATCATGCACACCGCGGCACCCCCCAAGACCCGCCTCCAAGAGAGCGACCTGTATCGCGACGTGGTGGCCGAGGTCGGTGCGTTCCTGGCCGCCAAGCGGGCCGAAGCCGAGGCCGCCGGCGTGGATCCCGAGTCGATCGTGGTCGACCCCGGACCCGACTTCACCAAGACCCCGGCCCAGACCGTCGAGGTGCTGCGCCACCTCGACGCCCTCAACCCCGGCGGCCTGCCGACCCTGCTGGCCATCTCCCGCAAGGACTTCATCGGCGCCCTGACCGATACCCGCCCCCGGGAACGCCTGGCCGGGACCCTCGCCGCGGTGGCAGCGGTGGGCAGCGGCCCCGGCGTTATCTTGAGGGTCCACGACGTGGGCGAGGTCCGCCGGTTCCTCACCGTGCTCGATGTGCTCAGGTCCCGCGAGCCGGTCGACCCCGACCTGCGCCTCGAGGACCGGTTGCGCTGGGCCGCCGGTCGCCCCGACGGCACGGTGGTGGAGCCTTGAGCCGGCTCCCCTCTCCGAGCGCGGTGTCGGTAGCGTGAGTGCCGTGTCCGAACCTTCCTACTCCGATCCGGTGCTGGCCAAACGGGCCCGGATCGACGGCTGGGTGAAACTGGGCAAGCGGATCGGCTACGGCCTGTATCTGGTTTCGATCGTGTTGTTCTTCGTGGCTCTGTTCACCGAGATGAAGGACTGGATGGTCACGGTGATCATCGGTTCCATGGTGGTCGGGTCGATCGTGTTGGCCCCGGCCATCGTGTTCGGATACGGGATCAAGTCGGCGATCCGCGACGACCGCGAACACGGCCGACCCCTCGCCTGAGGCCGTCGCCTGGACCGGACGCCAGGGGTAGGGTCCCGGACAGTCCACCGTTGACCATTTCTCACCGCCGAGGGGAACCACCATGAAGGCCGCCGTCCTGCCCGCGTTCGACGCACCCATCGAGACCCGCGACGACGTCGAGATCGCGCCGCCCGGGCCGGGCGAAGTCCGCATCAAGGTCATGGCTTCGGGGGTCTGCCACTCGGACCTCTCGGTCCAGAACGGGACCATCCCCCTCCCCACCCCGATCGTGTTGGGCCACGAGGGTTCGGGCATCGTCGAGGAGATCGGCGAAGGCGTGACCCGCCTCGCGGTCGGTGACCACGTCGTGTTGTCGTTCGTCCCCGCCTGCGGCGAGTGCTACACGTGCACCCACGGCCAGCCCTACATCTGCGAGAAGTCGGCCGCCCAGGCCGCCGGCGGCCTGCTGGACATGACCACCCGTCTCACCAGCGGCGGAGCACCCCTGCACCAGATGGCCTGCCTCGGCACCTACGGCCAGTACGCCATCGTCCCGGAGATCTCCGCCGTCAAGATCGACGACGACGTGCCCTTCGAGGTGGCGGCCCTCATCGGGTGCGGCGTGCTCACCGGGGTGGGCGCAGCGCTGAACACCGCCGAGATCCGTCCCGGTGACACCGTGGCCGTGATCGGCTGCGGTGGCGTGGGGCTCAACGTGATCCAGGGCGCCAAGATCGCCGGGGCGACCAAGATCATCGCGGTGGACATGTTCGAGTCGAAGCTGGAGATGGCCCGCGAGTTCGGAGCCACCGACACGGTCAAGGCCGACGAGGGCGACCCGGTCAGCGCGGTGGCCGCCCTCGCCGGTGGCCGCGGTGCCGACGTCACCTTCGAGGTGATCGGCCTCGGCCCCACCATCGAGCAGGCCATCAACACCACCCGTCCCGGGGGCCAGGTGATCCTGGTCGGGGTACCGCGGATGGACGTGATGGTGAACCTCAACGCCGCCTTCACCTGGTTGTACCTCGCCAAGTCGATCAAGGGCTGCTGGTACGGGTCCTCCGACGTGTACCGCGACGTCCCCAAGCTCCTCGACCTGTGGAAGAAGGGCGAACTGAACCTCGAGGGCCTCATCTCCAAGGAGATCACCGTCGACCAGGTCAACGAGGCATTCGCCGACATGCAAGCCGGCACCGTCGCCCGATCGGTGATCCGTCACCAACATTGACTTCGTCAACCTTTGCCAGGCTTGGGGGGTCATCGGCGCTGCCCGCTGGTCGGTTCTCGTGGCCCGCCTTCGGCGGACGATTTCTGGTTCCGTCAAGCCCGGTCCTCACTTCGTTGCGGGGGCTTGACGGTTTGCGCAGTGGCTCGCAAGCTCGCAACAGCGCAAACGTTGTGTGACCGGCTCTTTCAGTCTTGGAAAGCACCGAGACAGAAACGGCGCATGGATCGCAACGGCGCGAGCGTTCCTTGGCTGAGCACCTGAGGACCTAGATTCGGGTGGTATCCCTCCGGTTGCTGAGCATGTCTGAAACTGCAGAACGTCCCACTACAACCCGTCTCCCGGCCGCGGCTCGACGCCGTCAATTGCTGGAGGTGGCTTTGGTGGTGTTCGCCGACAACGGGTACCACGGCACCTCGATGAACGAGGTGGCCGAGGCCGCCGGGGTCACCAAACCGGTCCTCTACCAGCACTTCACCTCCAAAGAAGCGCTGTACCGGGAACTGGTCGAGGATCTGGGCGCCAAGCTCGAGCGGGCCATCGTCGAGGCGGTGGCCCAGGCCCAAGGGCCTCGCCAGATGGTCGAGTTCGGGTTCCGGGCCTACTTCGGGTGGGCCACCAGCCAGGGCCCCGCGTTCCGCGTCCTGTTCGCCGAACGCAACCGGGCCGACCCGATGCTGGCCGCCGCCATCGACAAGGTCGAATCCGCGGTGGCCGACCGGGTCGCCACCTTCATCGAGATCCCCGGCCTCTCCGAGGACGAGCGCCGGGTCCTGGCCTACGGCGTGGTCGGCCTGGCCGAGTCCACCAGTCGGCGCTGGCTGACGCTGGGACTCGGCTCGGGGACCAGCTCGGACGCGTTCGCCTCCCAGGTCTCCCAACTGGCCTGGTCAGGCCTGCGCGGCATCCGCCCCTGACCCACACCTCGGGCGGGCCGGGTCGGGCGTTTCAGCGGGTGACGGGCCGGCCCAGCAGGAACGTTCCGGCCAGGGCGGTGCCCCAGGTGGCCATGTCGGGGGCCTTGGGTAGGCCGAGGGAGCGGAGCTCATCACCAATCGTCCCCGGACCGAGCTCGATCACCACGTCGGCCGGGTCGATCACACCGGTTCCCAGATCGAGGGTGAGCGGGGTCTCATAGGCCACGCCGTTCAGGTACGAGTAGCTCACCGTGTCCATGGAGACCGTCTCGCCCCCCGAGGCGACGGCGGGGAACGACACCGACAGGACCAGCTCACCGGCGTCGTGCATGGCAAAGGTGACCCTGCCCTCGGCGTCGACCCGAGACAGGTCCTCCACCGTCTTGGGGAAGCCCATCACCTCGTTGCCGGCCTGGCAGGTGAACGCCTGGTCCACCGGCATCCGGTAGACGAACGAGCCCATGACATCGTCGGACGCGCCAACCGGACGCACCAGGAAGCCCAGGTTCAGCTCTAGGTAGTCACCCCAGGGGTTGCGGTGGTAGTCGACCAGCGCCAGGACGAACTGGGCGACGCCACCGCCGACGTCGAGCACCTCGAAGTCCTCACCCGGCAGCAGGGCCTGGGCGGCATCGGCGGGAACCGAGAACACCAGCGTGGCGGCGTCCATCTCCTCCACCTCCATGGGGAAGGTAATGGTCTGCCCCTGGATCTCTCCCCACACGGTCTGCTCGGTCACGGTCGACTCCCTCGGTCACATCGGAAGCGAAAGTGAACCACGATCAGCGACCCCAGGCGACCCAGACCAACAACAGACAACGTTTGCGCTGTTGCGAGCTTGCGAGCTACTGGGCAAACGCCGTCGAGCCGCCGCAACGAAGTGAGGACCTGGCTCGACGGAACCAGGAATCGTCCGCCGGAGGCGGCCCACGAGAATGGGACCGCGTGCAGCGCAGATGAATCCCAAGCCGGCTCTTCGGATTTGAGGGGGGAGTGATCGGCGGGTAGGGGTCCCGGGCGCGGTACAGGGGCTCTGGGAATCTGACGGTGTCGAGCCAGTCGGATGCCGGAGAGCCCCTGTGATTGTTGACCCTA
>JAGQSO010000246.1 GCA_020439505.1 Acidimicrobiales bacterium
CACCGAGGTCCGCTACCCGCCGGGGGCGGATGCCCAGGCCCACCTCGTGGCGCGCTACCTCGACGCCACCCCTCAGCTGATCCCCGACCCCGACGTCGACAAGATCACCGTGGTCACCGGGCCGGAGTTGAAGGGCGTCCTGGACACCCCCCGGCCTCCTGAGGCCGTTCCGACCACCACTTCGACGTCGACGACCTCGACCACCTCGACCACCTCCGAACCTTCGACGACCACCACCCCACCCGCCCGGGGTGATGACGAGACGGACGACGACGATGAGGACCGCACCGAGGTGTCGATCCCCCTGGTGGAGGGAATCGGACCGGCCGGGGAGGGACGGGCCTACCTTCCTGGGGATCCGCCCCCGGGTGAGAGCTGCGGCTGACACAGAGTGTGACAGGTAGGGTTTCGCCTGCTCTGTCGTCATCTTCGAGGATCAGTCGTGGGTAGCAACGTCGCCGTAATCGGTACCGGGTACGTCGGTCTCACCACCGGGGCCTGCCTGGCCCATCTGGGGCACCGGGTGGTGTGCGCCGACGTCGTGGTCGACAAGGTCGAGGCCCTCAGCCGGGGTGAAGTGCCGATCCTCGAAGCCGGCCTCGATGAGCTGGTCCACGAAGGCATCCACTCGGGCCTGTTGTCCTTCGTCCTCGGCGCCGCACCGGCGGTGGCCGACGCCGAGTTCGTGTACCTGTGCGTGCCCACCCCCCAGGGCGAGGACGGATCGGCCGACCTGTCCTACATCCAGGCGGCGGCATCCGAGATCGGCCCCCACCTTCAGCCCGACACGGTCGTGATCAACAAGTCGACGGTTCCGGTCGGTTCCACCCGGGTGGTGGAACAGGCGCTCGGGCGGTCCGACGTCGCGGTGGTTTCGAACCCCGAGTTCCTCCGGGAAGGCTCGGCGGTGCACGACTTCCTCCATCCCGACCGGGTGGTCATCGGCGCCGACGACCAGAGCGCAGCGATCCGGGTGGCCGGTCTCTACCTGGGACTACCCGCCCCCCTCCAGGTCACCGACCCGGCGTCGGCGGAGACCATCAAGTACGCCTCCAACGCCTTCCTCGCCACCAAGATCAGCTTCGTCAACGCCATCGCCGCGGTGTGTGAGGCGGTCGGCGCCGACGTCAACGACGTGGTGCTGGGGATGGGCTACGACAAACGAATCGGCGACGCATTCCTCCGGCCCGGACCCGGTTGGGGTGGTTCGTGCTTCCCCAAGGACTCCCGGGCCCTGGTGCGCATCGCCGAGGACGCCGGCTACGACTTCGATCTGCTCAAGGGTGTCATCACGGTCAACGACGATCAGTTCGAACGGGTGGCCGACAAGGTCCAGCGCATGGTGGGCGGTGACCTGAGCGGAACCACCGTCGCGGTGTGGGGTCTCACCTTCAAGGCCCGTACCGACGACCTGCGTGATTCCCCGTCGCTCCAGGTGATCCGCCGCCTGTTGGCGCGCGGTGCCACGGTGCAGGCCTTCGATCCCGCCGTCGATCCGGTCGAGGGTTCCCATGATTCCCGTTTGGCGGGGATCGAGTTGGCGGCCGATGCCTACGGTGCCGCCCAGGGTGCAGCCGCTCTGGTGGTACTCACCGAGTGGGACGACTTCCGCTGGGTCGATCTCGACAAGGTGGCCGAAGCGATGACCCACCCGAGGGTGGTCGACGCCCGGAACCTCTTGGACCGTGCCGCGCTCCACCGTCGAGGGTTCGAGTACGAGGGCATCGGTCGGAGCTGAAATGGCTCGGATCGTCGTGACCGGCGGGGCCGGGTTCCTCGGCTCGCACCTGTGCACCCGTCTCCTGGAGCGCGGTGATGAGGTGGTCTGCATCGACAACCTCATCACCGGGTCGATCGCCAACATCGAGGCGCTTTTCGCCCGCCCCGGTTTCACCTTCGTTCAGCATGACGTCAGCACCTTCATCTGGGTACCGGGTGAGGTGGACGCGGTCCTCCACTTCGCCAGCCCGGCCTCGCCCGCCGATTTCGAGCGGATCCCGATCCAGATCCTCAAGGTGGGCAGCCTGGGAACCCACAACGCGCTCGGGCTGGCCAAGGCCAAGGGGGCCAGGTTCTTCCTGGCCTCGACCAGCGAGGTGTACGGCGACCCGTTGGTGCACCCCCAGCCCGAGACCTACTGGGGCAACGTGAACCCGATCGGGCCTCGTGGCGTCTATGACGAGGCGAAGCGTTTCGCCGAGGCCATGACCATGGCCTACCACCGCCATCACGACCTCGACGTGAGGATCGTGAGGATCTTCAACACCTTCGGCCCTCAGATGCGCCCCGATGACGGCCGGGCCGTTTCCAACTTCATCGTCCAGGCCCTGCGGGGCCAGTCGATCACCGTGTACGGAGACGGCGGCCAGACCCGCAGCTTCACCTACGTCGACGATGAGATCGGCGGCTTTCTGGCCCTGCTCGACGGTCCGATCACCGGCCCCGTCAACATCGGCAATCCCGACGAGTACACGATCCTCCAGTTGGCCGAGACGGTGCTGGAGGTGACCGGCGCCGACGTCCCGATCGTGTTCGAGCCGCTTCCCGTCGATGACCCGACCCAGCGCCAACCCGACATCACCCTGGCTCGTTCGGCTCTGGGCTGGGAGCCGGTCACTGACCTGCATACCGGGATCACCCAAACCACCGACTACTTCCGCCGGGTTCTGGGACTCTGACGGTCGCGGTCTAATTGGCGCGGGCTTCGGCCTCGTCGCGGTTGGCGAGGTACCAGGCGACGGTGGATGCGAGCCCGTCGGCGAAGGTGGTGGCGGCCTGGAAGCCGAAGCGGTCGCGGGCTCGGTGGTTGTCGACCCGGCGGCGGGGTTGGCCGTCGGGCTTGGACGCGTCCCAGCGGAGCTCACCGTCGAAGCCGGTCGCGGCCGCGATGTGGGTCACCAGCTCCCGGATCGGCATCTCGTGGTCGGTTCCCAGGTTCACCGGGTCGGGATCGTCGTAGAGCTCGGCTGCGGCCACGATGCCCCGGGCGGCGTCGTCCACGTAGAGGAACTCCCGGCTGGCCGATCCGGTGCCCCACAGCTCGATGTGATCGGCCCCCGACTCGACCGCCTCGACGCACTTCTTGATCAGGGCGGGGATCACGTGGCTCACCGCCGGGTGGAACTTGTCGCCCGGGCCGTAGAGGTTGGTGGGGATCAGGTAGATGACCGACTGGCCGTACTGCTGGCGGGCGGTCTGGGCGTGGACCAGTTGGGCCAGTTTGGCGATCCCGTAGGGGGCGTTGGTCTCCTCGGGAAACCCGTTCCACAACGATTCCTCGTGGAACGGAACCGGGGGTTCCTTGGGGTACGAGCAGACGGTGCCCACCAGGGTCGTCTTGGCGACGTCGTGGGCCCTGGCCTCCTCGACCACATAGGTGCCCATCAGGAGGTTGTCCAGGTACAGCTCGGCGGGGTGGATCTGGTTGTAGCCGATGCCCCCGACCCGAGCTGCCAGATGGATCACCTCATCGGGTCGGACGGTGGCGAACAGTTCGGCGGTGGCCCGACGGTCACGTAGGTCCACCTCGGCGCTGCGGGGGACCGTCACCAGCGCCCCGGCCGCTTCGAGGCGGGCGACGACGGCCCGCCCCAGGAACCCGGCACCACCGGTCACGAGCACGCGGCGGTCGATCCAGTGGTCGGTCATGACCCGGCATCGTACCGGTGTTCGGGAGCGGGTCCCGGCGACGGTAGGTACGCTCGGGGGAGCGTGACCGACGACACCGACCCAGCCGCGTTGCCCCCCGACCCCGTCCGGGTCGCGCTGGAGTCGGCCGGGGTCGACTCGGCCACCGCCGACCGGTGGGCTCCCCGATTGCCCGCCACCTACACGTCGGTGGTGTCGACGACCGAGATGGTCGACGACGTGAAGCTCCTGGCCGAGCTGGACGAGACCACGCCGTCGAGCGGTGGTGCGCACGTTCGTTTCCTCGACGTGGGCCCCGAGCCCGGCGATGGCGAGGAGGTCACCGAGGTCCGCCAACACCCGCAGTCGAAGTTCGTGGTGGCATCCGCCCTCGTCGAGCGGTCACCACTGGAACTGTCGAAGCTGGTTCCGATCCTCGAGCGTCTCGGGTTCTGGGTGATCGACGCCCAGCACTGGACGATCGGACGGTGGTGGATGCACCGGGTCGGTCTGCGCCTCGACGGGCCCGGGAACCCGGCCCTGGACCGGCTCCGGTGGTCAGAGGCCGCCGAGGCAGTGCTGGAGGGTCGGAGCGAAGCCGACGATCTCCTCGGGTTGGTCACCGCCGCCGGGCTGAGCTGGCAGGAGGTCGCCGACCTCCGCCTGTTCGTCACCCACCGGCTACAGGTCGATCACCGCTACTCGCTCGAGGACATGGCGGCGGTGCTCGTCTCGGCTCCCGGAGCGGCGTCGGCCCTGGTGGAGTTGTTCGCCCGCCGTTTCGATCCCGACCGCCAGGATCTGAAGCGGGCCGAACAACTGGTGAGCGAGCTGTTCGCCATCTGTGACGGACTGGAGCGGCTCGACGACGACCGGATGCTCCGAGGGCTCGCCTCCACCGTGGCCGCCGTGACCCGGACGAACCGGTGGAGCCACCCCGACCATCCGCGGGCGGTGAAGCTGGATCCCGCGGCAGTCGCCGACCTGCCGGCACCGCGTCCCGCGCATGAAACCTGGGTTCACGGGGCCGTACCCGGCGGTGGACGGGTGAGCGGAATCCACCTGCGGGGTGGAACGGTCGCCCGTGGCGGCATCCGATGGAGCGACAGACCCCACGACCTGCGCACCGAGGTCCTGGACCTGATGCGCACCCAGGTGCTCAAGAACGCGCCCATCATCCCCACCGGTGCCAAGGGCGGGTTCGTGTCCGACGGAGCGCCAGGACCCGACGCATACGACGCCTACATCTCGGCGTTGTTGGACCTGACCGACGATCGCCGGGGCGACCGGGTGGTCCCGGCCCCGGGTCGGCTCGACGGTGACGACACCTACCTGGTGGTGGCGGCCGACCGGGGAACGGCGAGCTTTTCGGACCGGGCCAACCGGCTGGCCACCGAGCGGGGCTACTGGCTGGGTGACGCATTCGCCTCGGGCGGGTCTCACGGTTACGACCACAAGGCGCTGGGGGTCACGGCCCGGGGGGCATGGGAAGCGGTCGTCCATCACTTCGGCCGACTGGGAATCGACCCGCGCACCGAAGAGATCACGGTGGTGGGAATCGGTGACATGTCGGGCGACGTGTTCGGAAACTTCGCCCTGCGCAGTCCCCACCTGAAGCTCATCGGCGCCTTCGACCACCGTCACGTCTTCTGCGATCCCGACCCGGACCCGGCCACCACCCACCGCGAGCGGGTTCGTATGGCGGCGCTCGGTCGCTCGTCGTGGGACGACTACGACCGTTCGCTCCTGTCCGAGGGAGGGTTCATCGTCCCCCGCAGCCAAAAGCAGGTGCCGATCACCCCCCAGGTCGCCTCGGTCCTGCGGATCCAGGCCGAGGTGCTCACCCCAGCCGAATTGATCCGCGCCGTGCTCACCGCCCCCGTCGACCTGCTCTTCGCCGGGGGCATCGGTACCTTCATCCGGTCCGGGAGCGAACCGGAGTCGACGGTGGATGACCGCGCCAACTCGGAGCTTCGGGTCACCGCCGAAGACCTGCGGGCGCGGGTGGTCGGCGAGGGGGCGAACCTGGCCGTGACCCAACGCGGCCGGATCGCCTACGCCCGGCGAGGGGGAAGAATCAACCGCGACGCCATCGACAACGCCGCGGGGGTCGACACCTCCGACCACGAGGTGAACCTCAAGATCCTCCTCGACCTGGCGGTGGGCGACGGGACGCTGAGCGTGGAGGAACGCAACCGGGTCCTCGCCGATCAGACCGAAGCGGTGGTGGCCCACGTCCTTGGACGGGTTCGCCGTCAGTGCGAGCGACTCACCCATTCCGAGTTGCTGTCGGGACGGCGCCAAGCCTGGTTCGAACTGGTCTTGTTGGACTTGGTGAAGGAAGGCGTGCTCGACCATGACGTCGATGTCCTGCCCGACCGGGCCCAGATGGAGGCACGCCGTGACGCCGGAGCGGGCCTGACCCGCCCGGAGCTGGCGGTCGTCCTGGCCGGGGTCAAACGGTGGTTGGCGGCGAGGGTCCTCGAGTCCGACATCCCCGACGAGACCGCCACCCGCCGGTTCCTCGTCGGCGCGTTTCCGGCCGACGTCTCGTCGCGTTTCGACTCCGTCTTGGACCGCCACCCCCTTCGCCGGGAGCTGATCGCCTCGGGGGTGGTCAACGGTCTTGTCGATCGGCTGGGCATGACCTTCGTGCACCGCATCGCCCATGACACCGCCACGTCCCCCGCCGAGGTTGTCCGAGCGTCGCTGGTGGCCGAAGGGATGGTCGGAGCCGAGGTCTGGTGGGGGCGGATGGCCGAGATCCGCCCCGGGCTTCTCGACGATCCCGACGTTCCCGACGCCCATCAGTTGGTGGTGGACCTGTGCGATCAGCTCACCCGGGCCGAGCTGCTCCGGGCGTCCGGGCGGGGCGATGACATCGCCACCCGAATTGCGTCGGAGCGTCCGGTAGCGGTGGAGGTGGCTGCCGCTCTGCGCCGTCACGCCAGCATCGATCAGCGGAGGGGTCAGACCCGCCGCGCCCAGAGCCTGGTGAAAACCGGTTGGTCCGAGGACGACGCGGCGGCGCTGGCGGTCATGGCCGATCTGGGCAACGTTCACGACCTGGCCTCCCTGTCCCGAGAGCTCGACCGGTCACCCCGAGATCTCGTGAAGGGCTACGCCACCCTCGACGACGGCCTGGGTCTGGGCCGACTGGCCCGGACGGTGAGCGGGCTCGAGTTCGATGACCGCTGGGCCCAGGCCGCTCAGGCCATGGTGTTGGACGACCTGGTGCGCCTCGGACGTGACGCGGTGAGGACCGCCGTCGCCGCCCACCGTGGGCTCGATGCGCCAGGGGCGATCCGTCAGGTGCTCGCGGACCGGTCGGTCGAGGTGGCCGAGGCGGTCCGGTTCTGCCGGGAGGCCGAGGTCGACCCCGGGGCGGGCCTGGCTGGCCTCGCGGTCGCGGTGCGGGCCCTGGAGCGGGCGGTGATCACCCAACCCTGATCACCCTCGCAGCGACGACGACCGGACCTATCCCGCGAGGCGCCTTAGCCGCGGTGGTGGGTCCGGGGTCGGTCCGGGCAGAATCGGGGAGGTGGATCGACGGCGCCGCGTGGCGGTCACCCTCGAGCAGTGTTGGCACCGGGTACCCGGTGGCACGGCCACGTCCATCTTGGGCACGGTCTCGGCGCTGACCCGCCGCGATGACATCGAGGTGGTCGGGGTGGCGGCCCGCCATGCTGAACCGACCGAGACGCCGTTCCGCCCTCCCGTGGAGGTCCGCCAACTCATCCTTCCTCGACTCGCCATGTACGAGTCATGGCACGGGTTGCGGTGGCCTCGGGTCGAGAACGCGACGGGTCCGGTCGACGTCGTTCACGCCACCGCGGTGGCGGTGCCGCCCAGCCGGGCGCCGCTGGTGATGACCATCCACGACCTGGCCTTTCTGGCCGACCCGACGCTGGTGACCCGCCACGGCAACCGGTTCTTCCGGCGAGGCACCGACCTGGCCCGTCGTCACGCCCGACTGGTGCTGGTGCCCTCGGAGGCCACGGCATCGGAGTGCCGAGCCGCCGGATTCGACCCCGACCGCATCCGGATCGTGCCGTGGGGAGTCGACCCCCGGCCGGTGGGATCCGAGGAGGTGCAGGCCATGCGGGAACGCCTCGGTCTGCACCGGCCCTATGTGTTGTTCGTGGGCACGATCGAACCCCGCAAGAACCTGGCGGGGGTCATCGGAGCGGTGGCCGGGTTGGCCGGGCGGGAAATCGACCTGGTGATCGCCGGCCCCGACGGGTGGAACGAGGATCTCGATCGCCGACTCGGGGTGCTGGAGGGGACCGGCATCGGCGTCCACCGCCTCGGGTTCTTGCCCCCCGAGGACCTGCTTCCGCTCTATGGCGGTGCCGCGGTGTTCTGCTTCCCGAGCCTGCGCGAGGGTTTCGGTATGCCGGTACTCGACGCCATGGCCCACGGTGCTCCCGTGGTGACTTCGGCTGGTACCGCCACCGCCGAGGTAGCGGGCGATGCCGGTCTGCTGATCGACCCTCTCGACCCGTCGGCCATCACTGAGGCGTTGGCCAAGATCCTCGATGACGCGGCCCTCGGCGACCGGATGCGTCAGGCCGGCCGGGCCCGGGCCACCGAATTCACCTGGGACCGCACAGCGGAGCTGACCGTCGCCGCCTACCGCGAGGTCGCGCCGTGACCGGGGCGACACGATCGGTTCCGTCAGGGACGGCGCTCGATGACCGGGGCCCGCTCCACGTCGGGGTGAACCTCCTGTGGCTGGTGCCGGGGGTCGTCGGGGGCAGCGAGGAGTACACCGTCCGGGCCTTGCTGGCCCTGGCGGACCGTGACGACCCCGGACTGAGGGTCACCCTCTTTGCCCTGCGTCAGTTCTCTGAAGCCCATCCCGAGATCGCCGAGCGCTTCGAGGTGGTGTCGAGTGGCAGCGAAGGCCACCGCCGCGCCGAGCGGGTGGCGCGGGAGTCGACATGGCTGCCGCGGATGGTGGACCAACACGGCGTGGACCTGGTGCACCACGCCGGGGGAGTGGTTCCCCCCGGGCCGATGGTGGCCCGTACACCGTCGCTGCTCACCATCCACGACCTCCAGCCTCTGGTCATGCCCGAGAACTTCACTTCGGTGAAACGTCGGTGGCTGAGTGCCATGTTGCCCCGCTCGGTGGATCGGGCCTCGCTGGTGGCGACGCCCAGCGAACCGGCGTCGGCCTCGGTGGTCGAGCTGCTGGGGGTCGACCCCGAGCGGGTGATCACCGTCCCTCACGGCGTGGAGGCGGCACCCGAGGTCGGCACCGACCGTCTGGAGGCGGTCCGGGACCGGTACCGGTTGAGCCCCCGGACGATCCTGTACCCCGCCATCCCCTACCGACACAAGGACCACGCCACCCTGGTGGCGGCCTTCTCCCGCCTTGCCGGTTCGCGCGACGACCTCACGCTGGTGCTGGCCGGCGGTCCTGGGCCCGTCGACGCCGAGCTTGCCGCGCTGATCGGGAGAAGCGGTTTCGGCTCCCGGGTCCGCCGCACCGGACGGGTTCCTTGGCCGGACCTTGAGGCGCTGTACGCACTGGCCACGGTTGTGGCGGTACCGAGCCGGTTCGAGGGTTTCGGGGCACCGGCTCTGGAGGCGATGGCGGCTGGGCGGCCCCTGGTCGCGGCCGATGCCACCGCCCTCCCCTGGGTGGTGGGAGACGGGGGCCGCCTGGTGGCACCGGGCGACGTCGAGGGGTGGGCGGACGCCCTGGCCTCGATCATCGACCACCCGGCCGAGGCCCGTCGTCTCGGGGCCGCCGGGAAGGAACGGTCAAGAGCGTTCACCTGGGCTCGGACGGCCGAAGCGCTGTCGTCGGGCTACCGACTGGCAGCCGCCATGAGCGAGGATGGCTCGGCGTGAACCTGCTCGTGCTCTGCCCCCACTTCTCTCCCGATCTGGCGCCGACGGGTGAGGTGATGACCCAGATCGCCGAGAACCTGGTGGCGCGGGGTCACCGGCTTCATGTGGTCACCTCGCTGCCGTGGTACGTGCACCACGCCATCGAAGCGGGATGGGAAGGCCAACTGGTCCGTCACCAGGACACCGACTGGGGTCGCATCACCCGGGTTCATCCGTTCCCCACCGACAAGACCAACATCCCGGCCCGGGCCCTAGGATTCGCCGGCTTCACCGGGATGTCGGGGTTGGCCGCGCTGGTCAGTCGGAGTCGACCCGACGCGGTGCTGGCCATGTCACCACCGTTGACCCTCGGTGTCGCCGGTTGGATGGTGGCCAAGGCTCATCGGGTGCCCTTCGTGTTCAACATCCAGGACGTGTTCCCCGACGTTGCGGTCGAGCTCGGCGCGATCACCGACCCCCGGGTGATCGCGGTGGCGTCGTGGCTGGAGCGCGAAACCTACTTACGCGCCGATGCGGTGACCGTGCTGTCCGACGACCTCCGAGACAACGTCGCCGCCAAGATCCGGGGGCGACGGGGGGCCGCCGGTGATACGGCCAAGGTCCGGGTGATCCCGAACTTCATCGATACCGACTGGATCCGACCCGGCGAAAGGGAGAACACCTATCGGGCCGAGCACGGTCTGAGCGGCAAGACCGTCGTCATGTACGCCGGCAACGTGGGCTTCTCCCAGTCCCTCGACCTGGTCCTGGCCGCCGCCGAGCACCACGCCCATGACCCCGACGTGGTGTTTGTGATCAACGGCGGGGGGTCGGCCCGACCCGGACTGGAACGAGCCGCGGCAGGCCTCACCAACGTGCGCTTCGTCGACATGGCCCCCAAGGACCGCCTGCCCGAGGTGGCGGCAGCCGCCGACATCCACGTGGTTCCCCTCAAGGCCGGGCTGGCCCGCTCCAGCGTCCCGTCCAAGCTCTACACGATCCTCGCCGCCGGCCGACCGGTGGTCGCCTCGGTGGACCCCGGAACCGAGGTGGCCAGAACCGTCGAGTCGGCCGGAGCCGGGGTCACGGTGGCACCCGATGATCCCGAGGCGTTCACCAAGGCCATCGGGCGACTGATCCAGAACCCGTCGGAGGCCCGTTCGATGGGGGAGGCGGGGCGGCGTTTCGTCGAGCGGTGGGCCTCACCCGCTGCGGTGGCCGAGGCCTACGAATCCCTGTTCGACGAACTTCGTCGCTGAACCGGGAGACCCCGCGGCACGACCACGAGTCGACATCCCGCTGACTCGGGGGAGGGGTCACCAGCCGTCTAGCGTGGCCCGTCATGACATCGTCGTCCTCGACCAACAAGGTCGCCCGGGTTGCCGCCAAGAGCAGCAACAAGTCCAAGAAGAAGGGCGCCAACCTCCTGTTTCCGTTGGTCATCGTGGCCATCGTGGCGTCGGGCATCGGAGTGATCGCCTACGCCCGTTCCAAGAACGTCGGGACCGGCGACAACACCACTCCACCCCGCGCTCAACTCGCCGATGGGTCGGCCTACGACCACTGGCACGCCGCCTTCGCCGTGAACGTTTGCGGCAAGGAGCTCGGACCTTTCGCCGACATCGGCGCCGACGTGCTGGGGATCCACGCCCACGCCGGAGAGGCGCTGATCCACATCCACCCGTTCTCGGTGGCCGCCGCCGGTGAGAACGCCCGCATGGGCAAGTTCTTCGACCAGGTCGGACTCGTGGTCACCGACGACGGGTTCAAGACCCCCGACGGCAAGGTCTACAAGGTCGGTGAGACCACCTGTGGCGGTAAGCCGACCGAGCTGGTCATGGCCCACTGGACCAAGCCGATGACCGATCCCGACGCCAAGCCCACCATCATCCGCTCGGGCTTCGCCGGCATCAGGTTCAAGGCCGACCTCGAGGCGTTCTCCCTGGCTCTGGTGCCCAAGGGCGAGACGCCCGCTCTGCCCGCCGGGGTCAGCTCGCTCCAGAACCCCAGCGATGCGGGCACCGGACAGGGGATCGACCCCTCCACCATGTCCATCCCCGACATCTCCGTCGACGGAACCGAACCAGCAGCGTCCACCCCCGAGGGCTCTGATTCGGCCACCTCGGCTCCCGACGCCTCGGCTCCGGCATCGTCGGCCCCGGCCACCTCCGCGCCCGCCGCGGACGGGGCGGGAGGGTGAGAGCGGTCGTTCTGGTGGGCGGGTTCGGAACCCGTCTCCGCCCCCTCACCTTCACCACTCCCAAGCAGATGCTGCCGATCATCCATCGTCCGATGATCGAACACGTCCTTGAACACCTTTCGGCTCACGGGATCACCGATGCCGTGCTGTCGATGGGCTACCGACCCGACGCTTTCGCCGACGCCTATCCCGACGGCGAGTGCGCCGGGGTCAAGGTCCACTACGCGGTGGAGCCCGAGCCCCTCGACACCGCCGGGGCGATCCGCTTCGCCGCCCTCGACGCCGGGATCGACGAGCGGTTCGTGGTGGTCAACGGCGACGTCCTCACGGACCTCGACGTCAATGCCCTCATCGATTTCCACCTGGCCCACGGGGCCGAGGGCACCATCGCTCTGCACCGGGTGGACGACCCGTCGGCCTTCGGCGTGGTTCCAACCGATGCCCAAGGACGGGTGGAAGCTTTCGTCGAGAAGCCACCCCGGGACGAGGCACCCACCGATCTGATCAACGCCGGGACCTACGTTCTGGAACCATCGGTCCTCGATCGGATCGCACCCGACCGCAAGGTGTCCATCGAACGGGAGGTGTTCCCGGCCATGGTCGCCGATGGCACCCTGTTCGCCATGGACGGTCACACCTACTGGATCGACACCGGCACCCCGGCCAAGTACCTCCAGTCCCAGATCGACCTCCTGCGAGGGGAGCGGGGCGACAAGGTCAACGGCATCCATCCCGACACCGTCATCGACGACGGGGCGATCGTGGCCCGTTCGGTGGTGGGGGCGGGAGCCCGGATCGCGGCGGGGGCCGAGGTGCGGGGGTCGATCCTTCTCCCCGGTTGTCAGATCGGCGCCGGCGCGGTGGTCGAGCGGGCCATCGTCGGACCGGGCGCCCGGGTCGGGGACCGCGCCAGGGTCGAGGAGTTGGCGGTGCTCGGGGACCGGGCGGTGGTGGACCCGGGCTTGCGTATCTCGGGTGGATCGGTGGGCGTCGACGAGCACCTGACCGTCGAATCGGGAGGCAACTAGATGCGAACGTTGGTGACCGGCGGGGCGGGGTTCATCGGTTCCACCCTCGTCGACCGCCTGTTGGCCGCCGGGCACGCGGTGGACGTCGTCGACGACCTGTCGAGCGGATCCCTGGCCAACCTGGCCGAGGCCCGTGCCAACCCGGACCACGATTTCCAGTTCCACCGCCTCGACATCCGCGACGGCGCGGTGTCCGACCTGATCGAGCGCCGTCAGCCTGAGGTGGTGTTTCACCTGGCCGCGCAGATCGACGTCCGGGTTTCGGTCGCCGATCCGGTGCTCGACGCCATGATCAACATCGTGGGCAGCCTGAACGTGTTGGAGGGGGCCCGTCGGGCCGGGGCCCGCAAGGTGGTGTTCGCCTCCAGCGGTGGCACCATCTACGGCGCTCCCGGCGGGGACGACCTCCCCATCCGGGAGTCCCAACCCCAGACGCCGATCTCGCCCTACGGGGTGGCCAAGAAGGCCGTCGGTGACTACCTCGCCGCCTACCGCGAGCTTCACCAGATCGAGTACACCGCGCTGGCCCTGGCCAACGTCTACGGCCCCCGCCAGGACCCTCACGGCGAGGCCGGGGTGGTGGCGATCTTCGCCGGCCGTCTACTCGCCGACGAAGCGTGCACCATCTACGGCGACGGGGAGCAGACCCGTGACTACGTCTATGTGGATGACGTCGTAGACGCCTTCGTCCGGGCGGCTGACAAGGGCGGCGGCCTGGTCATCAACATCGGGACCGGGGTCGAGACCTCGGTGAACCAGCTCTACTCCACCATGGCCGACGTCGCCGGCATCGAGCGGGCCGCGGTCCTGGCCCCGGCCCGCGACGGCGAGGTGCCCCGTTCGGCCCTCGACGCCGCCCGAGCCGAGATGCAGCTCGGCTGGAAGCCCTGGACCGACCTGGCCACCGGCTCGGCCGCGGTACTCGAGTACTTCCGCAAAAAGCCCTAGCGGATAGGTCCAGCCGTCGTCGCTGCGAGGGTAATTAGACCGAGGCTTCGCCTCGGTTTAACCATGCCGTACCTATGGGTCGGCTCACCTGTCGGCTCGCCTCCTAAGCCCTGACAAGAAACCCTCGAGGCCTTGGTGGCGGACCGTTCTACCGGAAGAGATCCTCAGCGGGCGGGCGTACCAGTTCGCGGCGCACCTCACCCGGTCTGAACCAGGCGGGGTCGACTCCGCGGATGACGGCCACGGGGTTTCCGGTGGCCTTGCCCAGCACCAGATCGGCGGCACCGGCCAGTTCGTCCACCACCGCCACCTCGGTGACCTGGAGCTGGCGGCCGTAGGTGTCGTGGCCGCCCCGGTGATCGAGGATCGGGCCTATCCCCGCACTTCCGATGGCGACGTCGGTCAGGCCCCGTCGCCACGCCCGACCGAAGGTGTCGCTGACGATCACCGCCACCTCCACCCCGGCCCGGGCCCGGATGCCGTCGCGTAGGCGTCGGGCCGAGCGGTCGGAGTCCTCGGGCAGAAGCGCCGCGTAGCCCAGCTCGATGTTGGAGAGGTCGACGCCGGCGTTGGCACAGATGAAGCCGTGGCTGGTCTCCGATATCACCAGGTCGCCTCGCCGTCGCACGACTCGTACCGTCTCGGCCTCGACCAGCCGTTTGTGATCGAGGGGGTCGTCTGGGTCCACGGGAACGAGTCGGCCCTCGGCCTTGGAGACGACCTTCTGGGTGACGACGACCACGTCACCGTCGAGGAGGCCCTCGGCCTCGGCGGTGGCGGCCCGGGCGATGATGCCGGCGAGGTCGTCTCCGGGGTGGATCTCGGGGATTGCGGCCACCGCCCGGACGGACAGCGACGTCCCGGTCACGACAGCACCGCCCGGGCCAGAGACACCGCGACGCCGGGCTCGCTCATGATGGTGCGGGTCACCAACGGTTCGATCCCCTCGTCGGCCACGGCATCGGCGAGGTCGGCGTCGGCTTCGTCGATGACCAAGGTGCGGGCCAGCGGGGCGTAGAGGCGGGCGACCCCGACCACGGAGGCATCGTGGCCCAGCTCGTGCAGCAGACGGTCGGCCGGCCCCTTGAGGGCGGCTCCGGCCACGATGGGCGACACCGCCACCGTCCGTTGTCGGGCTGCGGTGACGGCGTCGCGCACCCCGGGTACGGCGAGCACCGGATCGATGCTGACCACCGGGTTGGAGGGGGCGATCACGACCCTCATGGCCTCGTCGATGGCGGTGAGGACGTCGGGCGCGGGAGTGGCGTTCGAGGCTCCGTCGAAGCGGACGGCACTGACCGCGACGGAGTGGCGGCGCTGCACGAAGTACTCCTGAAAGGTGATCTCGCGTCCGGCATCGGGGCCCTCGCCGAGGGTCACCATGGTGCGGAGCCGGTCATCGGTGACCGGAAGCAGCCGGAGGCCCAGATCCCACGCCCGGACGATCTCCCCGGTCACCTCGGTGAGGGAGGCCCCCTGTTGGAGGCGGTGGGTGCGGTAGAGGTGGGTACCGAGGTCGCGGTCACCCAGGTTGAACCAGTCGACTCCGCCGTAGCGGCCGAGCGTTTCCATGGCCTGCCAGGTCTCACCGGCCAGGCCCCACCCGGTTTCGGGGTTGATCTGACCGGCCAGCGTGTAGGTGACGGTGTCGAGGTCGGGGCTGATGTGCAGGCCGTGGAGGACCAGGTCGTCACCGACGTTGGCCACCGCGGTGATCCGTTCGGGGGGGACGACCTGGGTCAGGGCGGCCAGCATCCGGGCCGCGCCGACCCCTCCGGCCAGGACGGTGACGCCCCCTTCCACCGTGGCGGTCAGTGCGACAGGCCGTCGAGCTCGCCCGAGAGCAGGGCGAGATCGGCATCGACCATGGTGGTGACCAACTCGGGGAACGACGTGGTCGGTTCCCAGTCGAGCTGGGCGGTGGCCTTGGCCGGGCTGCCCACCAGGAGGTCCACCTCGGCGGGGCGGAAGAAGCGCTCGTCGACCTTCACGTAGCGCTCCCAGTCCAGGCCGACCCGGCCGAATGCCAGCTCGCAGAACTCTCGAACCGAATGGGTCTCGCCGGTGGCCACCACGTAGTCGTCGGGGGAGTCCTGCTGGAGCATCCGCCACATGGCATCGACGTAGTCCCCGGCGAAGCCCCAGTCCCGCTGGGCGTCGAGGTTGCCCAGCCGCAGCTCGTCGGCCTGGCCGAGCTTGATCTTGGCCACGGTGTTGGAGATCTTGCGGGTCACGAACTCCAAGCCCCGTCGGGGTGACTCGTGGTTGAACAGGATCCCCGAACTGGCGTGCAGGTCGTAGCTCTCGCGGTAGTTGATGGTCATCCAGTGGCCGTAGACCTTGGCCACGCCGTAGGGGGATCGGGGGTAGAGAGGGGTCCGTTCGGTCTGGGGGACCTCCTGCACCTTGCCGAACATCTCCGATGAGGACGCCTGGTAGAAGCGGATCTCGGGGTCGACCAGGCGGATGGCGTCGAGGATCCGGGTGACGCCCAGGCCGGTGACCTCACCGGTGAGGACCGGCTGGCTGAAGCTGGTCTGCACGAAGGACTGAGCGGCCAG
>JAGQSO010000247.1 GCA_020439505.1 Acidimicrobiales bacterium
GCCATGTGGACCCTGAGGTAGTTGGTCTCGTCGCCGTACTGGGGACCCCAGACCTCCTGGAGAAGCTGACGCTGGCTGACCAGCTTGTCGGGGTTGCGGACCAGCATCTCCACGATCCCCCACTCGGTGGGGGTGAGGCGAACCTCGGTGCCATCGCGGGTGACGGTCTTGGCCGCCAGGTCGACGACGAAGTCCGGGGTGAGGACCACTGCGGCCTCGGGCACCGGAGCCACCCGACGGAGGGCGGCCCGCACCCGGGCGAAGAGCTCGTCCATGCCGAACGGCTTGGTGACGTAGTCGTCGGCCCCGGCATCGAGGGCCGCGACCTTGTCGCGCTCCGCGTCGCGGGCCGACAGGATGATGATGGGCACCGAGGTCCATCCCCGCAGGCCCCGGATCACCTCCAGCCCTGAGATCCCCGGCAGGCCGAGGTCCAACACCACGACGTCGGGGTGGAACTCGGCTGCCACTCGGAGGGCTTCCTCGCCGTCTCGGGCCGCGGCGGGCTCGAACCCTCGGGCCCGCAGGTTGGCGGTCAGGGCCCGCAGGATGGGTGGCTCGTCGTCCACCACCAGTACCCGGCTCATGACGCTGCCTCCAGTTCGACCACGAACGTTGCCCCACCTCCAGGGGTGTCCTCGATGGTCACCTCACCGCCCATGGCACGACTGAAGCCCCGGGCTACCGCCAATCCAAGTCCGACCCCTGCCCCGTGACGGGGGGCGCCGTCGCCCATCCGTTGGAAGGGATGGAACAGGCGCTCCCGGTCCCCGGGGGGGGACACCAGGGCCCTGGTCGATGACCCGCAGGAGGATCCTTCCGGCGGCTTCGCCCGCCTCGACCCGCACCGTCGCTCCGTCGCGAGAATGGGCGACGGCGTTGTCGATCAGGTTGGCGACCACCCGCTCCAAAAGGGCCGGGTCGGCCCTCACCGCCAGCGCCGACTCGTTGACGTCGATGACCACGTCCCGGGCTCGCGGTCCGAGGCTGGCCACCGCGGCGGGTACCACCTCGTCGAGAATGGTCGAGCGCAGAGCGGGGGCGATGGCATCGGCGTTGATGCGGGACATGTCGAGGAGGTTGTCGACCAGGTTGGTGAGGCGGTCCGTCTCGTCTTCGACGGTGGCCAGGAACTCGGCCACCTCGGCCGGCGACCAGTCCAGGTCCGGTTGTCGCAAGCTGTTGACCGACGCCTTTATGCCCGCCAACGGAGTGCGCAGGTCGTGGGAGACAGCCTGGAGGAGGGCGCTACGCAACTCGTTGGTCTCCTTCAGGGCGGCGGCGTGAGCGGCGCGGGCGTTCAGATCGCGACGATCGAGGGCCATGGCCAGGTTGGCGGTGAAGGCACCCAGGACCCGATGGTCCTCGGTGCCCAGGTTTCCTCCCCGGAGGGCCAGCACCAGATCGGCGGCCACGGGGTGGGTGCTGTCGGCGTCGCCTGGCGCGGTCGGGTGGTCGCCGTCGGCGGCCTCGGTGACCCAGTCCTCGCCGACACGCCGGAGGAGGGCCGCGCCGTCCAAGGCGAATGCCCGCCGCAGGTGGGCGATCACCGCAGGCAAGGGATCGGTGTCGACCGCGGTCGACGCCAGGGAAGACAGGGTCCTGGCTTCCGCGCTGGCCCGGGTGGCCTCGGCGGTGCGCCGTGTGGCGAGGGCCACCAGGCTGCTGACGATCACCGCGGTCAACAGGTAGGCGACGAGGGCCAGAACGTTCTCCCCCTCGTGAACGGTCAAGGTGTTCAACGGTGGCGCGAAGTACCAGTTGACGAGCCCGAATCCGACGACCGCCGACACCATGGCCACTCCGAACCCGCCGATGGCGGCCTCGATGACAACGAACAGCAGGAACAGCACCAGCACCGTAGGGAGGCCCACGTGCTCGCGTGAGCTGGCCAGTGCGGCGGTCAGGGCGGGGAGCCCAACCAGGGCCAGAAGCCAAGCCGTCACCCGCCGGCGGGGGCTTACCGCCAGGGTCCGGCGGGGGAGGCGGGGCAGGGGCGCCACCCCTTCGGTGGTGTCGTGGGAAACCACGTGGATGTCGATGGGGCCCGACAACCGGATGACCCGGTTGATGATCGAGCCTCGGGTCAGTTCCTGCCACCGGCTGAGCCGGCTCGAGCCCAAGAGCAGCTGGGTGCAGTTCTCGGTGCGGGCGAACTCGACGAGCGTGGATGCCACGTCGCTGCCCGCCACCTCGTGGAACTCCCCACCAACCTCCTCCAGCAGCTTGCGGTGATCGGGCAACAGGTCGCCGCCTCGCTCCACCAGCCCCTGCTGAGACACCACCCTCACCCCGAGGAGCTGACCGTGGGAGCGCTGGGCCACCCGGGCTGCCCGTCGGATCAGGTCGGCGGTACCGGGAGCGCCGGTGAGGGCGACCGCCACCCGTTCACGGGTCTCCCACTGCTCGGTGATCCCGTGGCGTTCCCGATAGCTCTCCAGCGACACGTCGACCTGGTCGGCCACCCACAGCAACGCCAGCTCCCGAAGGGCACCGAGGTTGCCTTCCCGGAAGTAGTTGGTGAGGGCGGCGTCGACCTTTTCGGGGGCGTAGATGTTCCCGTGGGCCATGCGACGCCGCAGGGCCTCGGGGGTCATGTCGACCAGCTCGATCTGGTCGGCGGCCCGCACCACATGGTCGGGGATCGTCTCGCGCTGGGTGATCCCGGTGATGCGCTCCACCACGTCGTTAATCGATTCGAGGTGTTGGATGTTCACGGTGGAGATCACGTTGATGCCAGCGGCCAGCAACTCCTCCACGTCCTGCCACCGCTTGGCGTTGCGAGATCCCGGCACGTTGGTGTGGGCCAGCTCATCGACGAGGGCCACCTCGGGTCGACGGGCGAGGATGGCGTCGAGGTCCATCTCCTCGAACGTCGACCCTCGATAGGTGACGGTGCGCCGCGGAGTCAGCTCGAGGCTTCCGACCTGTTCGACGGTACGGGGTCGGCCGTGGGTCTCTACGAAACCCACCACCACGTCGGTGCCGCGGTCGCGTCGACGTGCGCCCTCGTTGAGCATGGCGAACGTCTTGCCGACGCCCGGGGCTGCTCCCAGGTAGACGCGCAGGGTGCCTCTGGCCATCGCTCCAGTCTCCGCTATCGGAGCCCGTCCACCGCGATGTTCAGCTCCACCACGTTCACCCGGTCCTCGCCGATGAATCCGAGGGTCCGGTCCGATGTGGCCTCGGCGACCAGGGTGAGCACCCGGTCGAGCGCCATTCCTCGGGCCTTGGCCACCCTGGGAGCCTGGAGGCGGGCGTTGGCCACCGAGATGTGGGGATCGAGTCCCGAGCCCGACGCCGTCACCGCGTCGACCGGGACCCGAGCATCGGGGGCGAGACCGTTGTCGGTCCGGTACGCATCGACCCGCTCGGCCACGGTGGCCAAGAACTCGGTGTTGGTGGGCCCGAGGTTGGAGGCACTCGATGACATGGCGTCGTAGCCGTCGCCCGCCGCTGAGGGTCGGGGCTGGAACCATTTGGCCCCTTCGAAGGACTGGCCGATCAGGCGGGACCCGACGACCTTTCCATCCCGGCGGATGAGCGATCCGTCGGCGGCGCTACCCATGGCTCCCTGGGCCACCGCGGTGACGGCCAGGGGGTAGAGCAGTCCGGTCAACACCGTGAACACCACCACGGCCCGGAGGCCGGCGATCAGTTGTGCACGCATCAGTTCACTCCCATCGTGGTTATCACCACATCGATCAACTTGATCCCCACGAAGGGGACGATCAGGCCACCCAGGCCGTACAGGGTCAGGTTGCGACGCAGCACCTCGGCCGCTCCCGCCGCCCGGAACTGCACGCCGCGCAGCGCCAGCGGGATCAGGGCCACGATGACCAGGGCGTTGAAGATCACCGCTGAGAGGATCGCCGAGCGGGGCGACTCAAGGCCCATGATGTTCAGCTTGTCCAACTGGGGGAAGACCCCCATGAACATGGCGGGGATGATGGCGAAGTACTTCGCCACGTCGTTGGCGATGGAGAACGTGGTCAACGAACCCCGGGTGATGAGGAGTTGCTTGCCCACCTCCACCACCTCGATCAGCTTGGTCGGGTTGGAGTCGAGGTCGATCATGTTCCCCGCCTCCTTGGCCGCCTGGGTGCCGGTGTTCATGGCCAGGCCCACGTCGGCCTGGGCCAGGGCGGGAGCGTCGTTGGTGCCGTCACCGGTCATGGCCACCAGACGGCCGCCCTCCTGTTCCTTGCGGATGAGGGCCATCTTGTCCTCGGGGGTGGCCTCGGCCAGGAAGTCGTCGACGCCCGCCTCCGCTGCGATGGCCTTGGCGGTCAGGGGGTTGTCGCCGGTGATCATCACCGTGCGGATGCCCATGGCCCGAAGCTGATCGAAGCGTTCGGCCATCCCCGCCTTGACCACGTCCTTGAGGTGGATGACGCCGAGCATGCGGAAGGTCCCGCTGGCTGACGCCTCGGCCACCACCAGCGGCGTTCCGCCTTGAGAGGCGATCTGGTCGGTCACCGCGATGGCTTCGGGAGGGACCGTGCCTCCCCCTTCTTCGACCCAGCGGCGTACGGAGTCGGTGGCACCCTTGCGGATCTGGCGTCCATCCACGTCGACCCCGCTCATGCGGGTCTGGGCGGTGAAGGGGACCAGGGTGGCGTCGCTGAGCTCGCGGGCGACCCGTCCGTAGCTCGACTGGGCCAGTTCGACCACCGAACGTCCCTCGGGGGTCTCGTCGGCCAGGCTCGACACCATGGCCGCCTCGGCTAGGTCGTCGGTGGATATCCCCGGCAGGGTCACGAACTCGGCGGCCTGACGGTTGCCCAGGGTGATGGTGCCGGTCTTGTCCAACAACAAGGTGGATACGTCGCCCGCCGCCTCGACCGCACGGCCGCTCATGGCCAGAACGTTGCGCTGCACCATGCGGTCCATCCCGGCGATGCCGATGGCCGACAGCAACGCCCCGATGGTGGTGGGGATCAGACACACCAGTAGGGCGATCAGCACGATCAGGCTCTGCTCAGCCCCTGAGTAGATGGCGAAGGGCTGAAGGGTGACCACCGCCAGCATGAAGATGATGGTCAGACCGGCCAGCAAGATGTTGAGGGCGATCTCGTTGGGCGTCTTCTGACGGGCGGCACCCTCGACCAGCGAGATCATGCGGTCCAGGAACGTCTCACCCGGCCGGGCGGTGATCTCGACGATGATCCGGTCCGACAGGACCTTGGTTCCGCCCGTCACCGCCGAGCGGTCGCCACCGGACTCGCGGATGACGGGGGCGGACTCACCGGTGATGGCCGATTCATCGACGCTGGCGATGCCCTCCACCACCGTTCCGTCCGAGGGAATGGCGTCGCCTGCCTCGCACACGACACGGTCACCGACTTCGAGCAACGAGCTCGACCGTTCGGTCACCGAACCGTCCGATCCGATCATCCGGGCGGTGGTGTCGGTTCGTGCCGCCCGCAACGTATCGGCCTGGGCCTTTCCTCGACCTTCGGCGACCGCCTCGGCGAAGTTGGCGAACAGCACCGTGAACCACAACCAGGCGGTGAGCAGCCCGGCGAACACGTTCTCGGCCGTCGAGGCCGAGCCGAGATCCCGGAGGAACAAGATGGTGGTGAGGACGCTGCCCAACTCCACCACGAACATCACCGGGTTGCGGACCATGAGTCGGGGATCGAGCTTGGTGAAGCTGTCCCCCAGGGCCCGGCGCACGATCGCCGGATCGAACAGGGAACCCGATCCCGACGGGCGGGAGCGGTTCTTGGCCTCGGGCGAACCCAGTCGGCCTTGCGTCATTGCGGTAGTCACAGACCCAGTCCTTCCACCAGGGGTCCCAGCGCCAGCGCCGGGAAGAAAGTGAGACCGACCACGATCAGGATCACGCCGATCAGAAGACCGGTGAACAGCGGGGTGTCGGTCGGGAACGTGCCGGCGCTCGGGGGCGCCGGCTGTTTGGCGGCCATCGAACCGGCGATGGCCAGCACAGGGATCATCAACAAGAAGCGGCCGCACAACATGGCGAGGCCGATGGTCGTCGTGTACCAGTCGGTCGTGGCGTTCAGGCCACCGAAGGCAGATCCGTTGTTGTTGGCGCCTGATGTGTAGGCGTAGACGATTTCGCTCAGCCCGTGGGGACCGGGGTTGAAGATCGAGGCCTTGGCCGAACCCATCACCACCGATATGGCCGAGAAGATGAGGATCACCGCCGGAACCGCCAGCAGGAACAGCATCACCAGCTTCATCTCAGCGGGCTGGATCTTCTTGCCCAGCAGTTCGGGGGTACGCCCCACCATCAGGCCGGCGATGAACACCGCCAGCAGGGCGAACACCAACATCCCGTACAGGCCTGACCCCACACCGCCGGGGGAGATCTCACCCAGCATCATGTTGACCAGGGGTACAGCGCCGCCGAAGGGGGTGTAGCTGTCGTGGGCCGAGTTGACCGCCCCGGTCGACGTGCCGGTGACCGCGGCCGAGAACAGTCCGGAGCCGGTTGCCCCGAAGCGGACCTCTTTGCCCTCCATGTTTCCGCCCGACTGGGTGGCCGAGGCGATCTGGGTCACCCCCTGGTCGGTGAGGCGGGGGTTGCCGCCGTTCTCGAACGACACCACCAGGGCTGCGCTGGCCGCCCACAGGATGAACATGGCCGCGAACACCACCCAGCCCTGCTTGCGGCTGCGAGCCATGGTGCCGAAGGTCCAGGTGAGCGAGAACGGGATCATCAGCACCAGGACGATCTGGAGCAGATTGACCACCGCCGTTGGGTTCTCGAACGGATGGGCCGAGTTGGCGTTGTAGAACCCGCCGCCGTTGGTGCCCAACAGCTTGATGACCTCCTGGCTGGCGAGCGGGCCGCCAGGGATGGTCTGGGTTCCGCCGGCCACCGTCGAGATCTCCAGACCGCCGCTCAGGTTCTGAACGACGCCCTGGGCGGCGAACACCAGCGCCGCGATGAACGCGATGGGGATCAGAACCCGGGTGAAGGTCCGGGTCAGGTCGACCCAGAAGTTGCCGATGGTCGCGGCCCGGCGTCGTACCAAGCCTCGCACCAGGGCCACCGCCACCGCGATGCCCACCGCGGCCGACGCGAAGTTCTGCACCGTCATACCCAGCATCTGGGTGAGGTGGCTCATCGTCGACTCGCCGGCGTAGGCCTGCCAGTTGGTGTTGGTGACGAAGCTCGCCGCGGTGTTGAAGGCGATGCTCGGAGCCACCGCCTCCATGCCGGTCGGGTTGAGGGGGAGCCAGCCCTGGACCCGCTGGATCAGGTAGAGCGCCAGCACCGACATCACGCTGAAGGCCAGCGCCGAGCGGGCGTAGGTGGTCCAGTGCTGTTCCCGATCGGGATCGACCCCGACCAGGCGGTAGATCACCCGTTCGGTCGGACCGAACACCCGGTCGCCGGGGGCGGCTCCACCTCCGTACACCTTGGCCATGTATGACCCCAACAGGGGGGTGACCCCGGCGATGACTGCGCTCAAGAGGATGAGCTGAAGGATTGCCGAACTGGACATCAGAAGCGCTCCGGGAACAACAGGGCCGCCACCAGGTAGATGACCAGGGCTGCGGCCAGGACCAGCCCGATCACGTGGTCGACGCTCACCGCTGTGCTCCCGTCGTCAACATCTCCCGATCGGAGTCCGAAGCGATGTTGGAACCGACGGAATCGGGACTGGGGCTGTCGGCCCCGACGATGGAGATGCACGCCTTCAGGTAGAGCGTCATCAGGGCGAAGAAGCCAACGATCAACGAAACGAACACCAGGTCACGCATCGGGCACCTCCACCAGGGGTGCATCCAGCCAGTACTGGGGGTTGAGCAGGGATCGTCCGCTGCCCGAGGAAGCCAAGACCCCGGTGGCCGTCACCACCCGTCCAGCGTCGAGGCCGGCGATCCGGTGCCTTCCCAAGAAGACCAGTCTCAGAGAATCGGTCCCGTCCGACACCGTGACCTCCAGGATCGGACCGTGACCGGTGTCGAGATGGTCTAGGTGAAGCACCAACCCGCGAAGCACCACTCGCCTCCGGGCTCGGGCGTCGGCGATGGTCGAGGTGGGCGCTGGGGCGCGGAGGGGGTCGGTCCCGTCGTTCATCGTTCCCACCTCGGATGGCACGAGGTGCCGGCGGGTCGCCGTCTCCTCGGTTTCGATCCAGGTTGTCGTTGTCATGCCCCCGTCGTACCGGGGGTTCACGAGGTCGGGAAGGGGCCTTAACGGGGTCTTAGCGCCCGTGTCTGGACCCTTATCGCCTAGTCCACGCCGATGTGATCGTCGTCACCTGCGGGCTTGAATCAGATTGTGGCCCAGGCCCGGGAGCGCTCCAGCGCCTGGAGCCAGCGGGCATGGGCTCGGTCGGCTTCGGCCCGCTCGGCCTGCGGGGTGAACTCGGCATCGAGCGCCCAGTTGGCTTCGATGTCGGTAGTCGAGGACCACACGCCCTCGGCCAGGCCGGCCAGGTAGGCGGCGCCGAGGGCGGTGGTCTCTTGGACCACGGGGCGGCGGACCGGGACCTGAAGCTGGTCGGCCTGGAGTTGTAGGAGGAGGTCCATGGCCGTTGCCCCGCCGTCGGCGCGCAGGCCGGTCACCTCGAAGCCCGAACCCGCGGTCATGGCGTCTATGACATCGCGGGTCTGGAACACCATCGCTTCGACCACGGCCCGGGTCAGGTGGGCCCGGGTGGTTCCCCTGGTCACACCGACCAGGGTTCCACGGGCGTAGGGGTCCCACCACGGGCTGCCCAGACCGGTGAAGGCGGGTACGAAGAACACGTCGTCGGTGTTGTCCACCGAGGCGGCGAGGGGCCCGGCCTCCGAAGCCGACGAGATGATGCCCAGACCGTCGCGCAGCCACTGGATGGCGGATCCGGTCGAGAAGATCGCTCCCTCGAAGGCGTAGTCGGTGCGCAGCCCGCCAGGGGCAGCGGAGTCGGGGATGGTCCAGGCCACCGTGGTCAGGAGGCCATCCACCGGCTCGGGGCAGGTGGAGCCCACGTTCATGAGCACGAACGAACCGGTTCCGTAGGTGTTCTTGGTCGAACCGGGGGAGAAGCACGCCTGGCCGAAAAGGGCGGCCTGCTGGTCGCCGGCGATACCCGAGATCGGGATCCCGGCCGGGAGTCCGCTGCGTTCATGGGTGACCCCGAACCGCCCGCTGGAGGGACGGACATCGCCCAGCGCCTCCACCGGCACACCGAACAGCTCGCACAGTTCGGGCGACCAACGGTGGTCGACGATGTCGTAGAGCATGGTGCGGCTGGCGTTGGATGCCTCGGTGGCGTGCACCTCGCCGCCGGTGAGCTTCCACAACAGCCAGGAGTCGATGGTGCCGAGAGCCAAGTTGGGTCCGGCGGTGACACCCCCCTCGGTGAGGAGCCACTCGACCTTCGACGCCGAGAAGTAGGGGTCGAGCACCAGGCCGGTGGTCGAGCGCACCAGGGGGAGGTGGCCGTCGTCGGCCAACCGGTCACAACGGGCCGCCCCCCGGCGGTCTTGCCACACGATGGCACGGTGCAGAGGGCGGCCGGTGGAACGATCCCAGGCCACCACCGTCTCGCGCTGGTCGGTGATCCCGATCGCCGCCACCGGGGACTCCAGCGCCGCCATCAGCTCGGCGGTCACCCCCACCATGCACGACCAGATCTCCTCGGCGTCGTGCTCCACCCAGCCCGGGCGGGGGAAGTGCTGGGTGAACTCCCGGTAGCGGAGGTCCACGGTGAGACCGGACTCGTCGAACGCGATGGCCCGCACCCCGGTGGTGCCGGCGTCAAGGGCAATGACCACAGCCATGGCGGCGAAGGCTACCGATCCCAGGCGGGCCCGGCCGCGGGCCTCGGTGCCGGGGTCGGGTGGGGGTCGATAGGGTTCGGGCCCATGCG
This sequence comes from Acidimicrobiales bacterium, assembly GCA_020439505.1. GTDB lineage: Bacteria > Actinomycetota > Acidimicrobiia > Acidimicrobiales > Iamiaceae > Aquihabitans. Next base: position 9,840 of record JAGQSO010000247.1, read on the forward strand.
CATCGGGATCTTGACCGGGGGCGGCGACTGCCCCGGACTCAACGCCGTCATCCGGGCCGCGGTAAGGACGGTGGAGATCGAGCACGGTGGCACGGTGGTGGGGTTCAAGGACGCCTGGCGGGGGGTGGTCAACGACGACTGGGACCCCCTCACCAGCGAGTCGTGTCGGGGGCTACTGCCCCGGGGAGGCACGGTGCTCGGCACCTCCCGGGACCAGCCCTACAAGATGGAGGACGGCGTCGACGCGGTACGCCGGGCCGTCGACCGTCACGGTCTCGACGCCATCGTCGCCATCGGGGGCGAAGGATCGATGGGGGTGGTCAAGGACCTTCACAACGACGGGGTCCCGGTGGTTGGCGTCCCCAAGACCATCGACAACGACATCGGGATCACCGAGATGACCTTCGGGTTCCAGACCGCGGTGCAGATCTGCACCTTCTCGATCGACCGGCTCCACACCACCGCCGAGAGCCACGACCGGGTGCTGGTGGTCGAGGTGATGGGCCGCCACGTCGGCCACATCGCCACCTGGGCGGGCCTGGCTGGAGGCGCCGCGATCACCCTGGTACCCGAGGAGCCTTTCGAGATCGACCACGTCGCCGATCTGATCGCCGGGCGTCACCGCCGCGGCCACTGGTCCTCGATCGTGGTGGTGGCCGAGGGAGCGGTCCCGGTGGAGGGCAC
>JAGQSO010000248.1 GCA_020439505.1 Acidimicrobiales bacterium
CGGTACCCACCGTGCCGATTCCGGCTGGGTGGATCTCCGCCGAGGCCCCTCCCGTTCCCACCGCTCCGGCCACCGCGCTCTTGGACCGCCTGACCGTTGCCGCCCCTGATCCGGCCCGCCCCGACTATCGGCGCGACGAGTTCGGCGACGGTTGGAGCTATGACCGTTCCAGCGGCTGCAACGTTCGGGAGTACGTGCTGATGACCGAGTCGCGCACACCGCCCTCGATGGGGCACAAGTGCAGGCCCCTCAGCGGTGACTGGGTGTCGATCTACGACGGGGTGGCTACCTCCGACCCCGCCGACTTGGAGATCGATCACGTGGTGGCCCTGTCGGAGGCGTGGCGTAGCGGGGCGTGGCGCTGGAGTGCCGCCAGGCGGGAGGCCTTTGCCAACGACCTCATCGACCCGGGGTCGCTGGTGGCGGTCACCACCCGCTCCAACCGCTCGAAGGGAGATTCCTCACCTGACCAGTGGCTGCCCGAGGCCCCGGGGTCCCGCTGCACCTACGTCGAGGCCTGGATCCGCATCAAGTCCCGCTGGGACCTCTCGCTCTCACCGGCCGAGAAATCGACCCTGGTACAGGTCCTGGCGGGTTGCTGACCTGGGGTCAGGTCGGTGATCCGCGAGGGCGAACTGCCGGGGTGTCAGCGCGGGACCGACCTCAGACGATGGCACCGACCGCGAGGGACGTGGCGGCCGCGAACCCCACGATCATGGCCACCAGCCACGCCCACCACGACACGATCACCCACGTCCAGGCCACGCGTAGGTTGGCGGGCGTGACCGCGGCCAGAAGGGGTTGAGATGTCGGGTCCGGATTGACCTTCCCGATCACCTTGCCCAGCAGCCGACTGGTTCGCCACGCGCCTCCGAGCTTGAGCGATTCGCCCCGCCCCCGGCTGGCTGCCGCTCGGCGGATCAACTCGTCGAGTTCGGGGCTGGTGGTCAGGCCGGCAAAGTAGGAACGGGCCTGGCGGGCGGTTTCCTCCGGTTGGCCGACCGCCGCCGCCAGTGGTCGGATGCGGCGGGCGGCGATGGCCGGCGCCACCACCGCGGGAAGCGTGAAGATGAGAGGCAGAGCGGCCTCGGCCATCGGGCTGTGCCAGGCCCACAAGCCGATCAGCAGGGCGCCGGTACCGGTCAGCCCGGCTAGCCAGGACATGGCCAACACCACCTGGTGCACCCGGCGAGCGAACTTGGGAAGCCACTTGGCCATGGCGTCCACCACACGACCGGTGGGCGTCGGACCGGGACGGCTCGAGGCCACTTCGTCTGGCGGCCCGATCTCGGAGATGCCTGGGTCAGGCGGCGGAGGCAGAAAATCCGGTGCCGATTCCGGACCCGAACCCGGCACCGCGCCTCGTCCCGGCTCCGGTTCAGGGGCCACGGCGGGGTTGAGATCTGGATTGTCGGTCATGGCCTTCCTCTCCCGAGAACGAAGCAGGCGATCGCCGCGGCAGCGGCCACGTTCAGCGAGTCCACGTCGCCGTGGATCGGAATTCTCACCCGTCGACCGACCCGGCCGAGGGTGCTTTGGGTGAGGCCCGCTCCTTCGGCCCCCAGCACCAGTGCCACCTTCTCATCGGGGGCGAGGGTCACCTCGTCTATCGATCCGGCGGTGGGATCGGGGGTGAGAGCCAGCAGCGAGAAACCAGCCCCCGCCACGACTTCCAAACCGTCAGGAAAGCGGGGTAGCCGGGCGTAGGGGAGCCTGAACACTTCACCCATGGCTACCCGGCTGGCCCGTCGGTAGAGAGGATCCACACACGTCGGGTCGAGCAGCAGGCCATCGGCTCCCAGAGCCACTGCGCTGCGGGCGATCACGCCGAGGTTGGTGGGGTTGACTACGCCTTCGAGCACCACCACTCGGGTGGCCTTGGACAACACGTCCCCGGGTGGGGGGACGGCACGACGGACCATCACCGCCATCATCCCCCGGTGGACGCCCATTCCGGTGATGCGGAGCACCACCTTCGGCCCGGCCGCGAACACCGTCGTGTCTCGGGAGACCGAAGCAGGGATCGGTGCCCGGCGGGTGGCATCGATCAGGACGGAACGGACCTCGTAACCGGCCTCGATTGCCCGTTCGACCACCAGGTCCCCTTCGGCGATGAAGATCCCTTCTAGATCACCCCCCGGGGCTTCTCGGCGACGCCGCATGTCGTGGTCGCGCAGACCGGTGAACTCGGCGATGCGGGGGTCGTCGGGGTCGTCGACGGCGGTGGTCTGGCGTCCGATCGGCTCCTCCATGGCGCCCAGTCTGGCCGCATCGGCCGATGTCGCCGGGCTCCCTCTGACGGGAGACGGATCTGGGTCGGCTCTCCGGGCCGGGCCTGGGGCGGGGTTATGGTGCGCACAGGTGGGGTGAGATCACCCACCTCGAGACGGAGGCCCGAACGTGCAGATCGAAGTTGGCTCAGGAGACCTGGCTACCCGCGACACGGGGCTGCTCGTGGCCCTGTGCCGGCAGGATGGTGGTGTACCGGCGGCGCTGGCCGAATTGGTCGAGGAACGGGACTTCACGGCCGCTCCCAATCAGACCGTCGTCTCCTATCCGAGGGGTGCGGTTGCGGCCCGGCGAGTGATCCTGGTGGGTCTCGGGCCCGATGCCGGGATCGACGAGGAGCGCCTCCGTCAGGCCGCCGCCACCGCGATCCGGGCGGCTCGCCCCTTCGGCGAGGAGTCGGTGGTGGTCGCCCTCCCCGCCGATCTGGCCGTGACCGGTGCTGCGCTGGGCGAAGCGCTGGCCACCGGCATCGAGCTGGGCGACTACCGGTTCACCCGATTTCGGACCAGCCTCACCGAGGACGAGGCGTTCGACATCGAGACCGTGGCCCTTCTCGCCGATCCCTCCGACGCGTCCGCTATCGCCGAGGGTGTGGCCGTTGGCCAGGCGGTGGCCAACGGGGTGCTTATGGCCCGTGACCTCGTCAACACCCCCGGCGGGATGAAGACTCCCCCCGACCTCGCCGCCATGGCGATTGCGATGGGTGAGACTCAGCCGTCCATCACCGTCACCGTGTTGGACGAGGTCGAACTGGCCGAACAGGGATTCGGTGGGATCCTGGCCGTGGGCAAGGGATCTGACAGCCCGCCCCGGTTCATCATCGCCGAGTACGGCGCCGATCTCGAGGGTGTGCCCACCGTCTGCCTGGTGGGCAAGGGTCTCACCTTCGATTCTGGCGGCCTGAACATCAAACCGGCCGACGGCATGTTGTGGATGAAGAACGACATGGGCGGTTCCGCCGCCGTGTTCGGCACGCTCAGGGTGGTGGCCGAACTCGGCCTGCCGATCCACCTCGTCGGTCTCGTCCCGTCGGCGGAGAACATGCCCAGCGGCCGCTCGTACCGTCCCGGCGACATCGTGACCACCCTGAGCGGTACCACGGTCGAGATCCACAACACCGATGCCGAAGGCCGGGTGATCCTCTCCGACGGGTTGTTCTACGCCCGACGGTACGAGCCCGACGCCATCATCGAGCTCTCCACCCTCACCGGGGCGATCATCATCGCCCTGGCCAACCACGCCTCCGGGCTGATGGCCACCGACCAGGCCCTGGCCGACGCCCTCTTGGCCGCCGGCACCAGGTCGGGCGACCGGGCCTGGCAGCTTCCGCTGTGGGACGAATACCGAGAAATGGTCAAGGCCGAGAACGCCGACCTCAAGAACCTGGCCGGTCCGGCCGGTGGTTCGATCACCGCCGGGGCGTTCCTCGCCCACTTCGCCGGGGATTTCCCATTCGCTCACCTCGACATCGCCGGGACCGCGTGGATCGACGCTCCCAAGTCGCCCTATCTCTCCAGCGGCGGGACAGGGGCCGGGGTCCGCATGGTCACCCGCTACCTGCGCGACCTCGTCGGCTGACCCAACAAACGGAGACGAACCCATGGCTGAGTCAGCAACGGTTGAGGCCGAAGCCTCCGGCGGAGGATTCCTCGACAAGATCGAGAGCATCGGCAACAAGGTCCCCCACCCGGTGATCATGTTCTTGTACCTGATCCTGGGGGTGGCGGTGATCTCGGCCGTGCTCGCCGCCTTCGACGTGTCGGTCACCGAGGAGGTAGCCACGCCGGTCCCGATGGCCAAACTTCAGGCTCTCCAGGACCAACTCGGCGGGTCGGTCGTTCCTTACGACCTGACCACCGGTCAGCAGGTGACGCTGCCCGAGTACACGGTGCAGGAACAGACCTTCGACGTTCAGAGCCTGTTGTCGGTGGACGGCGTGCGGTTCATGCTCTCGTCGTTCGTGAACAACTTCGCCGGTTTCGCGGTGGTGGCGGTGACGTTCGTGGCCATGGCCGGTGTGGGTGTGGCCGAACACGCTGGGATGATGGGCGCGCTGATTCGCAAGCTGGTGGCGGTGGCCCCGGCCAGTCTCATCGGGTTCTTCATCATCTTCGTGGGCGTGCTGTCCAGCGTGGCTTCCGACGCCGGGTACCTGATCTTGATCCCGTTGGCCGCCACCGCCTTCTTCACCCTGGGTCGCCATCCGCTGGCCGGCATGGCCGCGGCCTACGCCGGGGTGGGGGCGGTGTTCGCGGTGAACGTGTTGATCACCCCGGTGGACTCGATGCTCAACGAGATCACCAACGAGGCCATCGGCACGGCCGGTGAACCGCTCACCATCACCGCCAACCTCTACTTCTCGATCGTGTCGTCTTTCGTCATGGCGTTGGTGGCGGTGATCGTGACCCAACGCGTCGTCGAACCCCGTCTCGGCGCCTATGACCCAGCCGAAGGCGATCCGGCCTGGGTGGCCGCTGGGGGTCCGGATGCCGGACCGGCCAGTGATGCAGCCGAGGATGACGACGTCGACCACGAGGCCGAAGCCCGGGGTCTCAAGTACGCCTTCCGGGCCATGCTGGTCATGTTCGGGCTCGTCGTGCTGGCCACCGCCCCGTCGGGTGCTCCGCTTAGGGACCCGGCCACCGGCGACATCATCGGGAACACGCCGTTCATGGCCAGCCTGATCTTCTTGATCACGTTGATCTTCTTGGTGTGCGGCATCGCCTACGGAAAGGGTGCCGGAACCGTCACCTCCAGCGCCGATGTGATCACCGGCGTCACCAAGACCTTCGCCGGCTTGGCCGGGCTGGTCTTCATGTTGTTGATGATCGCCCAGTTCATCGCCTTCTTCAACTACACCAACATCCCCCGGGTGCTGGCGGTCCAGATGGCCGGGGTGCTGGAGTCGGCGGGGCTGGGAGCATTGCCGTTGTTGATCGGTTTCATCCTGGTGATCATCGTGCTGGACGTGATCATCCCCGGCGTGGTGCCCAAGTGGGCCA
>JAGQSO010000249.1 GCA_020439505.1 Acidimicrobiales bacterium
AACAACGAGGCCACCAGATCGGTGGCGACCTCCACCCCGAGCTTGCGGGTGGCCTCGGGATCGCCGTCCACGGCATCGAGGCGTTCCTCCAACCAGGTCGGGATGGCGGTGTTGTTCATGGCCGACATCCGTCGGGTTCCGGCGACGTTCACGAACGGCATCACCCCGGGTAGCACCGGCGTCGTGCTGCCGGCCTCGACCAACTCCTCGACCATGATCCGGTAGTGGTCGACGTCCCAGAAGAACTGGGTCATACCGAAATCGGCCGTCGCCAGCTTGGCCGCAAGGTGGCGGCGGTCCTCCGCCCTGTCCACCGACCGTGGGTGCAGTTCCGGGAAGGCGGCAACCGCCACCGTGAAGTGGTCGACCTCGTGTACCAGTTCGACCAGCTCCGAGGCGTAGGTGAAGTCCCCGACCGCTGGCGAGCCGTCGGCGGGCGGATCACCGGCCAGGGCCAGGACGTTGTGGATCCCCGAGGCCCGGTAGTCCTCCAGCAACGACACCAGCTCCGCCCGGGTATGGCCGACGCAGGTGAGGTGGGGCATAGCCGGGTAGGCGCGCTCCTGGTTGATCTTCACCACCAGGTCCCGGGTCGTGGACCTGGTCGTGCCCCCGGCGCCGTAGGTGACCGACACGAAGTCGGGCTTCAGCTCGGAGAGCTCCTCCACCGTGTCGATGAGCGAGACCATGCCCTCGGAGGTCTTGGGCGGGAAAAACTCGAAGGACCACGTCGGGCCGGCGGCGAGGAGGTCAGATATCCGGGTCATGGTGGATCACAAGCCTACCCGTGGCCCCGGCGGGTGGGCGCGGGCAGGGAGCCGGAGGGCCGTGCCTATGGTTGACCGTGATGAAGAAGAAGATCGTGGTCCTGCTCGCCATCTCGACGCTGGCTCTGGCCGCCTGCGGGGGCAGCGGAGACGACAGCGCCAAACAACCAACCACCACCAAGGCCGGACCGACGTCCTCGACGGCTACCACCGTGACCACGGCCACCACGTCCACCACCGCCACCACCGCCACCACCCTCCTCGACGACGGCAAGGACGCACCAGGATGCGACACGCTCCAAGGCCGGTCCACCACCCTGCTCAGGGGACTGCAGGTAATGGTCGGTCTCACGACACCCGAAGCGGTGACCGCGGCCAAGGACCCCGCGGCCGGACTCGACCTGGACGGGCTGAGCCAGTTCCTGGACGAGACCGAGAAGCTGATCGCGGACCATCCCGAGTCCGGTGACGCCGCCGCGTCCGTCGAGTTCTACCGCTCGATCATCTCCGCTACCCAGGACCTGCTGGACAAGGACCCGGTCACCCAGGCCGACGTCGATGCCTACCAACAAAAGGTCGGCGACGCCGACGGCTTCCTCCGCCACCAGGCGCCCATCTTCCGAATCGTCAGCGAGCGCTGCTGACCGATCCGAAAATCGGGGTGGAAAAGTACGGATTTGCCGCCATACTCGTCCGCCCAGGTCGGGGGAGATCTGGTCCGCGCTCGTCCGCACCAGAAAGGGCCGCTCAGCGGCAACCCGATGTCCGATCACGCCATCTCCGCCCACGGCCTCGTGAAGCGGTTCGGGGAGAAGACCGCCCTCGGCGGGATCGACCTGACCGTCCCCACCGGAACCGTCACCAGCGTGCTGGGCCCCAACGGGGCAGGCAAGACCACCGCGGTGAGAATCCTCACCACCCTCAGCACCCCCGATGAAGGAACCGCCACCGTCGCGGGGTTCGACGTCGCCACCCACCCCACCGAGGTGCGCCGCCGCATAGGGCTCACCGCCCAGGACACCACCGTCGACGGGCTACTCACCGGCCGCCAGAACCTGGTGATGATCGGCGAGCTCCACCACCTCGGTCGGGCCTTCGCCCAGCAGCGAGCCGACGAACTGCTCGAGGAGTTCTCGTTGTCCGACGCAGCCGAGCGCGTCGTGAGCGGGTACTCGGGCGGCATGCGCCGACGCCTCGACATCGCCGCCACCCTGGTGGCCGACCCCGAGGTGCTGTTCTTGGACGAGCCCACCACCGGCCTCGATCCTCGGGCCCGCAACGAGCTGTGGGACGTGCTCGACACGCTCGTCGACCGGGGTACGACCATCCTGTTGACCACCCAGTACTTGGAGGAGGCGGACCGCCTGGCCGACGACATCGTGGTCGTCGATCACGGCCGGATCATCGCCCAGGGCGACGCCCGCGCCCTCAAGCGTCAGGTCGGCGGCGACCAGATCCAGGTGGTGGCATCGCGGGCCGACCGGCTCGATCAGGTCACGGCCATCCTGGCCCGGGCCAGCGCGACCACCCCCACCGTCGACACCGCCTCTCGATCGGTCACCGCCCCCACCTCGGACGGCGTGGCCGCCCTGGCCACCGTGGCCGGCGCCCTGCACGCCGAGGGGATCGAGGTCGACGACCTCGGGTTGCGCCAGCCCACCCTCGACGAGGTGTTCCTCACCCTCACCGGAAACCCCGCCACCGACGACGAAACCCAGGAGGGTGCCCGATGACCGCCATCCCCGTCCCCGACCATCGTAAGGGCAGTCCGCTCAACGACATCTGGGTGATCGCCAAGCGCGGTCTCGTGCACATGCGGCGCCAACCCGAGGCGCTCAGCGACGCCACCATCCAACCGGTCATGTTCGTGCTGCTGTTCGCCTACGTCTTCGGAGGTGCCATCGAGGTCCCCGGTGGAGGCAGCTACCGGGAGTTCCTGATGGGCGGCATCTTCGCCCAGACCATCGTGTTCTCGGCCTTCGGCGTCGCCATCGGCATCGCCAATGACCGCAAGAACGGGGCGGTCGACCGGTTCCGGTCCCTGCCCATATGGAGGGGAGCGGTGCTGGGCGGCCACGCCGTCGCCAACTTGTTCAAGGCCATGCTGCCCATCGTGTTGATGTCGCTGTGCGGGCTGTTGGTGGGTTGGCGGATCAGGTCGGGTCTGCTCGACGCCGTGTCGGGTTACGTGTTGATGATCGCCTTCTCCTTCGCCATGGTGTGGGTCGGGGTGCTGCTCGGCAGCCTGGTCGCCACCCCCGAAGGGGTGACCGGCATCGCCTTCGCCGCGCTGTTCCCCATCACCTTCGTGGCCAGCACCTTCGTTCCCGTGAGCTCCATGCCGGGACCGCTCAAGGTGGTGGCCCAGTGGAACCCGACCACCACCTTGTCCGATGCTCTGCGGCAAGCCTTCGGCAACCCCAACACGCCAGTGCAGCCCGGTGACCCCTGGCCGATCGCCCACCCCACGCTCTACACCTGGATCTGGATCGTGGGCATCGTGGCCGTGTGCGCCCCCCTGGCCATCCGCGCCTACCAGCGCAGCAACGCCGACTGAGGGTTCAGCCCGTCGGGGCAGCTCGCCGTTCGGCTGCTTCCACCGCGTTGCGGAACAACATGGCGATGGTGGTGGGGCCCACCCCTCCGACCCGGGGGGTGATGGCGCCGGCAACCTCTTCGCAGCGTTCGTCCACGTCGGGCAGCAGCTTGCGACCCTCGTATCGGACGCCGCCGCCGACCACCACGGCCCCAGGGCTGACGTGTTCGGGCTGGAGGATGCCCGGCACCCCGGCCGCGGCGATCACGATGCCGGCCCGGCGGGTGTAGTCGACCCAGTTCGGCACCCCGGTGTGCACCACCGTCACCGCCGCGTTGGCGGTGGGCCGCTTCTGGGACAACAGCAGGGCGAGCGGACGGCCCAGGGTGGTGCCCCGACCCAGGATGCACACCTCGTGGCCAGATACCGGCACCTCGTAGTGGGCGAGCAGGGCCTCGATCCCCGCCGGCGTGCAGGGAACCGGTCCCGGCATGCCCAGGGCCAGGCGCCCCATGTTGACCGGGTGCAGACCGTCGACGTCCTTGTCGGGGTCGAGGGCCAGCAGGGCGGCGTCGAAGTCGATCTGGGGCGGGGTGGGGTGCTGGATCAGAACCGAGTCCACATCGCGGGCGTCGTTCATCTGGGCGATGGCGGCCAGCACGTCGGCCTGGGTGGCGTCGTCGGGCAGATGGATGTGGGGAGAGGTGAAGCCCAGCGACTCGGCCTTCTCCATCTTCATCCGGATGTAGCCGGCACTGGCCGTGTCCCCTCCGACCAGGATCGTGCCCAGACCGGGTGTGTGACCGGCCGCGATCAACGCCGCGATTCGTGGCGCCAGGTCGGCGAACACCGCCTCGGCTACCGGTCCACCGGGCATCATCCGTGCGGTCATCGTGGGGTTCCTCCTCCGGACGGGCTGATCTCAGCGCCGTGGCACCGCCATAGTCTCACGACCGACCCGGGGCCGATGAACCCGTGGTCAAGCCGGAGCGACGTCGACCTGCTCCATGAGCTGACGGGCCGCGGCTGTGATCCGGTCAGCCCAGATCCGGTACACCTGCGGGCCGGGGTGGAACCGGTCGGCGCACAGCAGTTCCCGCCCGGCGTCCCGGCTCAGGTCGACGGGCATGGTGGCAACGTCGGCCGAGATGGCGTGGGGGTGACGGTTGGTGACCCGTCGACGGGCGGCGTCGAAGTAGCGGGCCCGCCGCCCCGCCAGCCAGCGCACCGGCTGGCCGATCCGATCGGCCATCGTGATGTCGGGCATCGACATCACCACCGTCGGAGCCGGGGCGGTGGCGGCCAGGATGGCGTCGAGGCGACGGGCGTAGCGGTGACGAGACGACGCCGACGCGACATCGTTGGCTCCCACGCTGATCACCACGAGATCGGCGGGCTCGAGGCGGGGGAGCTGAGCCTCCACCACGTCCTTGGCCTTGGCCCCCGACACGGCCAAGATCCGCAGGTCCACGGGCCGGTCCAGCATTCGGGCCACCACCATGGCCGGGGTCTCCTCCACCGAATCGGCGCCTATCCCCGCGGCCAGGCTGTCACCCAGCCAGGTGACCCTCAGCGGGGTCGTGTCTTCGAGGTCCTGATCGGCCAGGAAGGCGTCGGTGGCCACCACGTCAGGAGCCACCCCGGGATGACGGCGAGCCCGCCGGACCTGCACCGCACACAGGGCGAAGGCGGCCCCGCCCATCACCGGGCCGACGCCGACCCCGACGACGATACTGGCCAGAGCCCAAGGGCCGATTCCTGAACGAACGACGGGGGCGGGGGTGGGAGCGATGTACTGCATGGCGCTGCCTCGTGGAGCTGGGTGCCTGGGGGCCGACACCGTTGGGCAACAGTAGGAATCGACACCTTTCACGACCTACTTG
>JAGQSO010000040.1 GCA_020439505.1 Acidimicrobiales bacterium
ACGCTGTCCAGCGGGTCGTCGGCGGAAGGGGACTGGCGGAGGGGGACCGGAGGACTACCCAGGACCGGCCGGGTGAAACCGGAGCGGCTGGACCGCCGCCTGTCCGGGCGAGTCCTTCGGCCGTTAGCGTCTCGGGGATGACTGACGCTCTGGAACCGACGGTGGGCCTCGGTGTGCTCCACCTGTTCTGCTCGACGGCTGACGGGGTCGATCGCGCCGCTCTGGCCGGGGCCGTCGAGGCCGCGAAGCTCGACGAGGTTCAGGTGGTCCCCGTAGCGGTGCTGGGCCACAAGGCTGACGTGGCGTTGATGGTCCTGGGTCGCGACCTCTGGCGGCTGCGCCGGTTCCAAGCCGAGGTGGTGGCGTCGGGGTTGACCGTCGTCGACTCCTACGTCTCGCTGACCGAGCTCTCCGAGTACGCCAAGGGCCTTCCCGAGGCCATGGCCCAGGCCCGGCTCTACCCCCAGCTGCCGCCGGAGGGGAAGCCCGCCTGGTGCTTCTACCCGATGTCCAAGCGACGCGAGGCCACCCACAACTGGTTCACCCTGCCCTTCGAGGAGCGCGACAGCCTCATGCGTGAGCACGGGGCGACGGGGCGGGGGTTCGCGGGTCGGATCCTCCAGCTCATCACCGGGTCGGCGGGGATCGACGACTACGAGTGGGGCGTCACGCTTTTCGCCCAGCACCCCGACGACCTCAAGGAGGTCGTCTACAAGATGCGCTTCGACCAGGCTTCGGCGATCTACGCCGAGTTCGGACCGTTCGTCACCGGGATGGTGGGCACCCTCGACGAGGTCCTCGACGCCGCCGGGGTCGAATGATGAAGCCGCCCGACCCTGAACCTCAACTTGACGTCGACGGGGCGCTGAGCCGGCTTCGGGCGTGGTTCCGAGGGCACCAGGCGGTGGTGGTGGCGTTGTCGGGCGGCGCCGATTCGGCCCTGGTCGCCTGGGTGGCCAATGACGAGCTCGGGCCGGACCGGGTGCACTGTGTGACCGCGGTGTCACCTTCGCTGCCCGAGGTGGAGCTCACCGGGTGTGCCGAGCTTGCGGCGCAATGGGGCCTCAACTGGTCCAAGGTCCTGACCGAGGAGATGGACGACCCGGCCTACCTTCGAAACGACGCCGACCGCTGCTACCACTGCAAGGACGCCTTGTCGCGGGCGCTGGAGCCCCTCGCCGTGGCCGCCGGCGCGGTAGTGGTGTTGGGGGTGAACCTCGACGACCTGGGCGACCATCGACCCGGTCAGCGCGCCGCGACCGAGCACGGCGCCCGGTTCCCCCTCGTCGACGCCGGGTTCACAAAGCCCATGGTCAGGGAGGCGTCGCGGGTGTTGGGGCTGTCGACCGCCGACAAGCCCGCCGCCGCATGCCTGGCGTCTCGGGTGCCCTACGGCACTCCGGTCACCTTGGGGGTGTTGCGGGAGGTTGCCGAGGCCGAGGCGGGCCTGCGGTCCTTGGGATTCGATGACCTCCGGGTGCGCCACTACGGCGAGACCGCCCGCATCGAGGTTCCGCTCGACCGTTTGGCCGACCTGGTGGCCGTCCGCGATGTGGTGGTCGAAGTCGTTCGTGGGGCGGGATACCGATATGTGACCGTGGATCTCGAGGGGTTGCGTTCGGGGAACCTGAACGGTGCCGTCGGCGGTCCGCTGGCGGACCATCGCTCCCTGTGAGGCTGGGATCGCCCTCCGTGGAGCCCCTCACTTTGAGCGTTATTCCGACCGCATGAAGTGATTGGTTATTCACGTCAAGTGGCCTGAAAACCACGGTCCACGGTTTTTTGTGAAGATCATCGAGGAGGGCCGTTTTTGCCCTTGAGTCCTTTGGTGGCCCAGCCGTTACCCCTTCCGACCCAGTCGTCGAGAAGTAGGAACGGGGCCAGTAACCATGAAGCTCTCAGCTCTCCGCAAGGTGGCAGTGTCGGTAGCGGCAGGAATCGCCGTGGCCGGGTTAGCAGCGTGCGAACCGGTGCCGGTCGACCCGACGCCCGCCCCCACCGGGTGGACCCTGGTCGGCGGTGACGAGTTCAACGGTTCGTCCCTCGACAGCTCCAAGTGGTCCGCCTACAACAACACCTACGGCGACGGGAACAACGAGTACGCCTGCCTCACCCCCAACAACGTCGCCGTCAGCGGTGGGACGCTGAAGATCACCTCCAAGAAGGAGTCGGTCACCTGCCCCGGCGGCAAGGCCCGCAACTACACCTCCGGGTTCATCGGCTCCCGCGAGGCCGGCACCTACTACACCCGCTACGCACGGTTCGAGATGCGGGCCCGCCTGCCCCACAACCAGGGCCTGTGGCCGGCCTTCTGGCTCCGCCACCGCAACGGTGCCGGTGTCGCCGAGGTGGACATCATGGAGTACTTCCACTCCCAGGTCCCCGGCAAGACCACCAACACCTTGCACCTCGACGGACGTCACAACCTCTCCAAGAAGTCCTCGAACTTCGAGAGCTCCGGCGTGACCACCTCGGGCTGGCACAACTGGGCGGTCGAGATCACCCAGCTCGACGGTGGAGCGGTCAAGTTCGATTTCCTCCTCGACGGGAACCTCACCCACACCTACACCGACACCCAGCACAACTGGGCTTCGGGCGCCGAGGACGGCACCTGGGACATCGCCATCAACCAGGCCGTCGGTGGCAACTGGGGTGGTGACCCCGACGGGGTCCTCGGGGAACTCCCCCTGGTGAACCGGTGCTCCATCTCGGGCACCTACCCCGGTGGCTGCAAGACCACCGGCATCAACCGGGTCGACTGGACCACCCCCACCGACGCCACCTACGAGGTCGACTGGGTAAGGGTCTACACCCGCTGAGCAGCCCCACCACCAGCCCCGCTGGCAAGGGCGAACCACAGAGCCCCGGGTCAAAGGCGACCCGGGGCTCTGCCGGTTTTCGGCCGCAGGCGCCGTCCTGGCGCCGCAGCGAAGGTGCACCAAGCGATGTGCACCGCCGAAGCCTTGGTGTCCGCGACGGGGGCCAAGGAGGGAGGCCGGAACGGCCCGAAGGTACGTTTGCGACGTTTGCTTCCCTGCTTGCGATTGAGTGTGGGGAGGAGGCGCAAACGTCGCAAACCCGTCCTGGCGCCGCAGCGAAGCGAGGACCTGCCTGGACGGAACCAGCAGGTGGGCGCACCGCAGGTGCACCAAGAGAAGCGCACCGCCGACACCTGGGTGCCCGCGAAGGGGCCAAGGAGGGATGCCGGAACGGCCCAACGGTGCGTTTGCGACGTTTGCCTCCGGGGGTGGGATCGAGTGTGGGGGAGGGGCGGCAATCGTCGCAAACCCGTCCTGGCGCCGCAGCGAAGTGAGGACCTGCCTGGACGGAACCAGCAGGTAGCGCACCGCAGGTGCACCAAGAGAAGCGCACCGCCGACACCTGGGTGCCCGCGAAGGGGCCAAGGAGGAGGCCGGAACGGCCCGAACGGCCCGTCAGTGCTGGGCGGTTACGGAGAGGTCGAAGCCGGCGGTGGCCTGGTTTCGGCTGTTGAGGTGGAGTTCCACCGCGATGGTGTTGGTGCCGGCCACCAGGGCTGAGGCGGGAACCGGGTAGATCACCGGGATGTGGCGCTCGGCGGCGGGTACGGGACCCGAGGCGAAGGTGTCGAAGGTGACTGGGCCGGCGGGCATGTTGGAACGGGCCACCTCGACCCCATTGAGGTAGACCACGGCGCCGCTGTTGCGGATCAGGCCGATGTCGATGCCGGTCATGGTCGAGGGGTCGGCAACGTCGAAGGTGCGGCGGAAGTAGGCCACCAGTGGCCGGGGGGCCGGGGCCACCGAGATGATCGTGGCCTTGGGGGTGTCGCCGAAGCCGAGCTCGCCGGCGCCCGACGTCCACGCGGTGTCGTCGAAGCCGACGGTGTTCCACTCCGCGGCCGGTGCGGTGTCGGTGTAGGACCAGCGCCACTGCGAGCCGAACTCGACCAGGCGGTCTTCGGCGGGCACCGGTCCCTCGATGCGGATAGCTGCCGGGGACGCCGAACGGTTTCCGGCGGCGTCAAAGGCTCGCACCGTGTAGCGGGAGCCGGCGATCGGTGCGGTGTCGGTGAAGGTCGTTCCCGTCGTCGAGGCGATCACCCGGTTGTTGCGGTAGACGTCATAGCTGACCGATCCGCTGGCGTCGGCTGAAGCTCCCCAGCCCAGCACCACGGTGTCGTTCCCAGCCGAGCCGCTCAACGACGTCGGGGTGGTCGGGGGGGTCGAGTCGGTGGGGCAGAACCGCCCGAACCCGCCCAACCAGTCGTTGGCGGCCACACCGGTGGAGGAACCCTTCACCAGGTCTCCGCCGACCCACAGGCATCCTCGGCTGTCCTGGTCGGTGGTCCACACCCCCTCGCCCGCGGCGCCCTTCAGGCCGTAGGGGAACCACGACTCGTCGATCTCGTGGGTCGCCGGGTCGAAGCGAGCCACGACGTTGATCGGGTGAACGGAACGGAACCCGGCCGGGCTGGCCCACGAGTTCGTCCCCTCGAGCAGGGTGTCGTCGCAGTGGCAGCCGACGTAGACCCAGTCGTCGTGGACCTCGATGGTCTGGGTGTCGCCTCCGGCCTTGGCGATGTGGGAGTCGAGGAGGGTGGTGCGGTTGCGGTCGTACCACTGGGTGTCGTGTTCGGAGCCGCCGACCATTATCTGGTTGCCGTACTCGGCCACCGCGTACTGGTAGGCGTCGAACTCGGGGTCATCGACCGGGTTGCCCGACGGTTGGAACGGGCCTACCCCAGGAACCGGGGCCCCGGTGGCGGTGTCGGTGATGGCGAAGTAGGCGTGGTTGGTGTCACCGTTGACCGAGTCGAAGAACCCGGCCATGTAGACCCGGTCTCCGGCCGCTGCGGCCCGGACCCCCACGCCGGTCCCGTTGATGACCGGCTTCCAGGTGCCCGGCGATCCATCGGTGGCGCTGAGGCTGACGGCCCGTGAGACGGTGATCTCGTTCCAGGTGCCGCCCTTGACCCGGTTGAAGCGGCCCACCGCGTAGATCCAGCCGTTGCGCTGGTCCAGTCCCCGAACGATGGCGGTCTCGGAGGTGTGGCTGATGTTGGCCTTCCAGGTCGGGATGACCTCTCCGGTGTTCGGGTCGAGGGCGACGAGCCCGGCGGTGTCGGGTTGGCCGTCCACCGAGGTGAAGTCGCCGCCGACGATCAGCTTGTTGTCGTCGGTGAAGGTCATGGCCCAGACCCGCCCGGCGAAAACCGGGTTGAACGACGAGATCCAGTTGCCGTCGAGGTCGAAGGCAGCGAGTGACGCCTGTGGGTAGGCGGGGCCGGATGGTCCCTGCTGGACGTCGGTGAAGCGGCCGCCGACGAAGACCCGGTCACCGTGCACCTTCAACACGTTGACGGTGGTGTTCCACGGGTCGATCTCGTCTTCGCCGGTGTGGTCCATGCCGGTTACGCCCCAGGGGGCGAACTCGGGGATGTTCTTGAGCCCGGCCGGAACCGGTTCGGCGGGAAAGGTGGAGGGCATCTCCGGCAGGGTTACGTCGCCGTTGGCGATCTGGGGACGGATCCAAACCCGGGTGAAGGGCAGGACGAAGCCCGAGAAGCTTGAGTACCGAAACAAGAAGTTCGATGAGCTGGACGAGCCACCGAGGACGTTGGTGCCGTAGCCGAAGCCCTGCTGCCAGTTGTTGTCCTCGGAGGCGTAGGTCCGGAGGCGGAGCAGACCCTGCTTACCTTTGAGACCGGCGACCGGATAGTCGTAGAAGTTGGAGTAGGTGTCTTTGGTGTTGCCGTTGGCGTAGTTGGTGGTGCCGATGCGCATCGACGTCATCTTCAGGCCCTGGGGGAAGGCCCAGCTCCAGGTGGAGTAGGACGGGAACAGGCGCATGTCTTGGCGGCTCGAACCCGACGAGTTGGTGGCCCGCTCGATGCGGATCCCGTCGGGCAGGGCCGACAGCGCCTGTCCGTTCAACAGGTCGTCGATGGTGCCGGTGGGGAGAGCAGCGGCGCTGAAGGCACCGGAGCCGTCGACGGTGCTGCGCAGAACTGCGGGGGTCGACTGGCCAGCGGGTCGGAACGTCCAGTTGTGGCGGCCGCGGGCCACCAGAACCCAGCCACCCCCGTCGGTGGTCATGTCGCAGTAGAACTGGGTGGGGCGGTCCAGGCCGGGCAGGTTCAGCCAGTAGATGCCGTCGGTCGAGGACGGGAAGGCCTGCTTGATGCCCCAGCACGACGCTCCTGCGCCGGCCGAGGTGAGGCCGTCGCCGGTCGGGACGTCGGCCGGGTCGCATGCGGTGAGTGGGATGATCAGCAGGGCGAGGAGAAGCGCCAGCCGCCTGATTGCCTTGGCCAATTTCATGGGGTGGTCCTCTCGCCCTCGGTGCCACCCCATCCTACGCCGCCCATGCTCCGTGGCAATAGTCCAAATGATCTCACTTAGGGTGAGCGGACCTCGGGTAGCTCAGGTCAGGCCTTCGACCAAGGAAGGGACCGACCGAGCAGGGCCTCGGTCGCCTCCACGTGAGGGGTGAGCTGCTCGGTGAGCATCGCCCGCACCTCGGAATCCATCCCTGCGCTGGGTTCGGCGTTCCACGGCTCCACCGACGACAAGGCGTGGGTGGGGAGCCCGAGACGGCCGGTGACCTGGTCGCAGAAGGCCTGGGGGTCGGCGTACATCTCCTCGGAGGGGACCACCAGAACCCGGTCCCGTCCAAAGGCCTCGAACCACCGCTCCAACATGGGTGCATAGCAACCCTGGGCCACATAGGTCTGGTGGCGGTGGGCCATCGACCGATAGCGGGGGTCGTCGATGAGTCGCTGCTCCTCGCCCGCGGTCCGCGCTGCCTCCGCCGCCAAGGCCTCGGCGAAGCTGAGCGACTCTGTGTGGTTGCGGCGTTCCTTCCAATGCGAGAAGGCACGTTCCACCGGGTCGCGCAGCACCGCAACCACCAAGGCCTCGGGCACCACTTGTCGGGCCCGCATCGGGGCCAACGGGTGGAACAGGTAGTAGGGGCTGGCCTCGAAGGAGCACACCGGGTGACCGACGTGGCGTTCGGCCAGGCGGCGCCGGGCCGTGGTGGGGAAATGGGAGCGGTACCAGGCGAGGCCGCGGTCCCACTCCTCGTCGAAGAAATAGGTGCCCTTGATCTGTTGGGCGCGAGGGAACGTCGGCAACATCCCGGGATGCTCGGACAGGTACCGCCACAACGACGTGGTACCGCCCCGCTTGGCTCCGACCACCACCAGGTCGGGACCCGGTCGCCAGTTGGCCGTCGCCACGCCGACCGACCGAAGCGCCTTCTTGGCCGATGCCGTCAGGGCGGTCCCGGGTCCCGAACGGCGCACCCCCTCCAACAGGCCTGAACGGGGGGCGACCGGATCTACAGGGCTCAACGAAGTACTCCCGGTTGGGTGGGGGTTGACGGGGACAGCGGTCGACGGGCCTCGCGGTGGGCCAGGCCTACCGTCACCCCGACCAGCACGATGTGGGGCATCAGCCCGTAGTACGGCATCTGGACGACGGTGGCGATGAGGCTCAGGTGTATCCACCACGACAACGGGGTTCGCAGCCGGCCCGACAGCACCACCTCCACCCCCAACCACACCAAGAAGGCACCCAGGGCCAGGAAGCCGTGGAGGAACATCAGGTACCAGATCATCCCGTGGGTGCCCACCGGAGGGGTCCCCTCGGGCAGGTCGGGGGCGAACACCGGGGCACCGTGGCCGGTGAGGGGGGCATCCAGTGCTCCCTGCCAGGCCCGCTCGTACAGCGACGACCGTGCGCTGTTGGACTTCTCTGACTTGTCGAGGCGGTCGGTGACCAGTCCGCCCGCCGGGGTAACCACCAGGATCGCCGCCACCGCCACCACCCCGACCATCAGGACGGCGAGCGCCGTGAACCGACCGCGCAGAGCCCGACGAGCAGCGAAGTACATCGACCCCACGATCAGGCTCAACCAGAGACCCCGGTTGACCGAGATCAGGATCGGATAGACCGCGACCAGAGCGATCACCAGGCCCTTGCGCCGCCGGGCCGCCGACACCCCGACGATCCACGAACGCAGGAAGAACGGCGTCAGGATGCCCATGGCCGAACCCCAGGCGTTGGAAGACCCGAACGGCGCCGCGGGCCGGGGAACCGGGTAACCCATGAACTTCTGGGTCTCGGCGAAACGCCACTCCGACAGGCGGGCCACGAACTCCACCTTGTTCAAGGGCCCGACCATGATCCCCAGCGGGGACGGGGTGGCCAGGTTCGGCAGGAGGGTGGCCAGGTACCCGAAGGCCACCAGGGTGATCCACAACGCCGCCAGCCAGTCCACGATCCGCATCGACGGCACCAGCTTCTCGTCCACGTTCACCAGCCACACGAACGAGGTGAGACAGCCGGCGAACAGGAGCCACCGGTAGGTGAACAGCGGCAGCCCCGACACCGGGATGACCGAGATGCTGAGCGGAATCCACGCCACCAACAAGATCAAGGGGATGCTCGATGCCGGGAACCGGGTGTCGCGGTGGCGGAGCAGACGGACACCGAACACCGCTCCCGGCAACATCCACGACAGCCCGTGCACCCCCACCGCCATCGCCGGTGCGGTGCCGGCGGTGATCAGCCACAACGGCCACGCCACCCGTCGGGTCACCCGGGCCGGAACCTCGGCGGCCTCGCTCCCGATCGGCGGGGGAGCGGTTTCCGCCCGGACGCTCATGGCCGGCTCGGCAACCTCACGCCCACACCGCTTCGGTGACGGTGATGTCGGCCTCGGCCAGGGCGCTGGCCGCCTGTTCGGCGGTATAGCTGTCGTCGTTGAGAACCACCAGCGCGGTCTTGTCCACCCATCGACCCAGGGCGGCGGCGGCGGCCTGGTGGGTGGGGCTGGGGGTGAGGAAGAACACCGACTCGAAACCGTCGCGGCTGGCCCTGGTAACCAACGACTCGATCACCGCTCGCTGGAGAAGCCCCGATGCCTCGACCGAACCTCGGGGGCGGAGCCAGGTGATGGTCGGCGCCGCGCTGTGGGCCGGTCCGGCCGGGTCGGCCAACTCGGCCTGGAGGAGGTGCTGCTGATCCACCAGGTCGGTGAAGGAGGTGACCACACGGGCCTGAGCGATCTCGGCCCTGGTGGCACCGGCGACCACGAACACCGCCGGGATCCCGGCGAAGGCCAGGCTGGAGGCCATCTCCTGGGCCAACTGCACCGGGGGCTCGGTGGTGTTGGTGGTCAGCAAGACCCCGGTGGCTTTGCCTCGGCGACCTTGGGATGTGAGCTCGATGGCCAGTCGGTCGATGGCGGCATCGACCTCGGCCTGGGTGGCCCGCTGGTTGGCGACCCGGGGCAACAACCGAACGTTGACCCCGGGCAGGATCTGGGCGATGCGGCGTCGACCACCGCCGAGGCTGTCGGAACGGTCGACCAGGAACGCCACCCCCAGTCCGGCCAGACCGCAAAGCCCGACAATGCCAACCGCCTTGCCGAGCGCCATCTTGGACAGCACCTCCTCGGGATCGGCGGTGACCCGACGGACCACTCGGCCGACGTCGTCGGTGTTGATTGCAGCCAGGGTGGCGTAGGCGGTGTTGAGCGAGTTGAGCTGGTTCTGTATCTCGGCGATGGCGGCCTGGTCACCGGATGCTTGGGCGTCGGCGAGAGCGGCGCGGGTGAAGTCGATCTGTTGGCGCACCGTGTCGAGGCGGTGGTTCACGCTCTGCTCGGCGTCGGCACGACGCTGGGCCAGATAGGCGTCGGCGAAGGCGTTGGCGCCTTTGCGGGCCTCTTCGGCGTCGGTGGACAGGTAGGTGATCTCGAGGACCAGTGACTCCTCCTTGCTGGAGACGGTCACCTTTCTCAGCAGGGTTCGGTTGTCGATCGACAGACCCAGTTCCTTGCGGACCGCATCGGCCACGGCATCGGACTTGACCAGATCCTGCTCGGTGGCGATGTCGACCACCTCGGTGTCCGAGGTCGGGTCCAGGGGGTTGGTTGCGATCTGTTTGACCTGGACCCGCGATGTGGCGCTGAACGTCGACTCCGAGGTGGAGAACGCGATGGCGCCGAGAACCACGCCCAGGACCAGTGCCGCGGCGAGGATCGTGAAGCGCCGCCGGACGAGTCCCGTCACGTCGGAGATCCGAAATCCGCTCTCCAGTTCGCTCATGGTCGGGCGTGCATCTCCTGATCGGTGGGGCCGTCGGGGCTGGCGGGGTCGACGGGGGTGACGGGCTTGGACCCACCCCGCAGGGAGGTGAGGTGGAGAGAGTCTCGGACGAACCTCGAACCGACGAGGTAACCGACGGATCCGACAATACCGGCCGTTACCAGGCCTGCGGGTGTGTCCCCCAGCCCCAATCGGGCGACCGCGGCCCCGGACCCGAACGTTGCGACGGCCAGGACGGCACCCACCGCAGCGGGGCGTCCCAGGGTGATGATGCCCAGGCCACGGCACTGCCAGCCCGGCAACAGCGCGGCCAGAACGATCGTGACCCCCCACACCACACCGGCCGCGGTGATCCCGTGACGGGGGACGAACAACAGGTTGCCGACGATGTTCACCGTGAGCACCGCCACCGTGTTGCCCATGGCCTGGCTGCTACGCCCCGCCATCAAGATGGCCGACGCCGCTGGTCCGATCGGGCTGGCCGCCAGCATCGCGATCGCCAGGGCCACCAGCGCCCCCCGGGCCTCGACCACCTCGGGGCCGAACACCCGCAGGAGCGGAGTCGGGAACACCGCGATCACGATGTAGATCGGCCACAGCACCGCGACCTGCCAGCCGGCCACGACCTGAATCAACTCTGATGCCTCGCCTGACCGGTGGCGGGCCATCAGGCCGCTGATGCGGGGACCGGTCACCTGCATCAGCGCCTCGGCCGCGAACAGACCCGGCAGCAGGTAGCGGGTACCCGACGCGTAGATCCCCGCCGCTGTGGTCGACACCAGGGCGCTGACGATGATGGTGTCGCTCCAGTTCACGGCGACTTCGGAGGCTTGGCCGACCGCCCGGGGAGCAGTGAACCGCCAGTAGGCGCGCCGGAACGTCGAGTCGGCGGCCACCGGGTCTCGTCCCGACACCGACAGCGCACGGTCCATCCGGCTGGTCATCGCTCGCAGCGAGAACACCAGGGCGACGGCGTTGGTGGCCGCCCACGCTGCCGCCGCGCCGGTGGGACCGGTCCCCGCCGCGGTGGCGACGACGATCACCGCCGGAAGGGCGACGGCGCGGCCGATCCGCTCGACGGCCACCACCGGGACCATGGTGTCGAAACCGCGGGTGCCCTGGATGACGACGGTGTGGAGGGTGGCGAGGGGGATGAAGGGAGCCATCCACCGCAGCACCCGGGCCACCTCGGCCACCGTCGATCCGTCGGCCAGGATCTCGGCCAACGCCGGTGCGGCGGCGGCCACGGCCAGGGCCGCGGCGCAAGAGACGACCAGCACCGGGCCGAGGGCGACCCGCAGGGTGGCGTGGAGCCGTTCTGGTTCGTCGATGGCGCGCAGACGGCTGATGGTGCGGACCAGGCCCGTGGTGCAACCGAGGGCGGCCACCGTTGACACCACGTTGAACAACGCGATGGCGACTACCACCACCGCCGCCTGTTCCACCCCCAGCGAATGGTTGAGTACCACCAGGACCACGAAGTTGGAGGCGCCGTAGACCACGGCGCCGACCAGGTTGATGGCGCCACCCCGGGCCACCGCGGCGACCGGTGCCGGCGCGGTGTCGCTCACCGCCGGCCGTGGCCCACTGCGATGGCGCGTTCGGCGACGGCGGCCATCACCTGGTGGTGATCTCCGACCGGGCGCCCCGTGAGCCGCTCCAGCAGTCGGTGCCGGGTGGACAACATGACCAGGTGGGCGTCGGCCAGCCATTGGTCCTCAGCCGAAGCCCGGACGAGTCCCAGAGCGTCCTGCACCTGACCGCCGCGTCGATGACGGGCGACCTGGTAGATGCAGTGGAGCTCGTCGAGACCGGCCGGCGCGCCGGGTTCGCTGTACTCCCAGTCCCAGGCCACCAGACCCCGTCCCGAACGGGCCAAGTTCCACGGAACCCAGTCCCCGTGCCAGCGGGCCCATGCCCGCTCGCGCCCACCGTGGACCGCTTCTACGCCGTCCATCAACGCTGCGATGTCTCCGTCGTCGCCGAAGTCCCGGCGCCGGTCGGTCCACCACGACGCATCGAGTAGGGGTCGGTCGGCGAGAGGCGGGTCCATTTGGCGTACCGGCCAGGCGCTGACGTCGCCGGGGGGCAGGCGCCGGGCGTCCAAGGGCATCGGCTCGCAGGCCACCAGGGGATGATCGCGCCACGACCCGACCGCCAACAGCCGGGGTACCACGAGGCGGGGGTCGTCGTGTTCGGTCCACGCCTCCAGCACCGGGCGTTCCCGGGCGACGAGGTGGGCGCCGACCGGGCCGACACCCACCTTGACGTAGGCGACCGGCTCCCCATCGGGGGTGAAGCACTGCAAGGTCGGTTTCCAAACCGCGTCGAAGTTGCCGACCCCCACCGCGACCTGGAGGTCTTCGACGCCCAACGTCTGACCCAGGTGCTCGACGAGCGAACCCGGCCCTCGGTCGACGGTGAAACGCATCGACACGACGCGCTTGGACAGGCCCGGGGTGGTGGCAGTCGCCGCCACCACACGGCGGTTCAGCCTGGTCCGGAGGGGGCGTAGGCGGTTGTAGGCCGACAGGGCGGCGCAGGTCGCGTCGGGGTGGTCGACGGGAACGAGGAATCGCGGAGCGTCAAGGCTGCCGACCAGACCCAGCAACGCGGTCTCGGTCGGTCCGTCGGCCGGCGGTCGGTTCCCGGGCGCGAGGACCGGATGGAGTCCGAGCACCGCCGACAGGGTGTCGAGGGCGCCGGGGCGGTCAGATGCCACGGCCCCGACGGTTCAACGCGGTGGTGATCCGGTCGGCGGGCACTCCCGCTGCCACCGCCAGGGCGATGGCAGCGCGCGGTTCCAGCGGTGACCAGCCCAGCGTGGCGCGGATCTGGCGCAGGGCGTCGCGTCGGCGGCCCTGGGCGGCGATCGCCACCGCGATCTGCCCCTCTACCCGGCCGCGGCCCCGGGGTTGGCCGGCGAACTCGGGGTTGCGGTCGATGACCTGGCGCAGGGCGGCCTCCCATGCCGGCCACTGCTGGCGGAAGTGCGAACGCACCACCCAGCGGACCCGGATCAACGGGTCGACGACGACCGGAACCGGCTGGTGTCGGGTGGCCCGCAGCATCCAGTCGTAATCCTCGGCGAACCCGCCGGGGATGTGTTCGTCCATCGGGCCAATAGACCCCCAGAAGGCCTCGGTCCTGACCAGGGCGGCGACCATGTTGGCCTCGATGCGCCGGGACTCGAGCAGATGGGCGTAACGCAGCAACGGCTCGGAGCCCGGTCGTTGGAACGGCACCCCGTCGACTTCCAGCTCCATCCCGCACACCACGGTGTCCGATCCGGTGTCGGTCATCATCTTCAGTTGTCGTCGGGCCTTGTCAGGCAGCCACAGGTCGTCGTCGTCACAGAACCCGAGTACCGGCCCGGTCGCGGCCGCGGCTCCGCAGTTGCGGCTGCCGGGCAGGCCGGGGGTCCGGTCGTTGGCCATCACTCGGACCGGTCGGTGGGGGTCCTCGGCGGGGTCCACCGCCAGGGTGGGGTCGGGTTCGGCCTTGTCCCACACCACGATGGTCTCGATGGGGCCGAGGTGGTCCTGGGCGCGGACCGCGGCTATGGCCTGGCGAAGCTGGGCGGGACGGTCGTGGGTTGAGATGACCACGCTCAGGTCGTAGGCCGACCCCGCCGCGGTCATCCCTCGAAGCGCGAGGCGTAGGCCACGCTGTGGCGGAGCTGGTCGAGCAGAGTCGGCGTGGTCAGTCCGGCGGAACCGTCGATCTTGGTTTGGTCGGGGATCTCGCGGATCACGCCGAACCAGGTGGTCATGGTGGCGACGGTGGAGGCGGTGAGGGTGCGGTACTCGGGCGAATCCGACAGCTGGGCCAACAACGCGCCACGGGCTAGACCCGCGGACAGGCGGGTCTGCCAGAACGTCTTGCCTCCGCTGTCGGCGGGGCGACCGAAGACGTTCAGGTAGATCCGGTCGATGTAGGCGGTGTCGTCGAGCTCTCCGTAGCGGGCGATGAACTCAGGCGAGGTGGCGAAGAAGTTGGCGATGTCCACCAGGTTCCGGTCGGCTCGCCCCGCCCCGGTCCAGAAATCGAAACCGGTGGTCTCGGGGTTGCGGAGGAAGGTCGCCGAGTAGAGGCGGGCGATCGGGGGTGCGAGGTCCTGCCAGGCGGGGGAGGCGATCAGTTCGGCCGGCAGGGTGGCGGGGGACGGAGGGTTGGCCGAACCGAAGCGGCCCACCCAGGTGTTGAGCTCGTTCATGGTCGGCCACCGTCCGGCCAGGTCCAGGTACTGACGCACGACGTAGCCGACCGCGTCGGGCGCGAACGGTCCGAAGCGGCGGCTGGCGTCGATCCAGGCCCGCGCTGCCGACACCCGGGAGTAGATGCCGGGGAGGTTGGGCTGGGCACAACCGTCGCCCCAAGAGGTGACCCCGACCAAGCGGGGCTTGCCGTCGGAGGCAATGGCGATGAGCGGCCCTCCCGAGTCGCCCTGGCAGGTGTCGACCCCGCCTGCCATCTTGCCGGCGCACAGCATCGACTGGGCCCGGAACTCGGTGGGCTCACCGTTTGCCATCCGTCCCTCGGGGAAGATCGAGGCGCAGGTCTCGTCGGCCACGATCGGCAGCGTCACCACTTTGAGGCCGACGGGGTACTCGCTGCCGGTCCAGCCCCACCCCATTGCCTTGGCGTCGGTTCCCGCTGCCTCCAGGCTCGCCTCGCCGGCCCCGATCAGGGCTATTCCGGGCGACGTCGTCGGGCGGGCGAGTCGGATGAGGGCGAAGTCGTAGTCGTTGTCGGCCCCCGTGGAGAGGGGGCTGGGGATGATCTCGGCCACCGCCAGCCGTTGGCCGTTGCGGTCGTCGAGGGCGGTGATCCCGGTGACGATCTCGACGGCCTCGGGGCCGATGTAGTCGATGCCGGGAGGGCCCGGATAGGTGTTGGGGTAGGCGTTGTTGCGGTCGGTCACGCAGTGGGCGGCGGTCAGCACCCAACTGGGCGACAGGACCGTCGCCCCGCACACGAGGTCGTCGGCTACCGTGCCGCCGTTGGCGTCGACCAGAGCGGCCATGAACGGGAACTCGCCCCTGGTCGCCTTGCGCCCCCCGACGATCTTGGCCACCGAACCGGGTGCGTCCTGGGCCTGGACCGGTGTCGCGACCGCCATGGCCAGGACAACGAGGACGGTGAGAATTGATCGCCGTGACATCGCCGGGACGCTAGTGCTGTTCCGGTTGCCCTGGAGACTGTCCGACTCCATAGCGTCGGCGGGCATGGACCGCTGGGCTGACCCCGAGGAGGACGCGGCGCTGGCCGACTACGGACGGGTGCTGGTCGAGGTCGCCGACTCGGTGATCGTCGCCTGGGTCATCCGTTGCGTCACCACCACCGCCGACCGTTGGCGCCCCGGGGCGGGTTCGGGGCTGGTCGGTGAAGCCGAGGCAGCCGGCGAAGCCGCCCGGACCCAGGTCATCGGGCGACTTCGGGAACTGCTGGCCACCGACGTCTCGCTCCAGCGATCCAACCCGCTCGACCTGATCAGGGAATCGGTAAGCCACCCGACCTCGGTGTTGTCGAAGGCCGGGGTGCCCCCGGTCCAGCGCGACGAGTTCGCCAGCCGGATGTTCCCCGACGACATCTACGACCTTGGGCCGGCGTCATTCGCCGACATCGATCCGGCTCTGGCCGACCCCGGCCTCCGGTGGGGTGCCGCCAAGGCGCATGTGGTCCTGGCCCGTCGCCGCCGAATGGAGGCGTGAGCGCGGACGGGTCAGCGAGCGGGGACGGTCTCGCGTTCGGGGGCGGCGGCGCTTTCGCGGCGACGCTTGAGGATCCGCCTGCGTTCCCGCTCCGAACAGCCGCCCCACACTCCGTGCTCGATCCGCTCGGCGAGGGCGTACTCCAGGCACGGGGTCTTCACCGGGCATTCGGCACAGATCTTCCGGGCAGCGTCAATACCCACGCCGTCGCTGGGAAAGAATGCCGCCGCCGGGTAGTTACGGCAGCTGCCCCGGCTCATCCACGTGAGCTGGATCGGTTCCATCGGTGTATCTCCTCCGACCCTCGCCAGCCGCCCGGGGATCGGGAGGTGGCACGGGACCTGTTCGATGGCTGAATGGTGCACGTAGGGCCATAAAGCGAGGCGAAACGGAAACAGAGCCCGTCCCCGGGGTGGATCGGGACACAAAACCTGCTTGCATGGATCCATGGAACACCGGGGAGGTGACAGCAACGGGAGTTGGTCCCCCTGGGCCCCTCGGACGGGAGCGGAGGCGGCGCCCGCCCCGGTGAGCGAACCGCCCCGACACCGTCGTCGCGCCAGCCCGAGCACCCACGACAACAACAACACCACCACCACCACCACCACCGCTCCGGTGGTCCCGTCTTGGCGGCCAGATGGTCTGCCGGCGAGCCCTCCGTTGCAGGCGCCCGCCCCCTTACTCGACGGCCCCGTACCCGGTGAGCCGGTGGCGTCGCGGAGTTCGGCCCTGGCCGTGTTCGTAGCCTTCCTGGTGGGAGCGTTGGTGGTCGGTGCCGCCTTCGGGACCTTTGCCTTGGGACACCGAGCCGGGCGGGGGACGGTGACCAACCCCGACGGGACCAGCAAGTCGATCGGTGCCCTCGATATCCGGGCCATCCTCGACAAGGCCCAACCTTCGGTGGTCACCATCCAGACCGGTCAGGACAACAGCATCTTCGGTGGTTCGGGCTCGGGGGTGGTGATCTCCGAGGACGGCCTCATCCTCACCAACGCCCACGTGATCGAAGGCGCGGCCGGTGTCATCACCGTGCGCTTCAACGACGGAACGACGGCGCCGGCCGAGCTCATCGGGGCCGAGACCGCCCAGGACATCGCCCTGATCCGGGCCGACCGGGACGGCCTCACCCCGGCCGTGCTCGGGTCGTCGGCCAACCTGCGGGTCGGTGACGACGTGGTGGCCATCGGCAACGCCCTCAACTTGGGAGGTGACCCCAGCGTCACCAGGGGGATCGTGTCGGCCAAGGACCGCAGCATCAGCGATGGGCGGGTGTCACTCGAGCATCTGATCCAGACCGACGCCGCCATCAACCCCGGAAACTCCGGTGGTCCCCTCATCGACGCCGGAGGTCAGGTAGTCGGAATCAACACCGCCATCATCGAGGGAGCGCAGAACGTCGGGTTCTCGATCGCCATCGACACCGTCGAGTCCCTGCTCCCCCGCCTCAAGGCCGGTGGTGGCGATCTCACCGGTGACACCGCCCTGTTGGGTATCCGCTCGGTGACCGTCGACGACGATCTGGACCAGTCGGTGCGTACCCAGTACGGCGTGACCGCCGCATCGGGAGCGCTGGTGGCCGGGGTCGAAGCCGATTCGCCCGCCGCCGACGGGGGTCTCGAGGTGGGCGACGTGATCGTCAGCTTCGACGGCACGACCGTGGTGTCGAGCGATCAGCTCACCGGCCTGGTCCGGTCGGCCCGGCCCGGTGACCGGGTGTCGATCACGGTGGAACGAATGGGGCGCCGTACCAGCCTCGAGGTCACGTTGGGTTCCAACTGACAGAGCGGGTCGACGGCCTCAACGCCGAAGAGAGGTAGCCATGCATCAGGACACCGCCACGGCAAGAGCATCCCGTGCAGCGGTGGTTCCCCGCGGCTGGGCGGCGGGAGCGGGTTTCGCGGCCGCGGCCGCGGCGTTGGCGGCGGGAGAACTGGTGGCCGGCGTGGCCGGCGGTGGTCAGCCGTCGCCGGTCGCCGTCGTCGGCTCCGCCTTCATCGACCGTTTCGCCGCGTCGCTCAAGGAGGTTGCGGTCGCGTTGTTCGGCACCAACGACAAGGCGGCGTTGGTGGTGGGCATCGTGGTCATCTCGCTCGCCCTCGGCGCACTCCTGGGGGTTGCCGCTCGCCGTCGGTTCGCGGTCGGCGTGAGCGGGTTCGTGGTCTTCGGGGCGGTTGGGTTCCAGTCCTACCGGACCGACGAGTTGGCCCGGACCGCCACCGGACTGGTGGCGTCGTTGGCGGCGGTCGCGGTCGGCATCTCGGTCCTGTGGGCCTTGTTGTCCCGAGCCCGGGTGCTGGTGGCCGGCTTTGGGGTGGCAGTACCGCCCGTGGAGGCCGCCGAGCCGGTCCCGTCGGTGGTGGACGGGGTCGCGGTCGGAGGGCGCCTGGAGGCGGCGCCCACCAGCGCGATGGTCCCGATGGCCGTGGCCCGCCGGGCCTTCTTGGCGACCTCGGCGGCGGTCGTCGCCGCGGCGGGAGTGGCGGCAACGGTGGGGCGACGCCTCGCATCGGCCGGGTCATCCGAAGCGGCGCGATCCAAGGTGGTCCTGCCCCGACCTACGTCGTCGGGGCCGGCCGCGGTTCCCTCGCTGGAGGTCGCCCGGGTCAGCCCGTACATCACCCCCAACGAGGACTTCTACCGGATCGACACCGCTCTGACCGTTCCCCAGGTCGACCTGGCTACGTGGCGACTTCGCTTCGGTGGGCGGGCCGAGAGACCCTTCGAACTGACCTACGACGATCTGTTGGCGCTCGAATCGGTGGAGGAGACCGTCACGCTCTCCTGCGTGAGCAATCGGGTGGGCGGCGACCTGGTGGGCAACGCAGTGTGGCAGGGGGTGCCGCTGGGGGTCCTGCTGGAGCGGGCGGGAGTTCCCGAGGGGCTGAGGGGGTCGACGGGACAGGTGGTCGGCCGGTCGCTCGACGGCTGGACCGCCGGGTTCCCCATGGATGTGGCCACCGACGGTCGGGTGGCGATGGTGGCCTACGCCATGAACGGGGAACCCCTGCCGGTGCGTCACGGGTTCCCCGCCCGGCTGGTGGTCGCCGGCCTGTACGGCTACGTGTCGGCCACCAAGTGGTTGGACACGATCGAGGTCACCGGGTGGGACGACTTCGACGGATACTGGGTGCCGCGGGGATGGTCCAAGGAAGGACCGATAAAGACGATGTCGCGGATCGACGTGCCGGGCGGCGGCGCCGAGCTGAAGGCCGGTTTGGTGGACGTGGCCGGGGTCGCCTGGGCGCCCAGCCGAGGGATATCCACGGTCGAGGTCCGCATCGATGACGGCCCCTGGCGGCAGTGCGAGTTGGGGGAGGTCGCCAGCGAGAACACCTGGGTCCAGTGGCGGTACCGCTGGCGGGCCCCGGTCGGTGACCGCCGGATAACGGTGCGGGCCACCGACGGCGACGGTGAGACCCAGACCCCGGTCGTCGCGGCGCCGGCGCCTGACGGGGCCACCGGCTGGCACAGTCGCACGGTGAAGGTCAGCGCCGACTGACAGTGAGAATGGTGAGTGGGGCCAGCGCACCGTGGTCCGTGGCTGGATGCGGGGTCGGTGTGGCCCGGTAGGATCGGGGTCATGTCGCAGACCGATGCTCCCATCCACACCGAGCCGCCCGTTGGTCACGTGCGGGTGGTGTATCTCGGCCCGGTGGCGCCTCACTGGGAGCTTCAGAGCGATTTCGGTGACCGGGCCATGATCGACGGCTTCCGTGACCGGATGCAGGCCCGCCTCCAGTTGGTACCTCCGCACGACCCCCAGTTCCGTCGCAACCGTGAGCGTGTGATCCGCGACGCCGAGCGTGAGAACCTCCTGATCGACTGGGACCTAGGCGTACCCGAGGAGTAACTCCCCCGGAGAGGTTCCAGAGCCGACGCCTGACCGTCCGCTCTAGCCTTTGGGGATGGACGAGCCCCTGGCCGAGTCGCACCAACGGTTCTTGAACCGTGAGCTGTCCTGGCTCGACTTCAACGCCCGCGTCCTGGAGTTGGCCGCCGACCCGTCGGTGCCGCTGTTGGAGCGCACCAAGTTCTGCGCCATCTTCAGCCAGAACCTCGACGAGTTCTTCCAGGTCCGCATCGCCGGGCTGGCCGACCGCGTGGTGGGTGGGGTCGGTGGTCGTTCACCAGATGGTCTCACCGCCAACGAGCAGCTCGACCTGATCACCGACCGGGTGACCGCGCTGGTTCAGCGGCTGGAGGAGGTGTTCCTCAATGAGCTGGTGCCCGCCCTGGCCGGGGTCGGGATCGTGTTCTCGAGTTGGGAACAGCTCGACGACGAGGACCGTGCCTATCTGGTGGGGGAGTTCGAGAACCGGATCTTCCCGGTGCTGACCCCTCTGGCCGTCGACCCGGGTCACCCGTTCCCCTACATCTCTGACCTGTCGCTCAACCTGGCGGTGGTGTTGCGCGACCCCGACGATGGGGAGCGACGCTTCGCCCGGGTCAAGGTCCCGCCGGTGTTGCCTCGGTTCGTGGTCATGCCCGACGGTGAGCGGTTCGTTCCGTTGGAACAGGTGATCGCCGCCCACCTCGATCGGCTGTTCCCAGGGATGGAGGTCGTCGGCACCACCACCTTCCGGGTCACCCGCAACGCCGATCTGACCGTGGCCGAGGAAGAAGCCGACGATCTGTTGGCCGCGGTGGAGATGGAGTTGCGCCGCCGTCGCTTCGGTGCCGCGGTTCGCCTGGAGTTGGATGCCCTGGTCACCCCTGAGGTGCGTGACCTGTTGGTCCGTGAGCTGGATCTGAGCGACCGGTCAGTTCAGCTCACGGTGGGTCCGCTCGATCTCGGTGGGCTGATGGCTCTCAACGCTTTGGACCGTCCCGACCTGAAGGACGAGCCGTGGACACCGGTGACCCAGGCCCGTCTGACCCCGCGGGAGGGAACCACCCTGGACATGTTCGCGGTGATCGACGAGGGCGACGTGATGGTCCACCACCCGTACGACTCGTTCTCGTCGTCGGTGGAGGAGTTCGTCCGCCAGGCGTCGCGCGACCCCAAGGTGCTGGCCATCAAGCTGACGCTCTACCGCACCTCGGGTGACAGCGACATCGTGAAGTCGCTGGTGCGGGCGGCCGAGCGGGGTAAGCAGGTGGCGGCGCTGGTGGAGCTCAAGGCCCGCTTCGACGAGGCGGCCAACATCGGATGGGCCCGAGCCCTGGAGCAGGCGGGTGTCCACGTCACCTACGGGCTGGTGGGACTCAAGACCCATACCAAGACGGCTCTGGTGGTGCGCGACGAAGGTCAGACCGTGCGCAGCTACTGCCACATCGGCACCGGCAACTACAACGCCAAGACGGCCCGCCTCTATGAGGACCTGGGCATCTTGACGTCCGATCCCGACATCACCGCCGATCTCACCCAGCTCTTCAACTACCTCACCGGTTACGGGCGCCGCGTCGAATACCGGCGCCTGTTGGTGGCGCCCCACTCCATGCGGGACCGCCTGTTGGATCTGATCGACGGTGAGATCGCGGCCCCGGCCGGTACCGGCCGCGTCACCATGAAGATGAACAGCCTGGTCGACCCGGTGGCGATCGACCGGCTGTACGAGGCATCGGCGGCGGGAGTGCAGGTCGACTTGGTGGTCCGGGGGATCTGTTGTCTGCGACCGGGGGTCCCCGGCCTGTCGGAGAACATCCGGGTCCGGTCGGTGATCGGCCGTTACCTCGAGCATTCCCGTATCTACCGCTTCGCCAACGGTGGTGGCCCCGGGGTCGCGCTCACCTACATCGGCTCGGCCGATCTGATGCCCCGCAACCTCGACGGCCGGGTCGAGGCCCTGGTTCCCGTCCTCGACGAGACGCTCCAGGGTCTGGTCGAGGAATTGCTCGAGGTGAACCTGAGCGACGACACCCTGGCCTGGACGCTGGGCGGCGACGGCACTTGGACCCACGTGGAAGGGGGCGGAACCGTCGATACCCACCTGCGTTGTCAGGAGCTTGCGATCGGCCGCAGCCGCCGTTCCGAAGGAACGGTGACCCCGGCGATGTCGGTACTTTCCGGCGTCGGCAAGCCGGGGGGTGACGACTCGAACGGGTCGGGCGGTTCGAACGGCGCGACCCACGAGCGGGTGGGGCGTACGGTGCCGATCGAGGTTCGCGCCGCGGGCACCGTCCCCTGGAGGTGGGCTGCCGACGGTGGCGTCGAGGTTCTGGTCGTGCACCGCCCCCGCTACGACGACTGGTCCCTGCCCAAGGGAAAATGCGAACCGGGCGAAGCCGACGAGGCGTGTGCCTTGAGGGAGACCCTCGAGGAGACCGGCTGCACCGGTCCGTTGAGCAGCGAGCTGGGCGCGGTCCGCTACTACGACCGCAAGGGTCGGTCCAAGCAGGTCCGTTACTGGGCGCTGCAGGTCGACGGTGGTGATTTCGAACCCAACAGCGAGGTGGACGAGGCCCGCTGGTTGCCGGTGGCCGAAGCGGAAGCAATCCTCACCTACCCCCACGACCGAATCTTCCCCCGGCGCCTCCGAGCCGCCGTGGAAACCCCCGTCGACTGACGACCACCGAGCTATCGGCACCCGCGTCACGCCGCCGGAGAGCCGTGGGGGAGAAGTTCGGCGCCGGTTCACCCCCGGTTCAGCTCGACCCCACCGGCGCGAAACCTGTGCTCCTTACCGTCCTGGGCGACAACGTCAACGTTCGCCCAAGGAGGGCAATCCGTGATCTCCAAGAAGTACCGGACCGCGTTCACCGCTGCGGTCATCGTCCCCGGCCTGATGCTCGGAGCGTGCTCCAAGAAGGACGACGAGGCGGTGTCATCGACCACTGAGGGCGGAGCGGCCGCCGTGGCGGGCTCGATCACGATCTCGGGATCGTCGACGGTGGAACCCATCACCGCGTTGGTGGCCGAGACCTTCATGGCTGACAACGACAGCGTCGAGATCTCAGTCGACGGCCCCGGCACCGGCGACGGGTTCAAGCTCTTCTGTGAGGGAGAGACCGACATCTCCAACGCTTCGCGTCCGATCAAGGCCGAGGAGGCCGAGGCGTGCGAAGCGGCCGGCGTCGAGTTCATCGAGCTCAAGGTGGCGATCGATGGGCTTTCGGTGATCGCCCCCGAGTCCAACACGCTCGAGTGCCTCAGCTTTGCTGACCTGTACGCGCTGATCGGCCCAGAGTCCGAAGGCTTCTCGAACTGGACAGACGCCCAGGCGCTGGCCACCGAGCTGGGTTCGGACACCACCTTCCCCGACCAGAACCTGGTCATCACCGCTCCCGGCACCGAGTCGGGCACCTATGACAGCTTCGTGGAACTGGTGATCGAGAAGGCCGGTGAGGCCCGCATCGAGGCCGGCAAGATCACCGAGGACGAGGTCGCCGCGGCCCGGGCCGACTACTCGGCCAGCCCCGACGACAATGCCATCATCGAAGGCGTTGCCACCGACCCTGGTGGGTTGGGTTGGGTTGGGTTCGCTTTCGCCGATCAGGCCGACGGCGTCCGCCTCATGCCGATCGCCGCGGAGGCCGGCGGTGACTGCGTCGAGCCAACTGCCGAGACCATCCAAGACGGCAGCTACCCGATCGCCCGTGACCTGTTCATCTACGTGAACAAGGCCAAGGCCGAAGAGAACGCTTCGCTGTCGGGTTTCGTCGACTTCTACCTCGATGGCCTGGACGGTTTCGTGGAGGAAGCCGACTACGTCCCGTTGAAAGATGGTGCCGACACCGTGACTGTGTGGGCTGACCGTATGGTCGGGACCCGAGAGGGCTGAGATCAGTCGGGGGCACTGGCACCAGCCGCTGACGGCAGCTGGCGCCAAGTCCTCCCGAGTGTTCGGGGTGCGTTCACCTTTTGTTCACCTCGTCGCTTTGGGGGCGACACCCCTGCTTCCTACCTTGGTGGGCGTGAGGTCGACCACGGAGTTCCCCGGTCAGGAGTTGCGACCTCCGACGCCGGCTCGAACTGTGGTTGCGATGGCGTTTGCGGTGGTGATCGCCCTCGTGGGCCTGACCGCGGGGGCGTGCACCAAGAAGGTGGACCACGTGGCCGGGGGTGGCTCGGTGAAGGGATCGATCATCATCTCGGGGTCCTCGACGGTGGAACCGATCACCGCGTTGGCGGCCGAGGACTTCATGGGGGTCAACCCGGGAGCTGATGTGTCGGTCGACGGGCCCGGCACCGGCGACGGTTTCAAGCTGTTCTGCGACGGGTCGACCGACATCGCGAACGCGTCCCGGCCGATCAAACCGGCTGAGGTCGAGGCTTGCGACGCGGCCGGGGTGAGCTTCGTGGAGCTCGAGATAGGTATCGATGGCCTGTCGGTGGTCGCTCCCGAGTCCAACCGGATGGACTGTCTCAACTTCGCCGATCTGTACGCGTTGATCGGCCCCGAGTCCGAGGGGTTCACCAACTGGCGTGATGCCCGACCCCTCTCCGCCGAGTTGGGGTCCGACACCGGGTTTCCTGACCGCAATCTGGTGATCACCGCTCCGGGCACCGAATCGGGCACCTATGACAGCTTCGTCGAGTTGGTGATCGAACCGACCGCTGATGCCCGGGTCGAGTCCGGCCATCTCGCCGAGGACAGGGTGGGTACGGCCCGAGCCGACTACTCGGCCAGCCCCGACGACAACGCCATCATCGAGGGGGTCACCGCCGATCCGGGAGGGCTGGGCTGGGTCGGGTTCGCCTTTGCGTCGGTGGCCGACGGTGTGCGCCTCATGCCGATCGCCGAGGAACCGGGCGGAGATTGCGTGGAACCGACGGTCGAAACGATCCAGGACGGGAGCTACCCGATCGCCCGGAGGTTGTTCGTCTACGTGAACGTCGCTTCAGCCCGGCGCCCGGCGGTGTCGGCTTTCGTCGACTTCTACCTCGACGGAATCGACGACTTCGTGTCGGCCGTCGACTACATCCCCCTCGCCGACTACCGCCCCACCCAGGAGGCCTGGGTGCAACGGCGCGAGGGGCCCGGTCGACGATGAGCACCGTGGAACCGCACAGCCCGACCGGTCTGCGCCTGGAAGACCTGGCGGGAAGCCCGACCCGCAACCGCACCGAACGTCTCGTGCACCTCGCGTTGACCGGGGCGGCGGCGACGTCGGTGTTGATCAGCGTCGCCATCGTGGCGGTTCTGTTCCGTGACGCCATGGGGTTCGTCACCTCGATTCGTCTTGGTGATCTGGGCGATGAGATCTGGAACCCGCGCCTGGGTCGCTTCGGGGTGATGTCGCCGATCCTGGGCACGTTGTGGGTGACGCTGGTGGCGGTGCTGGTCGCCGGCCCGATCGGTCTGGGGGCCGCCATCTACCTTTCGGAGTACGCGAAGCCGCGGGTGCGCCGTTCGGTCAAGCCGGTAGTCGAGGTCTTGGCGTCGATACCTTCGGTGGTCGTCGGCTACTTCGCCATCCGGTTCATCGCCCCCGAGTTGGTGCAGCGGATCTTCCCCGGGGCGCCGGCCAAGAACCTGCTGGTGGCCGGCATTGCGGTCGGGCTGTTGACGATCCCCCTGATGACGTCGGTGGCAGAGGACGCGCTGCGAGCTGTGCCGCTCAACCTGCGCGAGGCGTCCTACGGGCTGGGGGCCAAGAAGGTCACCACCGTGATCCGGGTGGTCGTCCCCGCAGCGGTGAGCGGATTGGTGGCCGGGCTGATCCTGTCGATCTCGCGGGCCATCGGCGAGACGATGGTGGTGTTCCTGGCGGCGGGAGGTGTACCGACCCGACCGACGTCTCCCCTCGATGGCGGTACCACCGTCACCGCGGCGATGGCCGCGGTGGCCACCGGTACCGACAACGTCGCCGGGGCGTCCAACACCTTCCAGAGTGCCTTCTTCCTCGGTCTGATCCTGTTCGCCTTCACCCTCACGCTCAATCTCGTGGCCGACCGGTTCGTACGCCGGGTCCGACAGAAGTACTGAACGCGATGGCTCTCGTCGACTCCGAACTCACCAAGGACATCGTCCGGGCCCGTATCGAGGGAAACCGCTCCGATTCAGCGGGGGCGGTGTTCAAGGCCGCCCTGGTGTCGTGTCTGGTGATCGTCTTGGTGGCACTGGTCGCCTTGATCGTGTCGGTGGCGCCGGCCGGGCTGGAGGTGTTCTCGAGCCGAGGGATCATGGACTTCCTTCTGCGCCCGTTCTCGGTGCGGCCCGAGAAGGCCGGTGTGTTCCAGGGAACGGTCGGCACGGTCACATCGGCGGTGATCGTGGCGCTCATCTCCTTCCCGATGGGGGTGGCTGCCGCGGTGTACCTGGAGGAGTACGCGAGTGACAACTGGTTCACCCGCATCGTGAACCTGGTGATCCGCAACCTGGCCGGTGTGCCCGCCATCGTCTACGGGCTGTTGGGTTTCGCCTTGTTCGTCAAGGGGCCGTTCTCGGGCTTGACCGGTGGGACGACATTGCTCTCCACGGGCCTGACGTTGTCGATCCTGGTCCTGCCCATCGTGGTGATCACCTCGGCCGAGGCGATTCGGGCCGTACCGGCCTCGTTGCGCGAAGGCGGGTACGGGGTGGGAGCGACCCGGTGGGAGGTGACCCGAACCTTGGTGTTGCCCAACGCCATGGGCGGGATGCTCACCGGGACCATCCTGGGTCTGGCCCGTGCCCTGGGCGAGGCGGCCCCGTTGTTCTTCATGGGGGCCAAGACCAGCGTGTTCTCCGGCGGAAACTGGGGTGAGCTGCGAGGTGACTTCACCGCTCTGCCGATGATCATCACCGACTGGGCAACCCGCCCGGCCGCCAAGTGGAACGGCAACACCCAGGCCGCGATCCTGGTCACCTTGGCGGTGGTTCTGGGGATCAACACCGTGGGGATCGTTCTCCGAAATCGCTTCGACAGGAAGAAGTAGACAAGCCGTGTCAGTCCTGGGAAACCTCCGCCCCGAGGCCGCCGTGAACGCAACTGATGGCGCATCTGCCGACACGACACCGCCCGAGGTGCCGCCGGTGTTCCGCACCGAGGACTTGGCGGCCTTCTACGGATCGTTCAAGGCGGTGCGTGACGTCAACCTTTACATCCGTGAGCACGAGATCACGGCCTTCATCGGGCCGTCGGGCTGCGGCAAGAGCACCGTCCTGCGTTGCTTCAACCGCATGAACGACCTGATCGAGTCGGCCCGGGTGGAGGGAACGCTGAGCTTCCACGGCATCGACCTCTACGACAAGGCGGTCAACCCGGTAGAGGTTCGTCGGAGGATTGGGATGGTCTTCCAAAAGCCCAACCCGTTCCCCAAGTCGATCTACGAGAACATCGCCTACGGACCCCGCCTGGCCGGTCTGGCTCGTAAGGGACCGGCCATGGACGAGATCGTCGAGAGATCGCTCCGTTCGGCCGCCCTGTGGGATGAGGTGAAGGATCGGCTCAAGGCATCCGCTCTCGGTCTGTCGGGCGGGCAGCAGCAGCGGCTGTGCATCGCTCGGGCGTTGGCGGTCGGCCCCGAGGTGCTGCTGATGGACGAGCCGTGCTCGGCCTTGGACCCGATCGCCACCGCCCGCATCGAGGATCTCATGGAGCAGATCAAGCGGGATTACACCATCATTATCGTGACCCACAGCATGCAGCAGGCTGCCCGGGTGAGCGACCAGTGCGCGTTCTTCACCACCGAGGTGAGCGAGAGCAGCGACACCCGTACCGGGGTACTGGTCGAGTTCGATTCAACCGAGAAGATGTTCTCCAACCCCTCCGACGAACGCACCGAGAACTACGTGACCGGCCGGTTCGGCTGACCCCAGGAGCCCCTCATGGACGAGATCCGCAAGAGCTTCCACCAGACCCTCGACGAGATCCGCCAGGACATCGTGCAGATCGCCGCGCTGGTCACCGAAGGGATCCCCCGGGCCACCGAGGCGATGCTCCAGGGAGACATGACGACGGCCCAGACCATCGTGGACGGAGACGACCCACTCGATGCCAAGGCCCTCGAGCTGGAGGAGCTCTGCTACCAACAGCTCGCCCGCCAGCAACCGATGGCCACCGACCTGCGGGCCATCGTCACCGCGGTGCGGATGATCGCCGAGATCGAACGGTCCGGGGACCTGGTCGTCAACATCGCCAAGGCTTCCCGCCGGCTGTTCGGCGTGCCGTTGTCGGCCCGGCTGCGGGGCTTGCTGGCCCAGATGGGTGAGGAAGCCACCCGGCTGTTCCGCATCGCCATCGATTCCTACGTGGATCAAGACGAGGGAATGGCGGCCGCGCTCGACGATCTCGACGATCGTCTCGACGCCATCCAGGCCGAGTTCGTGCAGGAGATCTTCCTGTGGCACAACACCGGGGAGATCCCCGTGCAGGCCGCGGTGCAGCTCGCGCTGATCGCCCGCTACTACGAGCGCATCGGCGACCACGCCGTGAACATCGGCGAGCGGGTGCGGTACATGATCACCGGCTGGCTGCCCGAACAGGCCGGGGCCGCCCGGGTGGCCGCCAAGGCCACGCCTCCGATCGGGTCGGCCGGGTCGATCGAGTCGGCCGGGTCGACCGAGTCGGCCGGGTCGACCGAGTCGGCCGCCGGAGACCAGTGACAGGCCCGGTACCTCCTGGTGCTTAGGACGGCTCACGTCCGCGCCCGGATAGCGGAGACCCTGCACCGGTTCGGTCCGAGGTCATCGGGCGCCGCCTTTGCCACGGTGGGAGACGGGATCGAGCTCATCGACCAGGCCGTCGTCGCCCTGCTGGGCGAGATGTCGCGGGCGGCGACGGATTCTGCACGGTCACAGAGCGCGTTAGCCGCCCTGCCCCACGGGATCATCCTGGCCGATCGCGGTGGACGGGTGATCTGGCGCAACCCGGCGGCGGCGGAGTTCGTCGATGCCCGCCACGGCGCCGCGCTGGTGGAGCCGGCGGTCAACACGGTCATCGCCGACTCGTTGACCGGCGGAAGTGCCCGCCGTCGGGTCGACCTGTTCGGCCCTCCGCGGCGCGTGTTCGAACTGCGGGCCTTGGTGCTTGCCGCTCCGGCCCCCTCCATCGATCGACCACGAGCCGATGGTGGTGATCGCGGTGGACGCGGCGAGGGCGGCGAGGCGGCGTTGGGGGTGATGGTCCTCGTCGACGACATCTCCGAGCACTTGCGACTCGAGTCGGTGCGCCGGGATTTCGTCGCCAACGTCAGTCACGAACTGAAGACTCCGATCGGGGCGATCGGAGTCCTGTCGGAAACCCTCGTCGGCGAGAACGACCCTGCCACCGTGGACCGCTTGGCCGGCCGCATCCAGATCGAGGCTTTCCGCCTGGCCCGCACCGTCGATGATCTGCTCCAGCTCGGCCAGATCGAAGGGGACGCCTCGGCTACGCCCGAGAAGGTTCTCATCGGTCAGGTGGTGGAGGAAGCGGTGGAACGGACGGCGGCCACCGCCGATCTGGCCGATGTGTCGATAACGGTGTTCCCGGTGCCGTCGGACCTGTCGGTGGTGGGGGACCGTCGCCAACTGGTGTCGGCCCTGTCCAACCTCCTCGAGAACGCGGTCAAGTACTCCGAAGGTGGCCGTGAGGTGGAGGTGACGGTACGGCGGTCAGGTAACGGTGAAGGCTCTGAGACGGGCGCGGTTGTCGGTGATCTGACCGGGACTGAGGTGTCCGACCGCGACACGCACCAGCGCGACACGGACGGTCCTGACCGAGTCGAGGTCGAAGTGGTCGACCACGGGATCGGGATCCCCTCGGCCGACCTGGAGCGGGTGTTCGAACGCTTCTACCGGGTGGATCCGGCGCGCAGTCGCGACACGGGAGGTACCGGACTGGGACTGGCCATCGTCCGCCACGTCGCCCAGCGTCACGGCGGCGACGTGACCGTGCGGTCCATCGAGGGTCAGGGCTCTACCTTCACCCTTTCGTTGCCCAGTTCAGCCTTGGAGGAACGTCCATGACCGCCCCGATGACCACCGTCTTGGTGGTGGAGGACGAGGACAGTTTCGTCGACGCCTTGACGGTTGGTCTGAGCCGGGAGGGATTTCGGGTTCACGTGGCCCGAGACGGGGTGGAGGCGCTGGCCCTTTTCGATGTGGTGAACCCTGATCTGGTGCTGCTCGACGTGATGCTCCCGAAGATCTCGGGGATCGACGTGTGCCGAGAACTGCGGTCCCGTTCCAAGGTGCCGATCATCATGGTCACGGCCAAGGGCTCCGAGATCGACACGGTGGTGGGCCTGGAGGTCGGGGCCGACGACTATGTGGCCAAGCCGTACCGGATCCGGGAACTGGTGGCCCGGATGCGGGCCGTTCTGCGGCGGACGCCAACCGTTCCCGATCAGGCGCTCAGCTCCTCCGACGACGTGTTGGCGGTGGGCGATGTGCGCCTGGACCCGGCCCGCCACGAGGTGGTGATCCGAGGCGAGGAGGTGAGCCTGCCGCTCAA
Source organism: Acidimicrobiales bacterium (assembly GCA_020439505.1). Lineage (GTDB taxonomy): Bacteria > Actinomycetota > Acidimicrobiia > Acidimicrobiales > Iamiaceae > Aquihabitans. Next base: position 30,115 of record JAGQSO010000040.1, read on the forward strand.
GGAGTTCGAGTTGTTGACCCTGCTGCTCGACAACGCCGGGCGGGTGGTGTCACGTGACGTGTTGATCGACCGTGTGTGGGGCCACGACTACGTGGGAGACACCAAGACCCTCGACGTCCACGTCAAGCGGTTGCGGGCCAAGGTGGAGCAGGACCCCTCCAACCCGACCCGGATAGTCACTATCAGAGGCCTCGGCTACAAGTACGAAACCCCCCGCCCACCCCGCCCTTGACCAACCGTGCGTGGGCCTGGGATCCACCGGTAGTGGCACTGCTGACTGTCGGGTGGGGTCCCTACGATGGGGTCGTGACCGAACGCAATCCATCGGAGGTGGTGGTTGGCCCGGCTACTGCCGCCGGGCGGGCCGCGTTCACGGTCACACCCTTCGCTCGGCTGGCCCGGGCTCACGTGGCCAGCACGGTCGGTGATGCCATGGTGGCCGCGGCCTTCGCCGGGTCGTTGTTCTTCTCGCTGCCGAGCTCTGATGCCCGCGGGCCGGTGCTGCGCTACCTGGTGATCACGATGTTGCCCTTCGCGGTGCTCTCACCGCTGATCGGGCCGCTCATCGACCGGCTCCGAGGGGGGCACCGATTCGTGGTGATGGGCGCGGCCCTGGTTCGGGCCCTGCTCTGCTACCTGCTCATCTCCCAGATCGAAAGCGCAGGAGCGGGGTTCTTCCTGCTGGCGCTGTGCGTACTGGTCGGGCAGAAGGCCTACCAGTTGGCCCGCAGCGCGTTGGTGCCCACCGTGGTTCGCAGCGACCAGGAGTTGGTCGAGGCCAACTCCAAACTGTCGCTGCTCAGCGGGCTGTCGAGCTTTGCTGGCGCCGGGCCCGCCGCACTGGTCGTCAAATTCTTCGGCCCGGAGTGGGCCATCGCCATGGCGCTCGTCACCTACCTGGTGGCGGCGGTGCTGGCCGCCCAGATTCCATCGGCCCAGGTGGCATCGGCCGCGGCCGACGAGATGGAGCGCAGCGAACTGCGCGGCGCCGGGATCGTCATGGCCGGATCAGCCATGGGCCTGTTGCGGGCCTGTGTTGGCTTCCTCACCCTGCTGGTCGCCTTCGATTTTCGGGGCGACCGGGGCACCTGGCAGCTCGGCGTGGTGGCCGGGGCGTCGGTGCTCAGCCAGCTCGGCGGAGCCGCCGCCGCCCCCCACATCCGTGCCCACACCAGCGAAGAGAACCTTCTCACCGGCGCCCTGGCAACGGTGGTCGTCGGCGGGGTGATGGCGGTGCTGATCGGAGACGTGGCGGGTGCTGCGCTGCTCGGGGCCAGCGTCGGCTTTTCCGCTGCTTTGGGCAAGCTGGCCTTCGACTCGATCCTGCAAAGAGACGCGCCCGATGCCAACCGGGGCCGGGCCTTCGCCCGTTTCGAGACCCGCTTCCAGGTCATGTGGGTCCTCGGTGCGCTGATCCCGGTTTGGCTCACCATGAAGCTCGACATCGGTTTCGGGGTGGTGGAGGGCCTGGCCCTGTTCGGCCTCGCCACCTACGCGCTGGGTCGTCTCGCCTTGGCTCATCGCAGTGGTGCCCGTCAGACCACGGCAACCAGGGCTGCCGCGGCCATCGAGGAGCGGATCACCGAGGTCTCCGGTGAGGTCAAGGAACGGATCACCCGGGCCCCGTCGGCCGCGTACCGGCGGGTCCGGCCTGGCCGGGACAATGGCCCTGAGGACGTCGACCCCTACTCCCGGGACGAGGCCTTCGATCTCACCGACGAGGGAGACGACGAGGAGTGCGGCGACGGTGAGTTCGACGACGGGGACGACGAGCTAGGTGACGACGAACTAGGTGACGACGACTCGTGGCCCGAGCCGCAGTGGGCCGACGGAAGTACCCGCCCCTGGGACGCACCCCGGGTCGGAGGTGAGGAGACCGGTACGTACCTCGACGACCTCCCGTCCACCTTCCACAACCCCTATCCCTGGTCCCCCGAGCCTGAACGCCGTTGAGAAACCCAGCTGATCCGTGAGCGGGTCAGAGATCGATACGGGCGAGCCAGAGGCCGGGGGCGACCAGCTCGTTGGGGGTGGGTAGCACCTCTGGCGCCGACCACAGACGCTCCAGTCCTTCGGTCCCGGACCGCTCCACCACGCCGTCCACGAAGGCCCGGCCCCGGTCGAAATGGTCCTGGGTCAAGTCGAGACCGAGCAGGCGGGTCACGAACCGGTCGCTGGCATTCGCTTCGACTCGGCGGCGCCGCATGGCCTCAGTGATCTGGGGGTAGGTGCCGATCAGGCGGGTCCCGACCGAGTCCATGATGTGGTCCACGTACCCGCCGACCGCGGCAACCAGCGTCTGGAGCAGGGGTTGGATGTCGCGCTGGCGGTCCGACCGCACCGCACCGAGCACCACGTCGGGGTCGCTGAGCAGTTCCTGGAACTGGGCCATGGGGTCGCTGCCCGGCTCGACCCCGAGATCGGCGAACCGGGAGCCCAGCGCGTCAGGGTCAGACTCGAACGCCCCTGCGTAGTCGAGCAGAAGCCGGTTGAGGGTCTGGCCGACGTGGGGGACGCCGAGCACCGCGTGGTTGGTGATCTGGTGGAGACAAACCCACAGCCGCAGGTCGTCTCCGTCCATGGACCAGTCGGACCCGAAGGGCTCGATGTTGGCGGGCAGGACGGCCACGTCATCGGAGGGCGGACGGGGGACGGGAAGGTCGAAGGACCCGAACGACCGGGTCGAGAGGTGGCCGACGAGTGAGCCCGCCGTCATGCCCAGCAGCATCGGGCTCAACAGCCCCATCATCTGGCTGAACCAGGCTTCGGTCGGGTCCGCTCCGATGGGATCCGCGGTGATGTCGGTGCCGGTGCCCTCGGTCGGGGACCGCAGCGCCTGGGCCATCGCGTCCACCAGAGGCTTGTAAACCTCCAAGGTGGACATCACCCACTGACTGCGCAGCAGCGGGGTCACCGTCACCGAGCGACCGGTGGTGGAGGTGGACAGGCCCGTCGCCGCCGCCACCTGGAGGTCGGCGACCCTCGAAAGCTGTTCGAAGCGGATCCGCTCGAGGGGATCGATGTTGGGTTCGCTCTCGCCGCCGGTGGCGATCGACATCGCCAGTTGGCGGGCGCCGTCCCACTGGACCGGCCCCTGGTTGCCGAGCATGCGCAACATGTCGCCGAAGAACGGCATGCCCTCGAAGGGGTTTTGGTCGTCCGAACCCATGGGCCAAGCGTAGGACCCGGGCGCCGTCGAGCCACCCGCGTCCGGTGGGGTCGTGACCAGGAGACGGTGCGGGTGGCGGTGGCGGGCTTGGTGCGGGCATGCTCAGGCCATGACGCGAGTGGTGGTCACCGGAGCATCGGGTCGGCTGGGCGCACGAGTGGTCCGCCTCCTACGGGAGCAGGAACACGCCCCGGAGGTGGTCGGGGTTGACCTCCTGCCCAGCAATCCCGCCGGACTGAGCCACTGCCTGGACCTGGCGACCGCCGATCTGGGCGATGCGTTCTCCGGGGCCGACACCGTCTTTCATCTGGCGTCGGTGTTCGGGGCCGGTATCGAAGGCCCCGAGATCGACGCCGCGGTGGAGGTCACCGTGGCCCGGCGGGTCCTGGAGGCGTCGGGAGCAGCGGGGGTCAGCCACCTCATCGTGATGTCGAGTGCCACGGTGTACGGGCCGTGGCCCAATAACGCCGTCCCGTTGACCGAGGATGCCCCTCTGCGCCCTCACCCCGACCTTCCCCTGGCGGTACAGAAGGCCGAGATAGAGCGGCTGGTGGCCGAATGGTCGATCGCCAACCCCGATGCGATCACCGCGGTGCTGCGTCCGGCGACCGTCGTCGCCGACGGTACCGGGGGCTGGCTGGCCCGGGCGTTGCACGCCACGTCGGTCCTGCCCGCGAACGAGGAAACCCCGATCCAGTACTTGCACATCGACGACCTGGCCGCCGCGGTGGTGTCGGTGTGGCAGTCGGGTCTCGACGGCGCGGTCAACGTCGCCCCCGACGGTTGGCTGACCCCCACCGAGCGGCGGGCGCTCGATCCCGTGCCCAAGGTGCGCCTGCCCGAGGCGGTGGCGTTGGGCGTGGCCGACTGGCGGTGGCGGTTGCGTCTGGCCCCCACCGCCCCCGGGATCCTGGCCTACGCCCGTCATCCGTGGGTGGTGGCCAACGATCGTCTGTCGGCCACCGGCTGGCAGGCCACCAACTCCAACGAGGAGGCCTACGTGGTGGCGCACGAGGCCCGGGCCATCGAGACGATCAGCCCCCAGCGCCGTCAGGAGTTGGCGCTCGGCGCGGTGGGAGCGGTGGTCGCCGCCGCGGGCGTGGGTGTAGCCGCCCTTGTGCGTCGCAACCGCCACCGATCCTGACCCAAGACACCGGGCGGCTTTGCCCGACGGCATTGTTCTGGCGGGTCGCGCCCTCAGGAGCCGAGGGTGATGAGGACGATCTCGCTGCCGTTGCCGCGGTGGACGGTGAGGGCGAGCTGTTGGCCGGGGGTGGTCGACGCCAGCGCGGTCGACAGGTCTCCTCCGCGGGTGACCGGCGCGGTGCCCGCCGCCGTCACCACGTCGCCGGGCCGCAGGTCGACGGCGGCCGCGGCGCCGCTCGGATCGACCGTCACCACCAGTGCTCCGTCGAGGGCCCCGTCCCCGTCGCGGTCGGCGTCGGCCACCTGGACTCCGAGTCGACCTGGGTGTTGGCTGCGGGTGGTCGAAGCGTTCGATGAGATCGGTCGGATCGGGGCGGCCGCCGCAGCAGCCGGGACCGGCGCGGTTTCGGGGGTGGGGGGCTCGACCGATGCGGTGACCCCTTGCCCGAAGGTGAGGTGTCGTCGTCCGTCGGGGGCGGGCCGGGTGAGCAGCAGCAGGCCCGACACCACCAGCACGCTGGCGACGGCGGTGCCGGCCAGGCCGCTGAGCCGCGACCCGCTCCGATCCGACCGATCCGAGGTCGCGGGGGCACCGGTCGGCGGGTCGGTGAACAGTGGTGAGCTCAACTCGGAGGGATGGCGCCAGAGCCGGTCGTCCCGGGACGGCACCGGCCCGGGGATCTCGTCCCCTGGGTCACGGTCGGGCTCGGCGGGCATCGCCCGAACGTTACCGACCGTCGACACCGCGTTGTCCGCGGGAGGTCGTGGCCGGGTGGCGTTCTACGATGGGGTCATGTCTGCCGGGCCGCTGACGCGGCTGACTCCCCCCGACGGCCCGAACTGGATCGACTGCGGTCCTGGCGCGCTCGACGTCGGCGCGGCGTCGTCATGGGTGGTTTCCCCCGACTGCGGCGCGGTGGTCACCTTCACCGGGACGGTCCGTGATCACGCCGAGGGGCGCCACGGGATCGAACGGCTGGAGTACGAGGCCTACGAGGAATACGTGATCCCGGCGATGGAGACCGTGGCGTCGGAGGCGCGTCGGCTGTTCCCCGACATCGGTCGGCTCGTCCTTTGGCACCGCGTCGGTTCGTTGGTGGTGACCGACGTGGCGGTTGTGGTGGCGGTTTCCACCCCTCACCGTGGTGCCGCGTTCTCGGCGGCCCGGTGGGCCATCGACGAGGTCAAGGCGACCACCCCGATCTGGAAGCGTGAGCATTGGCCCGGCGGTGCGGAATGGGTCCGGTGCGATCACGCCCACCATGATGATGACGGTGGCGGCACGCCGGTCGGTGCCGGGCGGAGCGCTCCGTGAAGATCCTTCTCTACATCCTCATCCCGGCTTTGGTGGTGACCGTGGTGGCCGTCGCCAGCTGGTACCGCAACCGTCAGCCGACCTCGTTGGAAGCCGGCCTCGACAGCTTTCGCCGCGAGATGAAGGCCCTCTCGCCCGAGGCGGCACCCAAGATCCGTCGTCGGGACGACGCGCCGACGGTCGTTCGGCCCGGTCCGCCCCGCCCACCCCGTCCACCGGATTCGGAGGGCTGATGGCACGGGATCTGGCCATCGACCTGGGTACCGCCAACACCCTGGTCTACGCCAAGGGTCAGGGCATCGTCCTCAACGCCCCGTCGGTCATTGCCCTCAACCAGCAGACGGGTGAGGTGCTGGCCATGGGGCACGAGGCGTGGCAAATGATCGGCCGTACCCCGGGCTCGATCGTTGCCGTTCGCCCTCTGCGCCAGGGAGCGATCACCGACTTCGAGGTCACCCAGCGGATGATCCGTCTGCTCCTGGAGCGGGCCGGCGTGTCGCGGTTCAACCGTCCCCGGGTCGTCATCTGTGTCCCGTCGGCGATCACCGAGGTGGAACGCCGAGCCGTCATCGAGGCCGCCCGCCGGGCCGGTGCCGCCGATGCCCAGTTGATCGAGCAGCCGATGGCCGCCGCTCTCGGTGCTCACCTCCCGGTCAACGAACCGATCGCCAACATGGTGATCGACGTGGGTGGCGGTACGTCGGAGACCGCTCTGATCAGCCTCGGCGGGGTGGTGGCCCTCCAGGCGGTGAGGGTCGGTTCGTTCGACATCGACGCCGCCATCCAGACCTTCATCCGCCGGGAGTACGGCATCGCGGTCGGCGAGCGGACGGCCGAGGAGATCAAGGTCGCCATCGGATCGGCCTGGCCGGTCCAAGACGACGTGAAGGCCGAGGTGCGGGGGCGCGATCTGATCAGCGGTCTGCCCAAGACGGTGATCCTGTCGCCCGAGGAGGTGCGGGCCGCTATCGCCGAGCCGGTGTCGGCGATCGTGGCCTCGGTCATCGCCTGTCTGGGCGAGGCCCCACCCGAGCTGGCCCACGACCTCATCATCCGGGGAATGCACCTTGTCGGCGGCGGCGGGATGCTCAAGGGCCTGGCCAAACGGATCGCCGAAGAGACCCGTATCCCGGTCACCTTGGTCGACGCCCCCCTGGAGTGCGTGGTCCTCGGCGCTGGTCGCTGCATCGAGCATTACGACGAGCTACGCGTCATGTTCATGGGTGCCCGCTGAACCTGACGGGGCATCAGGTGCATCGAGGTGTCACATGGGCACCTGGGGTTCGGGGCTTGGCTAGGGTGACGCCATCACGGCTCCCGGCCTCGGGGGCGAACCGATCGGACCGGTAGAGGACTCAGGCGTTGCCACTGCTAGAGGTGAGTGAGATCGAGGTCCGATTCGGCGGGATCGTGGCTCTCGACGGTCTCAGCTTCAACGTGGAGCAGGGCCAGATCTGCGCCCTGATCGGCCCCAACGGCGCCGGCAAGACCACGTTGTTCAACTGCGTGAGCCGCCTTTACGAACCGTTCTCGGGTCGGATCACCTTCGACGGCCAGGACCTGTTGGCAATGCCGCCCCACGGCATCGCTCGGGTCGGGGTGGCCCGCACCTTCCAGAACCTGGCGCTGTTCCCCGCCCTGTCGGTGGTCGAGAACGTGATGGTGGGAGCCCACACCAGCGGCAAGGTGGGCTTTGGGCGGGGCCTGCTGCACATCGGGGTCGGCAAGGAGGAGAAGCGGCTCCGTTCGGAGTGCACCGCCATCTTGGAACGGCTGTCGCTCGGTCACCTCGCCAACCGTCCGGCGGTAGGGCTTCCCTTCGGTACCCTCAAGCGCATCGAGTTCGCCCGGGCCCTCGCCGCCCGACCCAAGCTGTTGTTGCTGGACGAACCCGCCAATGGCCTCACCCACGGAGAGGTCGACGAACTTGGCGACACCATCCGTGAGATCCGCGACCAGTTCGACCTCACGGTGTTGCTGGTCGAACACCACATGAGCATGGTCATGGCCATCTCGGACCTGGTGGTGGTCATGGAGTTCGGTCGCAAGATCGCCGACGGTCCCCCGAGCGAAGTGCGCAACGACCCCAAGGTGATCGAGGCCTATCTGGGAGCGCCGGCATGAGCCTGCTCGAACTGCGGGGCCTCGGCGGCGGCTACGGCCAGGTGGAGGTGTTGCGAGACCTGAACCTCACCGTCGACGAAGGCGAGGTGGTGGTGATCCTCGGGGCCAACGGCGCCGGCAAGACCACCACGCTGCGGGCGATCTCGGGCCTGTTGGACCGGGTGAGCGGAGACGTGTTCTTCGATGCTTCGGCCATCACCAACAAGGCGGCCCAGGCCATCGCCCAGGCCGGCATCTCCCACGTCCCCCAGGGGAGAGGCACCTTCGGAGACCTGACCGTCGACGAGAACCTCCGCATCGGCGCCATCACCCGCAAGGACGGCGGGGTGGAATCCGACCTGGCCCGGTGGTACGAGATGTTCCCCCGCCTGGCCGAACGTCGCACCCAGGCCGCCGGGTCCATGTCGGGGGGCGAGCAGCAGATGCTGGCCATCGCCCGGGCCCTGATGGCCCGGCCCCGGATCCTGCTGCTCGACGAGCCGTCGCTGGGTCTGGCCCCGCTCATCACCAAAGAGGTGTTCGAACGCCTCGGTGAGATCAACAAAGAGGACGGTCTGGCCATGTTGGTGGTCGAACAGAACGCCAGCCTGGCGCTGGCCATCGCCGATCGGGGCTGCGTGCTCGAGACCGGCTCCATCGTGGCGTCGGGCCCGGCCAGCCAGCTCATGGCCGACGAAACCGTACGCAAGGCGTACCTGGGGTTCTGATGGAACTGTTCATCGACCAGGTCCTCAACGGCATAGGGCGGGGCGCGGTGTACGCGTCGGTCGGCCTGGCGCTGGTGATCATCTACCGCACCACCGGGCTGTTGAACTTCGCCCAGGGCGAGATGGCGCTGTTCAGCACGTTCGTCACCTGGTGGCTCACCGACCAGGGGCTCGGCATCGTGCCCGCCATCATCGGGTCCGTCGTGTTCTCGGTGATCGCCGGTGCCGTGATCGAACGCTTGTTGATAAGACCGGTCGAGTCCGCCCACAGCCCGCTCAACGTGGTGATCGTCACCCTCGGCATGTTCCTGGCCATCAACGCCCTGGCCCAGCTCATCTTCATCAAGCCGGGCCAGGAGGCGTTGCAGATGCCATCTCCCTTCCCCTCCGGTGAGCTGGTCGGCATCCCCAAGCAGACCATCGGCCTGGTTCTGGTCTTGGTGTTGGAGTGCGCGCTCTTGTGGGTGCTGCTGCAACGCACCAAGCTCGGGCTGTCGCTTCGGGCCGTCGCCTCGAACCCCGACAGCGCCCGCCTGGTTGGCATCAACACCGGCGTGATGTTGATGGTGGGCTGGGGGCTGGCCGCCGGCCTCGGCGCCATCGCCGGATCGTTGGTGGCGAGCCAGTCCAGCGGCTTCGACACCTCGCTGATGCAGGGGATCCTCGTCTACTCCTTCGCCGGTGCCGCGCTCGGGGGCTTCGACAGTCCGCTGGGCGCGGTGGTGGGCGGACTGATAGTCGGTGTCGCCGAGGCGCTCACCTACCAGTACGGACCTGAGATCGGCCTGGGCGGCATCGAACTGGTGGTGCCGTTGGGACTGATCCTGGTGGTGCTGCTGGTGCGCCCCAACGGGCTGTTCGGCCGCACCATCGTGGAGCGGGTGTGATGGCGGCCAAGATCCCCTGGCTGCGGGTGGCGGTCGGTGTGGTCGCGGCGGCGGTGGCCATCGGACTGCCCTTCAACAACGAGGCCGAAACCGTCCAGGTGTTCTCCCAGGTCCTGTACCTGGCCATCGCCGCCATGGGCCTGAACCTGCTCACCGGCTTCAACGGTCAGGTCTCGATCGGCCACGGCGCCTTCTTCGGGGTGGGCGCGTTCACCTCGGCGATCCTGGTCGTCGACCATGGCTGGTACCTGGAGGCCACGATCCCCGTCGCCGCCCTGTTGGCCGCGGCCCTGGGCGTGCTGGTCGGGTTCCCGGCCCTGAGGGTCAAGGGGCTCTACCTGGCGCTGGTCACCCTCGGCCTCGCCGTGTTGTTCCCGTCGGTGGTCAAGAAGTTCGTCGAGGGACCCGGCGGCGTGCCGCTGCTCCAGCCCAAGCGCAGCCAGGTGGCGTCGCTGATCCCGTCGCTGGCCGACGACCAGTACCAGTACTTCGTGTGCCTCGGCGTGATGGTCCTGCTGTTCGTGCTGGCCGCCAGCCTCATCCGCAGCCGGGCCGGGCGGGCCATGATCGCGGTGCGCGACCAAGAGGTCGCGGCGTCCACCGTCGGCATCAACGTCGCCCAGGTGAAGGTCGCCAGCTTCGCCATCTCCGCCGCCTACGCCGGTATCGCCGGTTCGCTGTCGGTGCTGGTCAACCGGGTGGCCGACGGATCGAACCCGCTCATCTACTTCCAGTACTCGATCGAGTTCCTGATCGCGGTGGTGATCGGCGGGGCCGCCACCCTGACCGGGCCGTTCCTCGGTTCCGCTCTGCTGGTCGGCATCCGCAAGCGGTTCGAGGGTACCGAGGCGATGGCCCCGGCCCTTCTCGGTGTCGCCCTGATCGCCGCGGTGTTCCTCATGCCCGACGGCCTCGTGGGCCTGTACCGACGGTTGGCGGCCCGCGTGCGTTCCTCGGTGCCATCCGAACCGTCTGATACCGCGGCGACGACCGTCGAGGCCGCCGTTCCGATAAACCTGAACAAGGGCGCGAACCAGTAGCGAGCCCCCTGTCGTTCGATTGACCAACCCCCCATCCCCCCGAACAGGAGCAACACCGATGAGACGCAAACCCATCCTCAAAGCGCTGCCGGCGCTGTTGGCCCTAACCCTGGTGGCCACCTCCTGTGGGGGTCGCAGCGACGACAAGGCCAGCGATGGCAATAAGAACGACACCAAGACCACCGACGGTTCCGGTCAACAGACGTCGGAGACCATCATCGACACCGCCGACTGCCCTGACAACGGCACCGCCGGCATCAACGGGGACACCATCACCTTGGCCTCCTCGTTCCCCCAGTCCGGCCTGACCGCGGCCTTCGCCCAGATCTCCAAGGGCTACAACGCCTACTTCGCCAAGGTGAATGCCGCCGGCGGAGTCGAGGTCGGGGGCAAGAAGTACAAGATCGAGGTCAAGGACAAGGACGACGAGTACAACGCGTCCAAGACCGTTCAGAACATCAACGAACTGGCCGGCCAGGACGGCTCCAAGGCCTTCGCCATCTTCAACGTGGTCGGCACCGCCAACAACATCGCCATCCGTGAGGCCATGGGCGAGAACTGCGTCCCGAACGTGTTCGCCGCCACCGGTTCTCCCGCCTGGGGCAACCCCGAGTACCCGTGGCTGATCGGGTCCACCCTGGCTCCCTACACCCTGGAGGCCAAGGCCTTCGCCGACTACCTGGCCAAGGAGAAGCCGACCGCCAAGGTGGCGATGCTGGTCCAAGACGACGACTTCGGGAAGGCCTACGAGGAAGCCTTCAAGAAGGCGGTCGAGGGAACCGACATCGAGGTCGTCAAGGTCGCCACCTACGCCGCCGGGGCCGGTGACGTAGGAGCACAGGTGACCGGTCTGGCCGCCACCAAGGCTGACGCGTTCTTTGTCGGTGCCACCCTGCTGGCCTGCCCCAACGCCCTCCAGAAGGCCAAGGGTGCCGGATGGTCGCCGATCACCTTCGTGTCCGGTACCTGCATCTCCAAGACCCTCATGGGTCTGGCCGGAATGGACGGTGACAAGGTGCTTTCGGCCACCAACATCATCGATCCCGCCAACCCGGCTTACGCCGACCTCCCGGCCATGAAGACCTACCTGGAGGACCTCAAGACCTACGGCGCCGCCGACGTCGATCCCACCAACGGGATCGTGGCCTACGGCTACACCCAGGCCGCGGTGCTCGTCGAGGTGCTCAAGGGTCTCGACACCCTGGACCGGGCCTCGTTGATGGAGGCCATGCACAACATGGACATCTCCGGGGTGGGCATGCTCATCGACGGCGTCAAGGCCAAGACCGGACCCGGAGACCCGTTCATCTCCGAGTACCTCCAGATGGCCCAGTACGACGGTGCGGCTGCGCACTTCAACAACGTCGGTGAGTTGCTGGACTTCGAAGGGAAGACGGCCGAGTACACCCCCGAGGCCATGATCAACAGCTGATCGGGCGGGCTCGAACCCGATCCGAACGAGCTGGACCCCGAGGGCTTCCTCGGGGTCCAGTCGCGTCCGGGGTCAGGAGCGCCGGTCCAGGCGGGCGCTGAGTTGGTCGGCCAGTTCGTCGGGGTTCAGTCGGACCGTCAGCCCGCAGCGGTCGACCAGCCAGTCGCGGTTGCGGCGGTGAAGATCGTCGCCGGGATCGAACCGGTTCAGGATCACCTCCACCGCCAGATCGCCGAAGGGGGCCAACGACGAGAGCACCGCGTTGACGGTGCCCAACCCGGCGTCGGCCACCAGCACGACCAGGTCGGGGTGCAACACCGAGGCGAAGGTGACGGCATCGCCGTCGGTGGCGATGGGGGAGTGAGGTCCACCGACCGTCTCCAGCCACCCGACCCGGACCGCAGGATCCGGCCACACCAGCTCGTCGAACATCGCCGCCAGCGTCGGGGCGGGGAGGCCGAGGACGTCGGCGGCCATCGGCGGTGCCATCGCCACCGGGTAGCTGCGATGGGCGGGGCACACCGTCGACGGCTCCTCGCCCGTGGCCGCGCTCAACACCTCGGCATCGGTCGGGTGGGGGTCGTCGAGGGCGAAGGACTGGGCTGGTTTGCGGGCCGCCACCGTCATGCCCTTCGCTCGGAGCGCAGCCAGGGTTCTGGCGCCCACCCAGGTCTTGCCGACATCGGTGGCGGTGCCGACCACCAGTACCAGCAGGTCAGGCCGGCTCACCGTGCCTCCGAGGACGTCGGGCCGTGGCCCACCTCGGCGAGGGCGGCCACCAGGCGGTCGAGGTGGTGATCGGTGTGAGCAGCCGAGAGGGTCACCCGGAGGCGGCTCGAACCGGGGGGGACCGTCGGTGGACGGATGGCGGGGACGAACAGCCCGGCCTCCAGCAGGTGGGCGGCAGCCGCAACCGCCCGTTCCTCCTCGCCCAGGATCACCGGCACGATCGGAGACGGATGTCGGGGAGCCAGCCGGTCCACCAGTCCTCTGAGCTGGGCCACGAGGGCGTCACCCTCGGCCGAGCGGACGATGCGTAGGGCGGCAAGGGCGGCGGCGGCGTCGGCCGGGCTCAGGGCGGTGGTGAAGATCGACGACCGGGCGGCGTTGACCAGCAGGTCCGCCACCGGAGTCGAGCACGCCGCGAACCCGCCCAGCGACCCCAGGGTCTTGGACAAGGTTCCGACCCGTACCACCTCGACGCCTTCCAGCACCTCGGGGTCCGGGTGTGGGCCGAGCACGGCATGGGCTTCGTCCAGTACCAGCAGGGCGCGGTGGCGGCGACAGATGCCGGCGATGGCGGCCACGTCGGCCACGTCGCCGTCCATCGAGAAAACGGTGTCGACCACCACCATCACCGGGCTCGATCGGTCCGGTCCCGGCGATCCCGTCGCCGGTGCCGTGCCGGCGACGGCGGACTCGAGCGCATCGAGGTCACCGTGGGGGGTGATGGTCACCGACGCCCGGGCCAGTCGGGTCCCGTCGATGATCGAGGCGTGGTTGAGCGAGTCCGACACGATCCGGACCCCGGCGTCACCCAGGGTCGACAACACTCCCAGGTTGGCGGCGTAACCGGTGGGGAACAACACCGCTCGTTCGGTCCCCTTCCAGTCGGCCAGCTCGGCCTCCAACTCGCGGTGTACCGGCCGGGCGCCGGTGATCAGCCGGGAACCCCCGCTGCCCGCCCCCCACCGGTCCAGAGCCAGGTGGGCGGCCTCGATCACCGCCCGATGGGCGCTCAGGCCCAGATAGTCGTTGGAGGCGAACGAGATGACCCTGCGGTCCTCGGCCACCAGCGTCCCCTCGGGGCCCAGGGCGTCGAAGTCGCGGTAGGCCCGCCACCGGCCCTCGGCCCGGATCGCGTCGAGGCGGCGCTGCACCCGGTGGTGCCAGAGCGAGCCCGGGGGGTCGATGTCTCCGTTCAGGGTTCGCCCTGCCCGGATGGGGCCGTGGTCGGGGCGGCGACCTCGGTGGTGGTCACCTCGATGATCGCCTCAGCGATCACGTCGACTATCCGGTCGATCTCTTCGCCGGTGATCGTCAACGGGGGCATGATCACGACCACGTCGCCCAAGGGCCGGATCAGTACGCCCCGCTCGACACAGGCCGCCGAAACCCGACGCCCCCAGCGCAGGCCGTCGGTCGGAGGGGCGAGCTCGATCCCGGCCATCAGTCCGCAGCGACGGATCGCGCCCACCCGGGCCAAAGGTGCGACGGAGCCGGCCAGTCGGTGACCCAACTGTTCGGCCCGGGCTTTGACGTTGGCCAGGACGTGCCACTCGTCGAACAGCTCCAGGTGCCGGAGGGCGACGGCGGCGGCCAGCGCGTTCCCGCTGTAGGAATGACCGTGGTAGAAGGTCCGCTCCGACAGGTCGGGCCCCAGGAACGCCCGCCACACCCGTTCGCTGGCCACCGTCGCCGACAACGGCAGGTAGCCGCCGGTGATGCCCTTACCCAGCACCATCAGGTCGGGGCGGGCGCCGCACTGCTCGGTGGCAAAGAGCGTGCCGGTACGTCCGAACCCGGTGGCCACCTCGTCGTGGATCACGAGGACGTCGCGGGCGGCCGCGGCCTCGGCCACCGCCGCCACCGCCTCGGGCGGGACCAGAGCCATGCCCGCCGCTCCCTGCACCAACGGCTCCAGCACCACCGCCGCCAGTTCCGAGGCGTGAGCGGCGATGAGGTCGGTAGCGGCCTCGACCGCACCGGGCTCGCCCAGCGACGGTGCCCGCAGCACCGGGAACCGCAATGGGTCGAACACATCGGTGCCGAACCCGCCGTCACCCACCGACAGCGAACCGATCGAATCGCCGTGGTAGGCGCCGCCGAAGGCCAGGTACTTCGTGCGCCCCGCCACCCCCTGGTTGGTCCAGAACTGGAATGCGATCTTGAGGGCCTGCTCCACCGCCGCCGCTCCATCGCTGGCGAACAGGAAGCGCGCCCCGTCCACCGGGACCCGCGGTGCCAGGGCTTCGGCCAACTCGATCACGACCCGGTTGCCGTTGCCCAACATGGTGGAGTGGGCCACCCGGTCGAGCTGGTCGCGGACCGCCTGGTCCAACTCCGGTACGCGATGCCCGAGGGTGGTCACCCACAACGACGAGATGGCATCGAGATAGCGGTTGCCGTCCACGTCGATGAGCTCGCGCCCCTCGGCCCGCTCGACGATCACCGGACGGTTGTCGGCGTAGGCCCCCATCTGGGTGAACCCATGCCACACACACGCAACATCGCGCTCGATCCACGAACCGGAGTCAGCCACGTCGGCAGACGCTAACGGTCCGAGGCGTCTCACCCCTCCCCGCTCAGGCCCCGCTCAGGTTCCAACGAGGAGGGACATGATCGGCCTCCAGTGGGTGAGGGCGATCAGGTGGCCGGCGTCGGGATCGACGGTGAGGTTGGCGTGGGTGAGGGTGCCTTCCCACCAGCGACCGAACGACGGCGGCGCGGTGCCGTCGAGTCCTCCGTACCAGAGGTCGACCGGGCACCGCACGTCCTGCCAGGTGACGTCAGGGTCTTCGACCTGGAGTTCGACCTCACGGACCAGACCGTCCATTCCCTGGGCGACGGCGTCGACGACACCGACCGCCATCGCCTCGGCGGCACCGGTCACCGACGCCAGGTCGGCGCGGCGCTTGTCGTCGGCGCCCTCGGCCACGTGTTCACGGGCCAGGTCGAGATCACACGGGTAAGGCGCCAGCATCGGTGCCGCCATCTCGGCCGTTGCGGTCGGACCGAGCTCGGCGCCCAACTCGGCCACCATGTGGCGACCTCCGTCGGCGTCGTCGAGGATGCCCGGAGTCACATAGGCCGCGAACGGAACCAGCCCGGCGGCCACTGCAACCCGATGGACCCGGTCGGGATGGCGGGCCGCCATCGCCAGGGCGAACGGAGCGCCCGCCGACCATCCGAAGGTGGCCCAGGTGTCGATGCCGAGGGCCTCGGCCAGGGTGGCCACGTCCTCCGCGAAGGACCCCACCGTGAATCCTCGGTCGGGAGAGGACAGCCCGATGCCGGGGCGGTCGACGGCCACCAGCCGGATCCCCAGGGCGGTGGCCAGGCCGTCGTCGGGGTGACGGGAACGCCGCGAATCGGGTGTTCCGTGGACGAAGAACACGGCGACGCCCCCGGGATCGCCCACGTCGTCGAAGCCGAGGGTCCGACCGTCGTGAAGGGGAAACGTCTGCGCCAATGCCACCACGCGACCTTACGGGGCCCTGCCTAAGGCCACGTGGTGGGGCAGGATGGGGGCGTGGAGGCGATCGTCACCCCGGCCGAGATGCGCGCCATCGACGCCGCCGCACCCGAGCCGGTGGAGGTGCTGATCGCCAGGGCGGGGGCCGCGGTGGCCCGAGCCGCGTTGGACCTGCTCGGCGGGTCCTACGGTCGGCGGGTGGTGGTCATCGCCGGAAAAGGCAACAACGGCCACGACGGACGCGAGGCGGCACGGCGCCTCGAACAACGCGGGGTGCGCTGTCGGGTCTTCGATGCCGCCGATCCACCGCCGGACCTGCCCCCCGCCGATCTGGTGATCGACGCCGCTTACGGCACCGGCTTCGCCGGTACCTACCGGGCACCTCGACCTGCCCATCGTGGTGTCCCGGTGCTGGCCGTCGACATCCCATCGGGGGTGGACGGTCTCACCGGCACCGTGGCCGGTGAACCGTTGGCGGCGGATGTGACCGTCACCTTTGCCGCCCTCAAACCCGGGCTGCTGGTCGGCGCCGGACCCGCTTTGGCCGGAGAGGTGCGGGTGGCCGACATCGGGCTCGACGTGGCGAGCGCCCGGGCCCACCTGGTCGACGACGCGGCGCTACGGGCGTGGCTTCCCGTCCGTCCCCCTGACACCCACAAATGGCGGGCCGCGCTCCGACTTATCGCCGGTTCACCGGGAATGGGGGGAGCGGCCCGACTGGCCGCCGGGGCCGCGCTGAGGTCCGGGGCCGGCTACGTGGCTCTGTCATCGCCGGGTGCCGTCGACAGACCTACCGCTCCGATCGAGAGCGTGGTTCTCCCCTTGCCCGCCCAGGGATGGGCCGCCGAGGTGCTGGACGGGCTTGATCGCTTCGCTGCTCTGGCCGTCGGTCCCGGCCTCGGTCGGTCGCCCACCACCGCGGTCGAGGTGGCCCGGCTGGTGGCCGGAGCGTCGCGGCCCACCGTGGTCGACGGAGACGCGCTGACCGTTCTCGGTCCCAACGCAGGGGAGATCGTGGGTCACCGCGGGGACGGGGCCGGACCGGTGGTGTTGACTCCCCACGACGGCGAGTACGCGGCGTTGGCCGGTGGCCCGCCGGGCGAGGATCGCTTCGGTGCCGTGCGCGCCCTGGCCGAACGGTCCGCGGCGACGGTGCTGCTCAAGGGTTCGACCACCCTGATCGCAGGCCCCGACGGTCACGTCCTGGCGGTGACCGCGGGCGACGCCCGGCTCGCGACCGCCGGGACCGGCGACGTCCTCACCGGGATCGTCGGCGCGCTCCTCGCCGCCGGGCTCGACGGGCCCGTCGCCGCGGCCGCCGCCGCACACCTTCACGGTCGAGCCGGGGCCCTAGCCTTGCCCTACGGCCTGGTCGCCTCCGACCTGGCCGACCTTCTGCCCCTAGTCCTCTCCGAGATCCAGGAACCCTGATGCCACGCCAGACCCCAGTGTCCGAGGTGATGACCCGCGAGGTGCTCACCTTCGCCCCCGGCGACCAGGCCTACGACGCCATGGAGACCATGGTGAACCGGGGCATCGACGGCGCACCCGTGGTCACCGAGTCCGGAACAGTGGTCGGCATGCTGTCGACGGGGGACCTGATCGTCCAGAGCAGCAGCCTCCACTTCCCGACCGTGATCTCGATACTGGGCGCCACCATCGAACTGCCCAGCTCCAAGCGGCACTTCGAGGAGGACCTTCGCAAGGCCCTGGGCAGCACGGTGGGCGAGGTGATGCACGCCGACCCAATAACCATCGGGGCCGACGACACGGTGGAGGAGGCCGCCACCTTGCTCCACGACCACGACATCTCCCGCCTCCCCGTCGTCGGTGACAGTGGTCTGGTCGGCATCGTGGCCCGCGTCGACATCCTGCGGGCCCTACTGGCCGACGACCGGGCCGCCGACACCGAGAGCTGACCACCGCGGTGCGCCCCGCCTGGGCCGACATCGATCTGGCCGCGGTGTCCCACAACGTCGCGGCCCTGGCCGAGGCGGCCGCTCCGGCGCGCCTGTGCGCGGTGGTCAAGGCCCAGGGCTACGGCCACGGCGCGGTCGAGGTGGCCAGGGCTGCCCTGGCCGCGGGGGCGGACCGTCTGGCGGTCGCCCTGGCGTCGGAGGGAGCCGAACTGCGACGGGGCGGCATCCACGGCCCGATCATCGTGTTGAGCCAGGCCTCCCCTGACGAGCTCGAAGACCTGGTGAACCACGACCTCGACGCCACCGTCTACACCGGTTCGGGGGTCCAGGAACTGGCGGCCGCCGCCGCGTTGCACGGACCCCGGCGGCCGGTCGACGTCCACCTCAAGGTCGACACCGGCATGCACCGGGTGGGGGCCCAACCCGACGAGGTGGTGGGGTTGGCGCGCTCGATCGTCGCCCGACCCGAGCTGCGCTTGGCGTCGGTGTTCACCCACTGCGCGGTCGCCGACGAACCCGACAACGCCTTCACCGCCGATCAGCTCCGCCGCTATGACGCCGTCCTGAGAGACCTCGCGGCGGCGGGGATCGAGGTGCCCCTCCGCCACGCCGCCAACACCGCGGCGGCCATCGCCCACCCGGCCAGCCGTTACGACATGGTCCGCGCCGGGATCGGGATCTACGGCCTCGCCCCCAGCCCCGCCCTGGCCGGTCGAGTCGGCCTGCGCCCGGCGATGTCGTTGCGGGCTCGGGTCTCCCACGTGAAGCGCGTCGCCGCTGGTGAGGCGATCTCCTACGGGCAGCGGTACCGAACCGAGGGTGATACCACCATCGCCACGGTTCCCCTCGGCTACGCCGACGGCGTCACCCGGCGCCTGGGGTCGACCGGAGGCCAGGTGCTCATCGGGGGAGAACGCCTGCCGATCGCGGGGACCGTCACCATGGACCAGTTGTTGGTGGACTGCGGTGACCGGCCCGTCCAGGTCGGCCAGGAGGTGGTCCTGTTGGGGCGCCAAGGATCCGAGGAGATCTCCGCCGACGAGTGGGCCGAACGCCTCGGCACCATCAGCTACGAGGTGGTCTGCGGCATCAGCCTGCGGGTACCTCGCTGCTACCGCTGAACCC
This sequence comes from Acidimicrobiales bacterium, assembly GCA_020439505.1. GTDB lineage: Bacteria > Actinomycetota > Acidimicrobiia > Acidimicrobiales > Iamiaceae > Aquihabitans. Next base: position 49,174 of record JAGQSO010000040.1, read on the forward strand.
CCGGTGGTGGCACCATGCAGTCGAACCCTCCAACCATCGGAGAACAAGAGTGAGCAGGATCTTCAACCGCCACACCGCACGAACCCTCGGCTTGGTCGGCGCCGGCGCCGCGGTGGGAGCCGCCGCGCTCGGGCTTTACCGGGCCACCCATCCCCGTGAGGCGTCGGGGCCCATCTCGCCCGACCCGGGTCGCAACCGACCCCCGGTACCGGTAGGGCTGTTCGCCATGCCCGAAGGCGTCGTAGAGGGTGACGTCACCACCCCCGACGGCGGCACGATCCACTACGCCGAGAAGGGCCAGGGGCGACCCCTGGTGTTGCTGCACGGGGTGACCCTCCGCCACGACGTCTGGGCTCCCCAGTTCCACCAGTTGAGCGACCGCTACCGGGTGGTCTCGGTGGACCTGCGGGGTCATGGTCGCTCCGAGGTCGGGTCGTTGGGGTTGGGTCTGCCGCGCCTGGCCACCGACGTGGCCACCCTGTTGGAGGCTCTCGACCTGCGCGACGCGGTGCTGGTCGGTCACTCGATGGGCGGCATGACCGTGATGCGGTTCTGCGGCGACCACCCCGACGTGCTGGCCGAACGGGTGGCGGCGGTGGCTCTGGTGGCCACCGCCGGTCATCAGGCCGTACCGCCCTACATGGAAGGGCTTGCCCGTCGGGTGCTGGCCTCTGGTCGAGCCCGGATCGAACGGGGAGCGAACCTGCCGACCCGCAAGTTGGTGACCCGTCCCGCGGTGAGGACGGTGTTCGGTGACCGCCCTCACCACCGGGCGATCGACATCGTTCACGAGATGACCACCTCCATGGACGACGCCAACCTCATCGAGTCGCTGCTGGGCATCGTGGAGCACGATGCCCGCGATGCCCTGCGGGCCACCCGCACCCCGTCGGTGGTGGTGGTCGGCACCCGCGACATCCTCACCCCGGTGCCTGCCGGGCGGGCCATCGCCCGGACCATGCCGGGTTCGGAGTTCGTGGTCCTGCCCCGGGCCGGTCATCAGCTGATGCAGGAACGTCCCGACGAACTGGCCGAACTGATCGACGCCCTGGTGGCCCGAGTCGAAGGATCGGCATCGTCGGTGGCGGAGGCGGTCGCCGTCGACGACCGTCCGGTGGAGGCCGATCAGGTCGAACCGGTCGGCGGTCCGTTCTAAACCGTTCCGCGTCGTTACCATCGAAACCGTGCGTGTCAGTACCGACTCCGCCGCTGGGACCCAGAGCCTGGCCGAGGCGCTGGCCCTCATCTGCCACGCCGGTGACGTGGTGGTGCTGGCGGGGGAGATGGGGGCAGGAAAGACGGCCTTCACCCAGGGTTTCGCCCGTGGCCTCGGGGTCTCCGATCTGGTGACGAGTCCCACCTTCACCATCGTGCGCGAGTACCCGGGCGAGAGGCTCGATCTCCACCACCTCGACGTGTACCGCCTCGACCAGATCCGTGAGGTGTCCGAGCTCGGCATCGGAGAGATGCTCGACGAGGACGCCGTCATGGTGGTCGAGTGGGGCGACGCCGTGATCCCGGCCCTGGGCGAGCACATCTTGGAGGTACGGATCACCTTTGGCGACGGCGACGACGACCGCCACCTGGAGCTGACCACCCGGGGATCGCGTTGGGCGGCCCGGCGTCGGTTGCTGGCCGAGACGGTCGAACGCTGGGTCGGCCGGGTCAGTCGCGGCGCCGTCGACGGTGACGGCCCGGAGAGCGAGCAAGGAGCGGACCCGTGTTGATCCTCGGTCTGGAGAGCGCCACCGCCCAGGTCGGTTGCGCGATCGGCGGCCACGAGGGTGTGCTGGCCTCGTCGCACTCGGCTCGGGGCAAGCGCCACGCCGAGAACCTCACGCCGGCCATCGACTTCGTGTGCCGTCAGGCCCGGGTCGAGCTGAGCGAGATCTCCTGCGTGGCGGTGGACAACGGACCCGGACTGTTCACCGGCCTCCGGGTCGGGGTGGCGTCGGGTAAGGCCATCGCCCAGGCCCTACGGGTCCCGATGATCGCGGTGTCCAGCCTCGATCTGTTGGCCTTCCCCCTCCGCTACACCGACCGTCGCATCGCCGCGGTCATCGACGCCCGACGGGGTGAGGTCTTCTGGGCGTTCTACCGACAGGTCCCCGGTGGGGTGCAGAGGCTGAGCGAACCAGTGGTCGGGTCACCCGACGAGCTCGAAGCCGAGCTCTTGGCTCAACCGGGTGAGACCCTTCTGGCCGGTGACGGTGCCATCCGATACGCCGACCGGTTCACCGACCGGCCCGACGTGGAGGTGGCCGGGGGCGACCACGCCTATCCCTCGGCCCGTTCGCTGGTGCAGCTTGCCCACGCCCGGGCCCTGCGCGAGGACTGGGTCCGGCCCCACGAGATCGAGCTGAACTACCTCCGCAAACCCGACGCCGAGATCAACTGGTCGACCCGGGAGGGGGCGTGACCCCGGTCTCCGATGTGGCACCACCGATGCCGCCGACCGACCCGGCTGGGAGCCACCGAGAGGTGGTGACGATCTCGCCCATGCGGCGCCGCCACCTGCGGGCGGTGCTGGACATCGAGGAGCAGGTCTATCCCCGGCCCTGGTCGTCGCGGCTGTTCGAGGATGAGTTGGACCGCCCCGGCCGCCATTACGTGGTAGCCCGGGTCGGCTCCACGGTCATCGGCTACGCCGGACTTCTGATGATCGCCGATGACGGCCACGTCGCCACCGTCGCCGTCGATCCCCGCTGGCAGGCCCGCGGGGTCGCCACCCGTCTGCTCGTCGAACTGGTCGCCGGAGCCCTCGAGATGGGGGCCAACCAGCTCACCTTGGAGGTTCGGGTGTCCAACACGGTGGCCCAGTCGGTGTACCGACGGTTCGGGTTCGCGCCGGCCGGGGCTCGCAAGGCCTACTACTCGGACAACGGTGAGGACGCCCTGGTCATGTGGGCCCACGAGGTGTCGGGGCCCGAGTACCGCGAACGCATCGACTCGTTGGCGGCGTCGCTGGATCCTCCTACCCGGCGGAGCGGGTTTCCCGAGCCGGTGGCGGTACCGTCGAGACATCCGTCGGTCTCCTGACCTCGGGAGCGTTCACACCGCCCACCGCCCGTCGTCGCCGAACCCCTGCGACCAGCCAGATCCAGAACCCGACATGACCACCACCACCGCCCAGCACGACACCACCTCACCGGTGGGACCGGCCACCGCCATCCTCGGCATCGAGACCTCCTGCGACGAGACCGCGGCTTCGGTGGTGGTCGGTGGTCACCTCGTCCGCTCGTCGGTGGTGTCCAGCCAGGTCGACATCCATGCCCGGTTCGGTGGGGTGGTTCCCGAGATCGCCAGCCGGGCCCACGTCGACCTGCTGACCCCGGTCATCGCCGAGGCGCTGGTCGAGGCCGGGGTCACCGGTCCGGACCTCGATGCCGTCGCTGCCACCGTCGGCCCCGGCCTGGTCGGCTCGCTGCTGGTCGGGGTCAGCACCGCCAAGGCCCTGGCGCTGGTGTGGGACGTGCCCTTCGTGGCCGTCAACCACCTCGAAGCCCACCTCTACGCCGCTCTGGTCGAAGACCCCAGCTTGGAGCTGCCGGTGGTGGTGCTCCTGGTGTCGGGCGGTCACACCATGTTGGTGGCCATGGAGGGACACGGCCGTTACCGGCTCCTGGGGTCGACCCTCGACGACGCCGCCGGTGAGGCATTCGACAAGGTGGCCCGCTACCTCGGCCTCGGCTACCCGGGGGGCCCGGCCATCGACCGCATCTCCATGGACGGCGACCCCCATTCCATCGCCTTCCCCCGGGCCATGCTCAACGACGGTCTCGACTTCTCCTACTCGGGGCTCAAGACCGCGGTCATCAACCACGTCCGCAAACACCCCGACGTCGTCACCGCCGATGTCGCGGCCAGCTTCCAGGAGGCGGTGGTCGACGTGTTGGTGACCAAGGCCCGTCGGGCCGCGGCCCAGATCGGGGCCAAGGGCTTGGTGCTGGGCGGTGGAGTGGCCGCCAACTCGCTGCTGCGCGAACGGTTCCTGTCGGCCTGCGTCGAGGACGGCGTCCACGGGTTCCTGCCCAGCCGGGCCATGTGCACCGACAACGCCGCCATGGTCGCCGCCGCCGCCTGGTGGCGTCTGGCCTCCGACGGCCCGTCGAGCCTCGACCACGGAGCCGACCCCAACCTCAAACTCCCCCTGCTGGGTTGAAGCCAGCGCGAACCGCGAGCCCTTCGGGGGTTCGGTCAGGTGCGGGGTAGCACGTAGGTGCCCTGGGCTACTGCGGTGGGGCGGTCCTCGTTGTCGTCCATCCAGATGTCGACCGAGCCGACCACCGAGCGACGGGTCGCGGTGTTGAGGCGGGCCCGGGCCCAGATCCGTTCCCCCTGGGCGGGACGGAGGAAGCGGATCGACAGCTCGGAGGTGAGCGCCATCGGCTCGATCCGGTCGATGGCCACGAAGGTCAGGTACCACAGCGCCGCGTCGGCCATGGCGAACTGGGTGGGACCCGACACGAAGCCGCCGGGGCGGATCGAGAAGTCGGTGATCGGGTTGGAGGCCACCGCGAAGTCCGGACCGAGCTCGGCGCACGACGCCGATGCCCCAGGAAAATGTTCGGTCAGCATGGCGTTGACCGCTGCGGCGCTGAGGGTCATGACCGCCCGTCCCGGATGGGTCGGGTCGGAGCGGCCTGGGGTGGCGTGGTCGGTGACGTCATGGTCGGGAACCTACCGGGTGTGACCGATCTCATCGCCCAGCCCCACCGGTGGGGACCTTGGTCCCTTCTTGGGTCGCCGGTCCGGGGAGGACAGTGGTCCCAACCACCCGATCACGGTGGCCAAGGGAGCGTGGCCGTGTTCGCCCACATCGATGAGGTGCACCCCGACGACCAGCCGATCGTCGACGCGGTGGAACGATTCGCCCTCGACGTGTTGCGCCCCGTCGGCCGCACCCTCGATGCCATGGCCGATCCCGCCCAGGTGGTGGCCGACGACTCCCCCCTGTGGGATGTGGTGGCCCGTTACCGCGAGCTCGGCGTCGACCCCTCCGAACTGTCCGACAGCGGACTGCCGGCCGACCGGGTGGCTCGCCTCCAGGCCACCGTGGCCGAGCGGCTCGGATGGGGCGACGCCGGGTTGGCCATCTCCCTCGAGGTGTCCACCTTTCCCCGGATGCTGGCCCGACTGTCGGGAAACCCGGCCCTGATGGAACGGTTCGACCGCCCCGGGCTGATCGGGTGCTGGGCCATCACCGAACCCGACCACGGCAGCGACGTGCTGATGTACGCCGACCACCTCCAGGACATGCCGGGGCGACCCAACTGCGTTGCCCGCCGCGACGGTGACGACTGGATCATCAGGGGCCAGAAGGCGGCGTGGGTCTCCAACGGGACCATCGCCAAGAGCGCGGCGCTGTTCTGCTGGGTGGAACCCGGCAGCGGCCCCGCCGGGATGGGGGCCTTCCTGGTGGACCTGGACGACCCGGCCGTCCAGCGGGGCAAACCGCTGGACAAGCTGGGCCAGCGCAGCCTGAACCAGGGCGAGCTGTTCTTCGACGACCTGCGGGTCTCGGCCGAGCACCTGGTGTTTCCGCCCATGCCCGGGGCGGGGGGCATGGTCCTGGCCCTGGCCAACTCGTCGATGGGGGTCACGTTCTCGGGGGTGGCTCGGGCGGCGTGTGAGGCCGCCTTCGAGTACACCCAGCAGCGCCAGCAGGGCGGCGGGCCGATCATCCGCCACCAGAACGTCCGGGGTCAGCTGTTCTCCATGTTCCGGCGGGTGGAGGCGGCGAGGGCCCTGAGCCGCCACGTGATGATCACCAACGCCACCGCCGGACCCCAGGTGGCGGCATCGATCGCCTCCAAGGTGACGGCCACCCAGACCGCCTTCGAGGTGGCCAGCGACGCCCTCGGCCTGTTCGGAGGCAACGGCCTGAGCCGGGAGTACCCGATCGAGAAGCTGCTGCGCGACGCCCGGGCATCGATGATCGAGGACGGCTCCAACGACGTCCTCGGGCTGATCGCCATGGACCACCTGACCGCCAGCCCGTAGCCGCGGCCAAGACCCGACCAATCCGCCAGGACCGATAGGAGAAGGCGATGAATGATCAGAACCCCTCAGCGCAACCAGGGGCCGACGGGGGCACCACCGGCTACACGTGGGTGGGCGCGGAGGTCGTATGGGCCGAGGTGCCCGTCGACGTCGACGCCGCCCGCCAACTGCTGCCCCCGGGACTCGAACTGGATGATCCCGCGGTGGCCACGGTGTTCGTGGCCGACTACCCGTTCACCACCTTTGGATCGGTCTACAAGGAGGCCGCGGTCCTGCTGCACTGCCGGGACGCCAAGGGCCCTCACCTGCACTGCCCGTGGATGGTCGTCGACGACGACACCGCGCTGATCCTGGGCCGGGAGATGTTGGGGTTCCCCAAGAAGATGGCCGAGATGACCGTCGACGTGGACGGCGATCAGGTCACGGCCACCACGTCGCGTCGCGACACCGAGTTGATACGAATCGAGGCCGCTCTCACCGTCGACGAACCCGCGCCCCCGGCCCTGTTCGATCGACGTTTCGTGAACCTGTTCGGCAGCATCGTCAACGGCATGTGCCTGATCGAGGTGCCGGCGGCGGGTGAGTCGTTCCGGTCGTGCCGGTCGGGATCGGGCAAGGTGGTCCTGGGTTCCAGTGACCGTGACCCCCTCGCCTTGCTCGCCCCACCCACCGAGGCCACCGTCCACCACGCGGTGCTGGACTTCGCGGCCGAGGGTACCGGGGCCCCCGCGGTGGTGGGATCGGTCACCGACGAGGCGTATGCCTTCACCCGCTTCTTCGCCCGGCTCATGTGACCGGGGCCTTCGCCTCCGTCCCGGCCGACGCGGGTGGCCGGGACGGAGGTTGGCGGGGTCAGTCCGTCCATGAGGAGGACGGCCACAGGTTGGCGGCGTGGAGGAGACCATGGCTGAATCAGAACTGCAGACCGCCGGGGCCGGGAGCGGGGCTGACGACGCCCGTGCGCCGGTGACGGTGGGTGAGTTGCTGGTTCGCTGCCTGGCCCTCGAAGGCGTCGACTTCATGTGCGGGATCGTCGACGGTGCCCACATCCCCTTCGTGCGTCACACCGGCGCCTACGGCATCTCCTACGTGAACACCCGTCACGAGGAGGCCGCCGCCCACGTGGCCGAGGCCTACACCCGCCTGGCCCACCGCCCCGCGGTGGTCATCGGCAACCCGGGCCCGGGCGGGGCCAACATGTTGGCCGGGCTCACCAGTGCGCAAGGCGAGGGCCATCCGGTGGTGGCCATCGCCTGCACCCGGCGGGCCGCGGTGAACTCGCCCGACCGGGGCGGGGCCTGGCAGGCCACCGACCTCGTCGACATGGCCCGCCCCATCACCAAGTTCTCGGCTCTGATCTCACGGGCCGACCGGGTCCCGGACCTGGTTCGGGCCGCCTTCAGGGCCGCCACGGTGGGCCGTCCCGGACCGGCGTTCCTGGCCATCCCCGACGAACTGCTCAACGAGACCATCGACCCGTCCACCCTCACCCTGACCCCGGCCTCGCGCCACCGTGTGATCGATGTCGGGGCGGGTGACCCCGACGCGGTAGCGGCCGCCGCCGAAGCGTTGGCCGCCGCCGAACGACCGTTCCTGTTCGCCGGCAAGGGGGTGCTGTGGGCCGAGGCATCAGAGGAGTTCGTGGCCCTGGGCGACCACCTGGCCGCCGCCATGAGCACCACCCTGGGAGCGCGGGGTGTGGTCCCCGAGGACCACCCTCATTACTTCCCGATCGCGGACGCCAACACCTTGCGGGCGGTGCGAACCGACGCCGACGTGGTGTTGGTGGTGGGCGCCCGGCTGGGGGAGTACGACGGGTGGGGCCTGCCGCCGGCGTGGGGTGACCCCGCTACCCAGCACACCATCCAGATCGACTGCGACCCCGCCTCGCTCGGGCTCAACCGTCCCTTCGACCAGATGATCCTGGCCGACGCCCGCCGGTCTTTGTCTCGTCTGGTCACCGAAGTCAGAGCCCGCTGTGAACCCCGGTCCGAACTGGCGGGGGCCGAGACCTACGCCGCCATCCACGCCGAGGCGGTTGCCAACGCCACCCCTCACGTGCTGGCCGAAGCCGAGGTGGGGGTGAACCCGGGGCAGCTGGTCATGGCGGTGCGCGACCTGTTCCCCCGTGACGCCGTGGTGGTGGCCGACGGCGGCAACACCACCCTGTGGGCGGTGGCCCTCAACCCCGTCTACACCCCCGACTCGTTCCTCTACTCGGTGAAGATGGGCTACCTCGGGACCGGCCTGCCCTTCGCCATCGGTGCCAAGCTGGCCGCCCCCGACCGCTGCGTCTATCTGATCTCGGGCGACGGAGCGTTCGGGTTCAACGCCATGGAGCTCGAGACGGCCCGCCGGGTCGGGGCCGCGGTGGTGTGCATCGTGGTGGCCGACGACGGCTGGGGCATGGAACGCACCGCCCACCGTCACCAGGGGGTGCCCGACGACCAGCTCCACGGCACCGAACTGTCGAGCGAGGTGCGCTACGACCACCTGGCCCGGGCGCTCGGGTGTCACGGCGAGTACGTCGACACCATGGCGGACCTGGCCCTGGCGGTGGAGCGGGCCCGGGCCTCGGGTCTTCCGGCGGTGATCCACGTCAAGGTCGATCCCGCCCTCAACGCCAACCCCATCGGCTACGACCAGTTCCGCGCCGCCCGCACCTACTGAGGCTGTCGGGATGGACGAGCGGTCGAGCATCACCGGGCTGCCCGATTCGGTGTTCATCACCGGAGCCAACGGGTTCATGGGCAGGGCGTTGGCCGACCACTACCGCCGCCGTGGGGTCGTGGTGCGCGGCGTCGACGTGGCGGCGGAGCCGGCCCTCGGAGTGGTGGCTGGTGACATCACCGACCCGGCCGGGTGGAAGGAGGCGATCGGTGACGCGGAGGTGGTGATCCACACCGCGGCGATCGTCTCCAACAACATCGACGTCGAGACGGCGTGGCACGTCAACGTGATCGGAACCCAACGGGTCCTCGACGCGGCGGCCGACGCTGGCGTTCGACGGTTCGTGCAGATCTCCACCATGGGGGTGACCCGGTTCGCCCACGCCCACCCCGACGCCTCCCGCAGGCTTCTGCCGGGCCGGGACCTCGATGAGGACTGGCCCCTCATGCCCACCGGCAACCCCTACACCGACACCAAGATCACCGCCGAACACCTGGTGTTGGCCGCCCAAGCCGCCGGTCGCCAGGCCGTCACCGTCATCCGTCCCGCCGATGTGTACGGCCCGGGCTGTCGGGCGTGGGTGCTCGAACCGTTGGCGGCCATGCGCTCCAACCGGTTCCTGCTGCCGGCGCGGGGCCGGGGCCTGTTCACCCCGATCTACATCGACGACCTGGTGAACGGGGTTGTGAGGGCGGCGTCGCACCCCGATGCCGCCGGGCAGATCTTCCACCTCGGAGGCGAGGATCCCGTCACCACCCTCGAGTACTTCGGTTACCTGTCGCGGATGTTGGGCCTGACCGACCCGCCCCGCAACGCCCCCACCGCGGTGGCGGTGGCCGCGGCCGAGGCGGCACGGCTGGCGGCCCGGGCCCGGGGTCGTCACACCGAGTTGGGTCGAGGCGTCATGTTGATGCTGGCCAAGACCCGAGGCGTGTCCAACGACAAGGCCCACCGGATCCTCGACTGGTGGCCCCAAGTGCCCCTCGAAGAGGGGATGGCCCAGGTGCAAGATTGGCTCCGAGCCGAGGGTCTCCTCGTCTGATCATCCACTGGTCTCCATCAACTCCACGTCCAGACGGGCCAAGGTGTTGCTGAGTCCCCGGCCACCGGGGATGGCCACCGCGGCGAGGTGGGCGACCAGCAGGGCCGTCAGTATCCAGCCCGATGCGGGGATGATCCCCGCGGCCAGCACGCACAGGGCGCCTACCCCGGTGGCCAGCTTCATGATCCGGCCGGTCAGGGTCCAACGCCGCCGGCGGGGCCGGGTACGGATCTGGACCACGGCCTCACCGATGGTGCAACCCCAGCCGAGTACCGCGATCGCCTGGACGGCCAAGGGCAGCCCCCACTGGAGGAGCGCCTGGGTGTGAGCGTCGTCGGGGCCGGTCGGTACTCCGGGGTCGATCATCGACCACACCCTCCACACCACGACGGTGACCGTTCCCAGCAGGCCGATCACCAGGAGGTCGCTGACCAGAGCGACCAGACGCCGACCGGGCGTGAGGCGGGGCAGCGCCCGGGCCCGGCGCTCGGGCTCACGGCCCACCACCAGGGCGGCCATCACCGACCCGACCACGGCACCGACGGGGTTGGTGATCAGGTCGCCGACGTCGAAGTACCGGTAGGCGCACGGGTAGAGGCCCCAGATCCCGGTGTACTGAGTCGTCTCGATCATCAGCGACACCCCCAGACCGGCGACGGCGGCCACGAACACACCCCGGCGGGCCTTCACCCTCAACAGCACCCCCAGAGGGACGAACAGGGCGACGTTCAACACGAGTTGGAGCACCATCGGGTTGCGGGCCAGGTCCAGTGCGGTGGCGTGGGGATGGGCCAAGATCCCGTACCACAGGCTTCGGACATCGGCGATCGGACGACGACACCGGTAGTCGAGGTCGATCGGTAGCGGCAGCAGCGTGTAGGTCCACAGCGCCAGCCCGTAGACGGTGGTGGCGACCAGCGTCGCCAGGTCGCCGCCGGTGAGGCTCCCGTTGCGCCGGTACATGACCGCCGCCACCGGGACGAACAGCAGCACCGCCAGGACCAGGCCACCGGCGATGGCGACTACCGCGGACAACGCCTGGTGAGACATCGCCGGGACGGTACGCCACCCACACCGCTGGGTGGGGTTAGCACTCTCGGGTCGAGACTGCTTGCGACTGGCGGTTCCGGGCCGTATCGTTAGCACTCGCAATAGAGGAGTGCTAACGCCCGACACCGGGTGTGCAGGCACCGAACCCACCCGCCACTGGAGGCGCAATGTCCCTGAAGCCGCTCGAAGACCGGATCGTCGTCAAGCCCGGCGACGCCGAGGAGACCACCGCCAGCGGCCTGGTCATCCCCGACACCGCCAAGGAGAAGCCCCAGCAGGGCGAGGTGCTCGCCGTGGGTGAGGGCCGTTGGGACGAGGACGGCGAGAACCGCATCCCCATGGACATCAAGGTCGGCGACACCGTCGTCTACTCCAAGTACGGCGGCACCGAGATCACCGTCGACGGCCAGGACGTGCTGATCCTGAACGCCCGCGACGTTCTCGCCATCGTCGAGAAGTGAGCTGAGGAAACCACATGTCCAAGATCCTGAAGTTTGACGAGGAGGCCCGCCGTGGCCTCGAGGCCGGTGTCAACAAGCTGGCCGACGCCGTCAAGGTGACCCTCGGCCCGCGCGGCCGCAACGTGGTGCTGGAGAAGAAGTTCGGCGCCCCCACCATCACCAACGACGGTGTGTCGATCGCCCGTGAGATCGAGCTGGAGGACCCCTACGAGAACATGGGGGCCCAGCTGGTCAAGGAGGTCGCCACCAAGACCAACGACGTCGCCGGCGACGGCACCACCACCGCCACCGTGCTGGCCCAGGCCCTGGTCCGCGAAGGCCTTCGCAACGTGACCGCCGGCGCCAACCCCATGGCTCTCAAGCGCGGCATCGACAAGGCCGTCACCGCGGCGGTGGAGTCCATCGCCGAGCAGGCCAAGGAGATCGACGACCGCAGCGAGATCGCCCAGGTCGCCACCATCTCGGCCAACAACGACAAGGCCATCGGCGAGGTCCTCGCCGACGCCATCGACAAGGTCGGCAAGGACGGTGTGGTCACCGTCGAGGAGTCCAACACCTTCGGCATCGACCTCGAGTTCACCGAGGGCATGCAGTTCGACAAGGGCTACCTGTCCCCGTACTTCGTGTCGGACCCCGAGCGCCAGGAAGCCGTTCTCGAGGACGCCCTGGTGCTGTTCACCGAGAGCAAGATCTCCGCCGTCGCCGACCTGGTGCCGGTGCTGGAGAAGGTCATGCAGACCGGCAAGCCGCTGCTGATCGTGGCCGAGGACATCGAGGGCGAGGCCCTCGCCACCCTGGTGGTCAACAAGATCCGCGGCACCTTCAACTCGGTGGCGGTCAAGGCCCCCGGCTTCGGCGAGCGCCGCAAGGCGATGCTCGGCGACATGGCCATCCTCACCGGTGGTCAGGTCATCTCCGAGACCGTCGGCCTCAAGCTGGAGAACACCACCCTCGACCTGTTGGGCTCGGCCCGCAAGGTGGTCATCACCAAGGACAACACCACCATCGTGGAGGGCGGCGGCGCCGCCGATGACGTCAACGGTCGTGTCGCCCAGATCAAGCGTGAGATCGACGAGACCGACTCGGACTGGGACCGCGAGAAGCTCCAGGAGCGCCTCGCCAAGCTGGCCGGCGGCGTCGCCGTCGTCCAGGTCGGTGCCGCCACCGAGGTGGAGCTCAAGGAGAAGAAGCACCGCATCGAGGACGCCCTGTCGGCTACCCGCGCCGCCATCGAGGAGGGCATCGTCCCCGGCGGCGGAACCGCTCTGGTTCGGGCCCGTGCCGCGGTCACAACCGTGCTCGAAGGCCTGGAGGGTGACGAGGCCACCGGTGCCCGTTCGGTGCATCGGGCGCTCGACGCCCCGGCCCGCATGATCGCCGCCAACGCCGGTCTCGAGGGCGCGGTCGTGGTCCAACAGATCGAGCGTGAGACCGGTGCCACCGGCCTCAACGCCGCCACCGGCGAGTTCGAGGACCTGGTCAAGGCTGGCGTCATCGACCCCGCCAAGGTGACCCGTGCCGCGCTTCAGAACGCGGCGTCGATCGCCAGCCTCCTGCTCACCACCGAAGCCATCGTGGCCGACAAGCCCGAGGAAGAGGCCGCCGGCGGCATGCCCGGCGGTATGGGTGGAATGGGCGGCATGGGCGGGATGATGTAGCCCATCCCCCCAAGAAATTTGCAGTAACGCAAGAGCCCGGGTCCGACGGCCCGGGCTCTTGCGCGCCCGGAGGGTCGAGTCGTTCAGTCGGCCGTGACGGTGTCGGCCGTGACGGTGTCGGCCGTGACGGTGTCGGCCGTGACGGTGTCGGCCGTGACG
>JAGQSO010000250.1 GCA_020439505.1 Acidimicrobiales bacterium
ATGCCCGCCGCCTTGATCACGCAACCGTCGGGGGCCAGGTTGCCCCGGAGGATGGCCAGGCCACCGTCGACGGAATAGGCGTGCTCGATGCTGCGGATGCACCCGACCTGGTCGTTTGTGTCCAGGCGCTTCCACCGGTTGGTGGTGCTGAACGCCTCGGTGGTGCGCACCCCGCCGGGGGCGGCGTGGAACAGGTCGATGGCCCGTTCGCTGGCCTTGCCGCCCCGCACATCCCACTCGTCCAACCACGACTCCAGGTCGGGAGAGTGGACGCTGTGCACCTCGGTGTTGAGCTTGCCCGCCCGACGTAGCTCGCCCAACAGGGCTGGGATCCCGCCGGCGCGGTGCACGTCTTCCATGTGGAAATCGGAGTTGGGGGCCACCTTGGATAGGCACGGCACGCGGCGGCTGATGGCGTCGATGTCGTCCAGGTCGAAGTCGTGACCGGCCTCGTGGGCGGCGGCCAGGATGTGCAGGACCGTGTTGGTGGAGCCACCCATGGCCACGTCGAGCGCCATGGCGTTCTCGAAGGCGGCCACGCTGGCCACGTTGCGGGGCAGCACCGACTCGTCGTCGTCCTCGTAGTACCGACGGGCCAGATCCATTACGATCCGCCCCGCCTCCACGAACAGATCACGACGGGCGGCGTGGGTGGCCAGCGTCGACCCGTTGCCCGGCAGCGACAAGCCCAGCGCCTCGGTGAGGCAGTTCATGGAGTTGGCGGTGAACATCCCCGAACACGACCCACAGGTGGGACAGGCCGAACGCTCGACCTCGTCGAGGCCCTCGTCGGTCACGTCGTGAGAAGCGCTGGCGGCGATGGCGGTGATGAGGTCGGTAGGCGCGTGGGCCACGCCGTTAACCACCACGGCCTTGCCGGCCTCCATAGGCCCACCCGACACGAACACGGTGGGGATGTTGAGCCTAAGGGCGGCGTTGAGCATGCCCGGGGTGATCTTGTCGCAGTTGGAGATGCACACCAGGGCATCGGCGCAGTGAGCGTTCACCATGTACTCGACCGAGTCGGCGATCACCTCACGGCTGGGCAGGCTGTAGAGCATCCCGCCGTGGCCCATGGCGATGCCGTCATCCACCGCGATGGTGTGGAACTCCTTGGTGACACCCCCCGCGGCGTGAACGGCCTCGGCCACGATGTCGCCCATGTCCTTGAGGTGGACGTGGCCGGGCACGAACTGGGTGTAACTGTTGGCGATGGCCACGATCGGCTTGCCGAAGTCCTCATCGGTCATGCCGGTGGCCCGCCACAGGGCACGGGCACCGGCCATGTTGCGGCCATGGGTCGAGGTACGAGAGCGCAGTTCGGGCATGGGTTCAGAGTAGGCCCCGACCCGCGCCGGCCCTCCCCCAGTTCACCGACACCTTGGCGCGGGCCCGGAACTGCAACCCTGCCGACCCGCCACCACCAGCCCGCGTTGTTGGGCAAGGATGGGGTGATGATCCCCAGCCGTCCGCCCGCCGCCGATGTCACGCCACGACCCACCGGCGCTCACCTGCGCCGAGCCAGACGGGTGACCGCCGTCGGGCTGCTGGCGGCCACACTGGTGCTTGGCGGGTGTGGCAGCGACGACGGCGACAAGGCCGATTCCACCGCACCCGGAACTGCGAGCTCCACCACCGCGGCCGGTTCCACCACCACCGCCGCCGGCGGCTCCACCAGCTCGTCTGAGCCGGCCAGCCAGAGCGACGTCACCGTGTACTTCGTCCGCGACGAGAAGATCGCCGCCACGACCCGATCGGTGACCGGGGTCGGGATCGGAGCGGCCGCACTGGAGGCGGTGATCGCCGGACCCAACGAGGTGGAATCGGGAATCGGGTTCTCCAACGCGGTACCCGCCGGGACCGAGGTGCTGGGCGTGAACATCGCCGACGGCGTCGCCACCGTCGACCTGAGCGCCGGGTTCGAATCGGGTGGCGGCAGCCTCTCCATGCAGCTCAGGGTCGCCCAAGTGGTGGCCACCCTCACCCAGTTCGACACCGTCAGCTCGGTCACCATCCGCATCGACGGCAAGGAGGTCGACGGCATCGGGGGCGAGGGCGTACCGGCGACAGACCTCGACCGCCTCGACATCGAAGACGTCACCCCGGCGATCCTCCTCCTCTCACCGACACCAGGAGCGACAATCACCTCACCCCTGCGCATCTCGGGTACGTCGAACACCTTCGAGGCCACCTACCAGTACGAGGTTCTCGATGAGAACGGCAAGGTGATCGCGTCCGGGTTCGACACCGCCACCTCCGGGACCGGTACTCGAGGCACCTTCGAAGCCGAGATCGACCTGGACGGCCACATCGGTGACACGACCGTGGTGCTGTTCGAGTCGAGCGCCAAGGACGGGAGTCGGATCAACGAGGTCGAGATCCCCATCGATGTCGTCGGCGGACTCTGAGCAGGCTCGGCTCCTCCTCAGGCTCCGCGTGACACATGACTGGGCCGCAAGCGCCGTAGGCTCCCCCCCGTGACCGGTGGGATGATGTCCGATGCTGCCGTCATCGAGGTGACCAACGTGGTCAAGCGCTGGGGGTCGACCCCGGTGCTCGGCGGCGCAACGTTCTCGGTCGGCCCCGGGGTAACCGGCCTGTTGGGGGCCAACGGGGCCGGCAAGACCACCCTGATCGGGATGATCCTCGGACTCACCCCACCCGACGGCGGCACCATCCGGGTCTTCGGCTTGGACCCCACCACGGCAGGCCCCGACGTGCGGGCCCGTCTGGGCTACAGCCCCGAACACCACCTGCTACCGCCCGACGTCAAGGCGGTGGACCTGGTGCGCCACGTGGCAGAGATCCACGGCCTGCCCCGTCAGGAAGCAACCAACCGGGCCAGCGACGCCCTATGGCAGGTCGGCCTGGGTGAAGAGCGGGGTCGACCGGTCGGCACCATGTCGACAGGTCAACGCCAGCGCATCAAGTTGGCCCAGGCCCTGGCCCACGACCCTTACCTGATGGTGCTGGACGAACCGACCGACGGCCTCGACCCGGTACAGCGCGACGCCATGTTGGAGTTGATCCACCGCGTCGGACACGAGTTCGGCATCACCGTTCTGATCTCCTCCCACCTCCTCGAGGAGGTGGAGCGGATCTGTGACGCCGCGGTGATCCTGGCCGGAGGTGTCGTTGCCGCGGCGGGAACTCTCGACGAGCTCCGTGGCTCGGGCGAAGGACTCATGTTGGAGCTCGACGGCGACGCACCCACCATCGAGGCCGCGCTCACCGCCATCCACGCCACCGGCGCCGAGATCCGCACCGCGGGCCGCGGCTACCTGGTCAGCGGCCCCGAAGGCCTGTTCACCACCGTGCGGGACGCGGTTGCCTCCACCGGTGCCGGCATCCGACGACTGGGACGGCGGACGGTGTCGCTCGAGGAGGTGTTCCTCGGGGTCGGCGCCGGCGTGGATCCCGCCCTCGATCCCCGCCGTCAGGGCCCCTCGGCCGATACGACCCTGCCGCTACCGCCCGCTCAGGCCCCCCAACCCCCGCCTCCCCC
>JAGQSO010000251.1 GCA_020439505.1 Acidimicrobiales bacterium
CCGTTCACCGATCGGTGTGCTTCGAGGTGGACGACTACGACCGCGCCGGGCGGACCGGGTGGAGCGTGGTGGTCCGGGGCCAGCTCTACGAAGCGCTCGACAGCGAGATCGCCAAGTGGGATGCCGAAGGCCTGTTGCCCCAGCCCTGGGCCGAGGGCCCCAAGGACCATGTGATCGGGATCGAACCCTCGGTCATCACCGGCCGGCGGATCCACCCCCGGCGGCTGTTCGCCGAGTCCGAATCAAGCCCCGCCTGACAACCGACGGGTCACCAGGTCGGGGTCGGCTTCGATGTCGGCGTCACGGAACAACAAGGGGCGGACCGCCTTTTCGGAGTAGGCCCGCGTCCCGTCGACGTGATGTTCGGAACGGGGATCACCGCTCTGGCCGTAAGCCAACAGGCCGAAGCCCTTGGGGCCGGCATCGGTGAGCTCGACCGCCATCAGGAAGCTGGTTCCGTAGGTGCAGCGGTAGCCGCCCTCGGCCAGCCCGGTGCGGGCGGTGCGATCGGCGACCGTCGCCAACGGTGGGTGACCCGGCTCCAGGCTGGCGGTGCTCAAGGCGCCGACGGGGGCCAAGATGTTGGTGACGCCGTCGGCTTCTCCGCCTCCGTGGACCGGAACCCGATGGGGGCCGCGCTGGGCCCACTGGACCTCACCGAGCGGAGCGTCCAGGGCGACCCCGGCCCGGGCCAGGTGGGTGATGGCGACCGCCATCGCCAGCGCCACCGGATCGAACCCCTTGACCTCGGCCGCCAGACCGCGAGGGGTGTCGATCGGATCGTCGGGGTCCCACGGCAGCGCGAACAGGGCGCCACCCGAACGGATGTCGGCCACCGTGAAGCCGGCCATGAACTCCCGCCACAACGTCGCCCCCACCGACTCCAGGTCGAAACGACCGTCCCAAGCCTCCAACAGGTCAGCGGCCTCCAACAGGTCGACGTCGCTGCCATCCACCGGGAAAGACGCCACCGTCCGGCAACGATCCACCACCTCGTCGCGCAACAACTCGGCGCCCAGGCTCTCGTTGTCCAACAGCGTGAAGAGGACCGGTCCGACGCTGAGCCCGCCGGCCTCGGCCAACCGCTGTACCACTTTGGTGTTCTGGCGGGTCCGCAAAGTCCGCGGGGTGCGCTCGAACCCGTGGAGCACCGAGTAGCCCTCCAACGGCTGGGCCGGGTTGGTCAGCCAGTGCGAGTCGTTGGCGTTCACCACGAAGTCGCGGCGCTCGAGTTGAGGCAGACCGGGGTGGCCGATGATGCCGGGCCGGTTGGCGGTGGGGTCGTCCAGCCACTCGTCGTCGGGGTCGCTCCCGTCAAGCAGCGGTACCCGGTTCTCATAGAGCAGAGCCGCGATCGGGTCGTCTGTCACCCGGGTTCGGAAGCGGGCCTGGGCGGTCGGCGACAGGTTGGGGGTGGCCGAGGCGTCGATGTACCAGACCCGACCGCTGCGATCGGCGGCCATCGTATTCACCCACGGCATCCCCTGGACTCGGGCGTAGGACGCCTGGAGATCGTCCATGTCGGTGGCCCGGCACATGGCCAGGAACTGCTCGAGCATCGAGGTGTTGTCGAGGTTGGCGTCCCGGTAGGTGAAGCCGATCTCGGTACCCCACCCGATGAGGGGCAGGTTCACCATCGGACCGATGTGTGAGGACCACAGGGTCCGCTCCACCCGGACCACCGCGCCGTCGACGAGGGCGTCGACCCCGTAGGTGGTCGGGGTCATGTCGCGGGTGGTGTCTCCGTAGCGGTACGACGTGGGCGTGCCCTCCACCAGGTCGAGCCGGGACAAGGTGAAACGGCTGCCGGCCGAGAACGTGTGGCACCAGCCGATGTTCTCGTTGAAACCCATCTGCACGCCGGGCGCACCGAGTAGGGCGACGCCATAGACGTCGAGCTCGCCCGGGATCGTCAGGTGGCACTCCCAGAAGCGGCCCTCACCTCCCCACGGGAAGTGGGGGTTGGCCATGACGATCCCGTGGCCCGAGGCGGTGACGTCGCCGCCGAAGGCCCAGCCGTTGCTGGCCATGCCCGGCTCCCCGCCGCCCAGAGCGGACAGGGGAGACGGGGCGACGGGACCGTCCGATCCGGGAGCCTCGGCCCGTCCGATGATCTGCACCAGGTTCCGCCCCGAACCCAACAGGCCGACATCGCC
>JAGQSO010000041.1 GCA_020439505.1 Acidimicrobiales bacterium
CACCCTGGCGTTCCGTGAACCGATGATCGCTTGGCGACTACATGAGGACAGTGGATCGGCGATGATCCCCGCACGGGCTGGTTAGCTCGGTCTCGGAGGTCGACGGATCGCACTCGGCGGCATGGGTGATGCGCCGGTCGAGTCGCAACCGTTCTCCAGGCTCATGTCAGTTCGAGTCGGACCTTTTTGATTGTCTCGACCGCGGCTGACGGGCTTTTGTCGCCGCAGAGACCGTGGATGAGTGCCTGCTCGTCTTCGAGGAGATCTGGTGTCTGGCTCCGAATCCGTTCCAACAGGCCACGGGCCAACCGATCGGTCAGCTCCTGCTCGTCGGTGATCAGCAGGCGCAAACCGACATCTCGGCCGAGCAGGTCGAAGCTGCCGACCTTGAAGTAGATCTGCTGGATCTTGCGGGCATCGGTCTCGCTGACTGCGGGGCGAATGGCTTGGAGTGCGCCGTGAAGCCTCGCTACCACGTCCTGGCGGCTCGGCAGGGTCCGGTCGGGTGCCGACTCGAAGGTGTGCAGCAGAAGAGACGGTGACATCCACAGGCTTTGGCGGTCATCGGGTAGTCGAACCTGGAGGCGCC
Source organism: Acidimicrobiales bacterium (assembly GCA_020439505.1). Taxonomy (GTDB): domain Bacteria; phylum Actinomycetota; class Acidimicrobiia; order Acidimicrobiales; family Iamiaceae; genus Aquihabitans. Next base: position 590 of record JAGQSO010000041.1, read on the forward strand.
TAAGGGCCCGGTCGACAGGGTCGACGGTGTCGACAACTTGGGCCGGGGCGGGCTCGTCGGGCTTCTGGGTGACTGAGATCTGTGGGTCCGGTGCTCTCGACGCGGCATCCGCCGGATTGGCGGAGGTGCTGACGGCGACCTGCTTAGGTTTGCCTTCAACCATGCTGCTGGGAGCCACATCTCGACGGTTGTCTACCTGGCGCTCGGCGACCAGACCGTCGAGCGCGTTCAAGAGACTGGAGATGTTCTTGAAGCCATAACGAGACTCATCCCAGGAGCTGTCGAGGCGCACCAGCATTGGCCGTAGGCTTCCCTTGTTGACCCAGGGCGTGTCCTTGCCGGATCGGAGTTGCTTGAGCGCTCGCAGTATGAGGGCGGAGGCATGGTCCAAGTCGAAGGCCGGGGAGACCTCATCGGCTGCGGGGTTGAGGTTCGGGTCCAGCACCACCTCGTCGCCCGGTATCGGTTCGGTGAGCGAGCCGTAGTACTTGAACTCATCACACGCCGCCTTGAACAGGGCGTTCGTCTTGGGCATGCCGACGGCGATGAACGCCCGACCGAGCTTGCGGCATTTCTGGGCCAGGGCCACGTAATCGCTGTCGCCCGCCACCAGGACCACATGGCTGATGTGTTCGTACTGGTGCAGATCCTCGAGGACGTCGAGTGCGAGACGAATGTCGGCACCGTTCTTGAGGCCGCTGAGCGGGAACATCTGAACGAGGTCGATGGCCTGTGCCTGGAGCGCGCCCCGGTACTTCCCGAACCACTGCCAGTTTCCGTAGGCGCGGTTGACCGCTATCGAGCCGAAGGCGGCGGCGAAGTCGAGGACCGGTTCCAGGTCGACGATGGTCTCCTGGGGTGCAAAGAAGGACCGTCGATAGGCCCCGTCCCCCCGTAGTTCGTCAAGCAGGGAGGCGTGCACGTTCTCGAAGTCCCAGTACACGGCAACCCGGGGGCTCTCGCTCATGCGGCGAAGAGTACGCACACCCAGGGCCACCCGCCTTCCCCACGCCGTCGCGTTCGTCGGTACCGGTGCTTCTTGAGGGGCGTTTCTCGAAGCGGCGCCCGACCTCAGGCGACTGCGGCGGCGAAGGAGGCGTAGAGGTCGCCGGGGAGCGGGACCTCCAGTTCCCAGGTGATGGCCATGGGGCGTTCGCCCTCGTGGCTCCGGTAGGTGGCGGGGCCCAGGAACCAGAATGCACGGTCGTCGTTTCGCAGGCGGGCGAACAGGAGGATCGTGTGCCCCATCTCCACGTGGTTTCGGTAGCGGAGACCGGTGGGGCTGTCCTCGGTGGTTCGCGACTGGCTCTCCCAGTGGATCAGGCTCCGGGTGATGGCGTAGTCGCGGTAGCGGGTAGTGGGAGAGAAGCTGCCGCTGGACTTGTCGAGGGTGAAGACGAAGGCGTCGGCGCGGGCCTCGGGCAGGTACTTGACCCCTTCCCGCCACGCTGGGGCCTGGCCACGGTGTCCGGCTGCTCCGGTGGCGGCCAGGATCTCGATGCGGGAGTAGCGGGCGTGGACCTGGAGGGGTACGTCGGGGTGGGTGGACAACGGTCGGTGCAGGTGGTCGACCTGGTCGCCGAGCACCGTGGTGAGTTCTGCCACCTCGGCTCGGACCTGGGGATGGGACCACACCAGGTCGACGCCATCTTGGAGGGTGTGGTCGCGGTGTAGCACCTGGTCCCCGAGGGAGGCGACCAGCATCTGGAGCAGCCGTCGGTCCCGGACGCCCAGGTCGGCGGCCACCGGTCGTTCGACCGCCAGCAGGTCGCGGTAGCGGGTGAGGCGCTCGCCGTCGTCCATGTGGAGTAGACGGCCGACGGCCCGGCGCAGAGCCTTCTCGGACGGGCCCTCATCCAGGATCGGCTGACCAGCGGCTTCGAGGTAATCAGACCAGCAGCGGTTGGCGTTGTAGATGTCGTCGAGGTCGAGACCGGACTCGGTGAGGAATCTGCCGAGGCCGATGGTGGGGTCGTTGCTGCGCAGGGACCGCAACTCGTCGACACGGTCCGAGAATCTGGTGGGGATGGCGCTGCGGATGCTGGCCAGCACCACTTCGGCCGACTTCTGGTCCAGTTGCATGTGACAGCCGGTGGGCAGGAACGGGAACCCCGCCTCGACCGCTCGCTGAACGTCGCTGCGGCCACCGCCGAGCAACGCCCGATAGCGACGGTCGAAACGAAACTCCCGACGGTGGGTTCCCACGAAGTCCAACACCGTGCAGAACGGCTTGCCTCGGGCCTTGCGCAAGCCGCGTCCGAGTTGTTGGAGGAACAGGACCGGGCTCTCGGTGGGGCGCAGCATCAACACGGTGTCCACGTCGGGGACGTCGACACCTTCGTTGAACAGGTCGACCGAGAACACCACCCGGACCCGGCCGGCCTTCAGGTCCGCCAGCGCGGCTTGGCGTTCGGCACGGGGCGTATCACCCCAGATGGCCACCGCGGAGATGCCGTGGTGGTTGAAGTTGTGGGCCATGAACCGGGCGTGGTCGATGCTCACACAGAACCCGAGGGCCCGCATCTCCGCCACGTCGCAGTGCCGGGCCACCTCCTTGACCACCAATCGGGCCCAGGCGTCAGAACTCGTGTAGCAGGCGGTCAGCGCCTCGGGGTCATAGCCGACACCGCGCCGCCAGGGGACGGCGGTGAGGTCCATTCCGTCGTGGACCCCGAAGTACTGGAACGGCACCAGGTACTGCTGGTCGATGGCGTCCCACAGCCGTAGCTCCGCCGCGATGCGGTCGTCGAACCAGTTCAGGATGGGCAGGCCGTCGCTGCGTTCCGGGGTGGCGGTGAGGCCCACCAGTTCGACGGGGCGAAGGTGGTCGAGGACCCGTCGGTACGAGGAGGCGGCGGCGTGGTGGAACTCGTCGACGACGACCACGTCGAAGTGGTCGGGTTCGAGGGCTTCCAACCGAGCGCCGCTCAGGCTCTGGATCGACGCGAAGACGTGATCGAAGCGGGTGGGACGGGCTCCACCCACCCACTTCTCGCCGAAAGAGGGATCGCGCAGCGCGTGGCGGAAGGTGGCCAGGCTCTGGTCCAAGATCTCCTCGCGGTGGGCCACGAACAGCAGGCGCGAGCGTCCCAGTTGGTCGCGCAGACGGGCGTAGTCGAGGGCGGCCATCACCGTTTTGCCGGTACCGGTGGCCGCTACCAGCAGGTTGCGGTGGTGGCCGTGCTCTCGTGAAACGGCCAGCAGTTCGAGGAGACGGTCCTGGAAGGGGAGGGGGTTGATCTCGACCGGGCTGAGGATCACCAGCGGGCCGTGATCGCTGCGACCGGAGCGGGCCTGTTCGACCTGGAATTGGTCGGGATCGAAGCCGACGTAGTCGCCGCTGGCCCAGTAGCTGTCGAACACCGCGTCGAACTTGGCGATCACATGGGGGTTGCGGGCCTGGGATGCCCGCAGGTTCCACTCCATTCCGGTTACCTGGGCCGAATGGGTGAGGTTCGACGAGCCCACATAGGCGGTGGAGAACCCCGAGCGGCGGTGGAACACCCAGGCCTTGGCATGGAGTCGGGTGGTGGTGACGTCATAGGACACCCGGACATCGGCGCCGAGTCGAACTAACTGTTCCAGGGCGGCTTGTTCGGTGGAACCGGTGTAGGTGGTGGTCAGCACCCGCAGGTCCCGTCCCCTCTCGCAGTGGCGTTGCAGCGCGTCGAGGAGGGGGGCGATGCCGCTGCGGCGGATGAAGGCCATCACCACGTCGATGCGGTCAGCCGAGTCGATCTCGGAACGGAGTTGGCTCCACAGGGTGGGTTCGCCGGGCGAGTTGGTGAGCAGGGTGGTGTCGAGCAGGGGGATCAGTGGACTGTCGACGGTGCTGGCTCGACCGTCGGGCCGCGGCTCGGTCACCGCCCGCAGGGTGACGGCGGGCTCCACCGGCGAAGCGGAGCGGTCCGCCCCAACCAGTTCCGAGAGCCGGCCGATCAGATCACGGGCCACCGAGACACCGACCGCCGTGCGGTCCTTCTCGGCCACCCCCGCGATGGCCCGCTCGACCTCATGGCTGATGTGCCAGGCGATCCGGTCGGCGGCCTCGGCCCTATCCAGCTCGACCCGGCTCGCGGTGAGCCCGTCGGACAGGGCATCGAGTCGGGCCTCTAGGCCCTCGGTCACGAGCAGCTCGTAGAGGCCGGCGGGAAGTTCGGTCACGGGCCTGAACCTAGGAGCTCCAACGATGGATCAGGCTGAATGGTCGGGATCGCCGCCTCCGTATCCCC
>JAGQSO010000042.1 GCA_020439505.1 Acidimicrobiales bacterium
CGCCGGCCGGACCGCCGTTGCGGCCCGGGTCTCCGCGACCTTTGAGCCTGATGCGCTGTCCGTCCCGAACCCCGGCCGGGATCCGGACGTTCACCTCCCGGGGTCGGCGTTCCACGCCAGTCCCCCGACAGTTGCGACACGGCGAGTCGATGACGGACCCCCTACCGCCACAGCCAGGGCAGGGCCGCGACATGGCGAAGAACCCCTGGTCGTCCTCGACCGAGCCGCGCCCCCCGCAGGTGGGGCAGGACCGGGGGACGGTGCCCGGTTCGGCACCGATCCCGGCACAGACCGAGCAGGCCGCATCGCTCACGAGGTGGAGACTGGTGGTGATCCCCTGTACGGCGTCGGTGAAATCGAGGTGCATCTCGGCTTCGAGGTCGCCTCCCCGCTGAGGCCCGGTACCTCGCGAGCGGCCACCCCGCGCCCTGCCTCCACCGCCGAACAGGTTGCCCAGTACGTCACCGAACCCGCCGGCACCGCCCACATCACCCACGTTGAAGGTAAACCCGCCGGGCCCGCCCGAGAACCCCCCGGGCCCGCCGGCACCACCGAAGGCACCCATGGGACCGAGACGACGTACCTCGTCGTACTCTTGGCGTTTCTCGGCGTCGCCGACCACGTCGTAGGCGGCGGAGATCTCCTTGAAGCGCTCCTCGGCCGCGGCATCACCTGGCTTGGCGTCGGGATGGTTCTCCCGGGCCAGTTTCCGGTACGCCTTGGTGATCTCCTTGGCATCCGCGGTCTCGGTTACACCGAGCACCTTGTAGTAGTCCTTCTCGAACCATTCACGCTGTGCGGCCACGGGCGATCACCTCCTCGTACCTCCGTCAACCAATTCGGCCGTCTCGGCCCATCCGTCGGATCGTTGCTAGCGCTGGCACCAGGAAGCTCAGCCCCTCACGGTGACCATGGCCGGGCGGATGACCCGCCCTTTCCAGGAGAAACCGGCGCGCATGACCGCGGCGACAACGGTCTCGGTCTCACCGTCTCCGGCCGGTTCGTGCATCACCGCCTCGTGCAGGGTCGGATCGAACTCCCGGCCCAGAGGGTCGATGCGCTCGAGGCCTTCCTTCTCGAGAGATCCGAGCAGGGCGGCGTGAATCGGCGCCACCTCCTCGGATCCGTGATGGGCGGCGGCTTCACAGGCGTCGATGACCGGCAGCAGCTTCTCGACCAGAGACTCGACGGCGCGGGCTGCATCGTCGGCCACCTGTTTGGCCGCTCGTTTGCGGTAGTTCTCGAAGTCGGCCTGGTTGCGGCGCAGAGCGTCGAGGTATTCATCCCGGGCCGCGGTCGTGTTCTCGAGCACCTCGATCAGGTCTTCGACGCTGGCCGTGGAGGGGTCGAAACCGGCCCCCGCCGGAACCGCGGACGACTCCCCATCTTCGGCGAGCTCCGGCTCCCCCGACCCGACGGCATCGGACTCGTCGACCCCGTCGGGCTGGTGCGGATCGCTCACTTGGTGTCCTCGTCGTCGATCACCTCGGCGTCGACCACGTCGTCGTCGTCGGCTCCGGTGGCGCCGGCTCCGTCACTACCGGCACCGTCGTACTGACCGGCACCTTCGGAGGCGGTGGCCTCGTAGAGCTTCTGGGTGAAGGCCTGCGAGGTGGAGGTGAGGTCCTCGAGGCCCGACTTGATGGCATCGAGGTCGGAGCCGGAAAGGGCGTCCTTCAGCTTGGCCAGTGAAGCCTCGGCGGCATCCTTCTCGGGACCGGGGACCTTCTCACCCTGCTCCTTGAGCAGCTTCTCCACGCTGTAGACGAGGGAGTCGGCCTGGTTGCGGACCTCGGCTTCGTCGCGACGCTGGGCGTCCTCGGCGGCATGGGCCTCGGCGTCCTTGACCATCTGATCGATCTGATCCTTGGACAGCGACGACTGACCGGTGATGGTCATCGACTGCTCCTTGCCGGTGCCCTTGTCCTTGGCCGACACGTGAACGATGCCGTTGGCGTCGATGTCGAAGGTGACCTCGATCTGGGGTATCCCACGGGGAGCGGGAGGGAGATCGACCAGCTTGAACTTGCCCAGCGTCTTGTTGAACTGGGCCATGTCCCGCTCACCTTGGAGCACGTGGATCTCCACCTGGGACTGGTTGTCGTCCGCGGTGGTGTAGGTCTCGGTGCGCTTGGTGGGGATGGTGGTGTTGCGCTCGATCAGCTTGTGCATCACACCGCCCTTGGTCTCGATGCCCAGCGACAGGGGCGTGACATCGAGCAGCAGGATGTCCTTGACGTCTCCCTTGAGCACGCCGGCCTGCACCGCGGCACCCACCGCGACCACCTCGTCGGGGTTGACCGACTTGTTGGGCTCGCTGCCGGTCATTGACACGACCAGGTCGGTCACCGCCGGCATGCGGGTGGAACCACCGACCAGGATCACGTGGTCGATCTGCCCCTTGGTGAGCCCGGCGTCCTTGATGGCCTGTTCGAAGGGCACCTTGCAACG
>JAGQSO010000252.1 GCA_020439505.1 Acidimicrobiales bacterium
GCACCCTCACCAAGGGCGCCCACACTGTCGTCGGCGCCGCCGGTGCCGGGATCACCGACGACGAGGTACTGCGCCTCGCGGCCGCGGTGGAGTCCGACAGCGAGCACCCGCTCGCTCGGGCCATCGTTGCGGCCGCGACCGAACGCGGGGACGTCCCGAAGGCCACCGGGTTCCGGTCGGTCACCGGCCGCGGCGTGGAGGCCAGCGTCGACGGCGACATCTATTCGGTCGGCGGACCGAACATGGTGCGCGAACTGTCGCTCACCGAACCCGCCGCGCTCACCGAATGGTCCCAAGGTTGGAAGGACCGCGGTTCGTCGGTGCTGTACCTGGCTCGAGCCGATGCGATCCTCGGAGGCATCGCCGTCGAGGACGAGATCCGCCCCGAAGCACGTGCCGCGGTCGACGGGATCCAAGCCATGGGACGCCAGGTGGTGCTCATCACCGGCGACGCCCAACAGGTGGCCGACGCGGTCGGACGCGACCTCGGTGTCGACGAGGTGATGGCAGAGGTCCTCCCCGAGGACAAGGACGCCAAGGTCACCGAGCTACAGGGCCGTGGGCTCAAGGTGGCGATGGTCGGCGACGGCGTCAACGACGCCCCCGCCCTGGCCCGCGCCGATGTCGGCATCGCCATCGGAGCGGGCACCGACGTGGCCATCGAATCGGCCGGGCTGATCCTCGCCAGCTCCGACCCGCGCGCTGTGGTCGGCATCATCAGGCTGTCCAAGGCCGCGTACCGCAAGAGCCTCCAGAACCTGTGGTGGGCTGCTGGCTACAACATCTTGGCCATCCCCATCGCAGCCGGAGCGCTCCAATGGGCAGGCATCACCATGCCCCCAGCGCTGGCCGCCATCTTGATGAGCATCTCCACCATCGTCGTGGCCGCCAACGCGCAGCTCCTGCGTCGTGTCGAACTGCGACCCGAGGCGCTGGCCACCGACGCAAGCGAGACGGCCGAAGCGCCAGACCAACGCGTGGAAGGAACGAACCGGTGAACCGCCACGAAGCACATACGGGATCGGACCGAGGGCTGCTCGTCGCGCTGGCGATCTGTTGCGCCGGCCCGATGGTGTTGATCGTGGTCCTGACCTCGGTGGCGGGTGTCGCGCTGGGCCCGGCCGCAGCGTTGTCGCTCGGGATCGTTGCCGCAGGGGTGTGCGTCGCCGTCATGGTCCAACGCCACCGAGGACACGAGCACCGGCCATCCGATGCCGCCGACGGCCCGACCGCGCACGGCGCGGATCAGCCTGGAGGGTAGGGCTCGAACCCGTGCCGGTCCTGCTGTTTGCCCGTGCAAGAGAGCAGGGAGATGCCCTCGCCTCGCCTCGCCCGGGCCTGAGCCTGGCGGCCGCGCTTATACCCCGGGGGTATCTGAAAGGCTGTCGCTCATGGAACTACCGGAGGACACCGTTATCGATGTGACCCGCCGCTTGCGGCGGATCGAGGGTCAGCCGCGGGGTTGCAGCAGATGCTGGCCGAGGGCGTGATTGTCGTGAGGTGGTGACGCAGCTGTCGGCGGCTAACAAGGCGCTCGAGCAAGCCGGCTTCGTGATCGTGGCTGCCGGACTGACCTGGTGCCTGGAGGATGCCGAGCGCTCAGCTGCAGAGGGCTACGAGCTGGCCGACGTGCAGAAGATGTTCACAAGGCTGGCTTGAGCCACTGCGTTCGGGCAGCTATTCCAACCGAATCGGTTCCGCCTCCTGTGCTTCGTTGGACCGTTGACCGATCAAGGAGACTTGTCATGGAGATCCTCACCATCGAGACGAAGTCGCTCGGTGATCGCAGCTACCTGGTCATCGACGGCACCAAGGCCGCCGTCGTGGACCCCCAGCGCGACATTGACCGCGTGCTCGCCGAGCTGGAGGACCGAGAGCTCGAGCTGATCATCGTCCTCGAGACGCATCTGCACAACGACTATGTGACCGGCGGGTTCGAGCTGGCCGGCCGCACCGGTGTCACCTATGTGCTGCCCGGCGGCGACGAAGTCGACTTCGACCACGTCGGCGCCGCCGACGGCGACGAGTACCCGGTCGGCGACAGCGTCGTGTTGCGGGCGGTGCACACGCCCGGGCACACACCGCATCACATGTCATACGTCGTGGTCGATGGCGGTAAGCCGGTGGCGGTGTTCACCGGTGGATCGCTGCTCTACGGCACGGTCGGCAGGACCGACCTCATCAGCGACGACGCCACCGACGCTCTGACCCGGGCCCAGTACCGGTCGGCGCGCCGGCTCGCCGCCGAGCTGCCGGGCGAGGTGAGCGTGCACCCGACACACGGTTTCGGCAGCTTCTGCTCTGCGGCATCGTCCAGCGGGTCCGATTCCAGCACCATCGCCCAAGAGCAGCGCACGAACATCGCCCTCACCACCGGCGACGAGGAGGACTTCGTGGAGACGCTCCTGTCGGGCCTCACCGCCTACCCGCGCTACTACGCGCACATGGCGGCCAAGAACCGGCAGGGCCCGGCACCGATCGATCTGTCACCACCGGCACCGGTCGACCCCGTCGAGCTGCGTCGCCGCATCCATGCGGGAGAGTGGGTGGTCGACCTGCGGGATCGCAGGGCGTTCGCCCAGTCGCACCTCGCCGGGACGATCAACGTCGAGATCGGCGACAGCTTCGTCACCTACCTCGGATGGACGATCCGTTGGGGCACCCCGGTGACGCTGGTCGGCGACACCGCCGAGGAGGTCGCCGATGCCCAACGCCAGTTGGCGCGCATCGGCATCGACCGCCCAGCCGGCGCTGCCGCCGGCGGTCTCGAGACCTGGGCAGCGGGCGGCGACCTGCGCTCGTACCGGAGCGCCACCTTCGCCGACCTCGCCGTCGAGCTGAACCATGGCGGCCTGAGTGTGCTCGACGTGCGCCGACACGACGAATGGCACGCCGGGCACTTCGACGGTGCGCTGCATGTACCGCTCGACCAGCTCGAGGACCGCATGGACGAAGTTCCGACCGACGGGCCGGTGTGGGTGCACTGCGCGTCGGGGTTCCGGGCCTCGATCGCCGCGTCGTTGGTTGCCCGTGCCGGCCGGGAAGTGGTCGCGATCCACGACGAGTGGGACGAGGCGTCGGAGCACGGCACTCTTGTGGTCACGCGGTAGCCGGCCATGGACGCTGAGGCATGGAACCACCGGTACGCCAACAGCGAGCTGATGTGGACGGCCCAACCCAACCGTCTCCGAGTCGACAGCGCGATAGCGTCGATCACGTTGCCGCCGGACGCGCCCTCGACTTGGCCGCCGACCAGCGCCGCTACGCCGTCTGGCTGGCTGACTATTGACCGTCCGGGCGCTTCTGGCGACATCGATCCACAGGTCATCATCGGTGCCTGCAACCCCCAGCTCGCCCACCGCGCCTTGGTAGCGGATCCGAGCGTCGCGACGCTGCTTCCTTGCAACGTTGTCGTGCGCACCGAAAACGGCCGCACGGTGATCGAAGCACTGGACCCGACGATGATGGCCACCTCGGGAGTGCCCGAGCTCGCCGAGGTCGCCGACGATGCGAAACACCGCATCGAGATCGCGCTTGAGGCTTTGGCGGGGGCGTGAGGGCCGGCGTCTTCGCCTGTCCGTCCTGCGGCAGGAAGAGAAGCGCAGCGCCTCGGGGTCGCCGGTCCCTGCGAGGTGAGAACATTCCGCGGCTGCTTACGCCGACGAGCCCCGATGGCGGCGCTTCGGCCTCCGGGTGGGGCAGGCGCCGCCAGCGCGTTTGGCCTGGCGGATGAGCCGGAAGCCGTAGCCGGTGCCCACCACCCATGCGGCAGTGATCAGCGCGCCGGCGACCCAGATGTGGTCGCGCAGCACGATTCCGGCCGAAGTCCCCGCCAACACCGCCGTGATCGCCGCCAGACTGAGCGGGAGGTGGCACGGACACAACAGGAACGACCACAGCAGCCACCCCCGGCCGCGGCGTTCCAGGGCAGAGCCGAGGTCGGTGTGCGCCGCCACGTCGATGCGATCGTCGAGGCTGGTTCGATCTCTGGACGTGAGCGGCTTCGATGACATCACGGAGACACGCGACGTCTCGCGGTGTCCTCTGTGAGCGCCTTGATCGCGCACACGTCGACTGTGCCGCGAAGGCGCTGCACCGTCGCCACCACGACGACGCTCGCCACCGCAGCGACCCGTCCGGTGAGCGCCGGGCCGGTCAACGCGGACACGCGAGGGTCCCCGCCGAACCCGACGAGCAGCAGACGCGTCATTAGACACATCGGCATCACCCGCGCCGGATCGACTTGAGCCAAGAACGTGGACCGTTACGGGGTGCTTCCTGCCGTGAGGCGCACTGGCAGCGGGCGCTCGGCTCAACATCGCCGAGCACCTGCTCGATGTGCGCGCCACATCCGGCGTAGGTCGGTCGTTGACAGGTTCGGCATTCCACTCGTCTACACATACCCCCCAGGGTATCGGCTACCCAGGGCACAGCGGTGCCGAAGCGTTGGGGAAGCCGGAACCAACTGCGAGGACCCGTCATGACCTGGCCCTGCTCCGCACGTGTCGAACGGCCTTTTGGTGGGTGAGCCGGTAGATGACGGCCCAGGTGACGACGAGGACCGAAAGAGCGGCGGTCGCCTGGTAGAGAAGGGTGGATCGGTCGGTGCCGGCGAATGCAGCGTGCAGGGTCGTGAGCCAGAACGTCAGGTAGCTGATGAGGTGGATGGCATGCCAGACCTTGCGGGGGAGGCGCTTCATCGCTAGTGACGTGGCTTCGACGACGATCAGCGACCAGGCGGCGATGACGCCTAGGGCGACCGCGCCGGGCTTCCAATCCGACGCGTAGGGGATGGCGAGGTCGGCGAGGGTGAAGGTGACGTAGCTGTCTGCCACGAGGGCGACGAGGTGGATGGCGACGAAGCCAACGGTGAGACCGCCGAGCCAGCGGTGGAGATCGAGGAGCCAGATGGGCCGGCGGTGCTCGGGAAACGCCTTGGTCGACAAGACGATGCCCCACAGGACCACAGCAGTGAGTAGGAGCCACGCGACGATGCCAGAAGCTCGAGCGACGTACCACCAGAACTGACCGTTCATCGCGCTCCCGCATCGATGAGCTCGAGGTCGGCAAGGTCATCTGTGCGGAGAATGTGGCCGTCGCTGGTGATCGCGAAGCCGCTGAGTCGGTGGCTGTCCAGGTAGGCGATCACTGCCTCGCTGCCAGCGAGTAGTGCACCGGTGGCGAACGCCTCGGCCCGCCATCCGTTCGCTGCGAACACCGTCACCGTCGCGAGGTCCGTGTCGGACTGCGCACCCGTGGCCGGGTCGATGGCGTGGTGGCGATGTCGGCCATCGCTTTCCCACCTGCGGGAGCGAGTGCTCGACGTGGCGACGCCGCCATGGTCGATCATCGCACGGCACAGCGGCGTCGGATCAGGGTCTGCACGCTCGATGTTGATGCGCCACCCATCGGGTTCCGGGGCGGTGCCGGCGACCGTCAGGTCGCCACCGATGCTGACGAGAGCGCCGTCAACTCCGCACTCCAGGAGGAGCGCCACAGCCATGTCGGCCGCGAGACCCTTGCCGATGCCGCCCGGGTCGAGGGCGACGCCGGTCGGGATGGTGACGGTGAGTCGGTGAGGATCCACGGCGATCTCATCAACGTGTCCGATGCGGTGAGGCCCTGATGGCAGGACCGTGGACATCGTGGGGTCGAGCTTGCTGGTGGCATAGCCGATGGCCACGAGGATCGGCAGGAGCGTGGGGTCGTAGCGGCCCTGGGTCAGATCCCAGGCCTCTCGCATGATCTCGACGAGGGCGATCGTCTGGGGAGCGACAGCCACCGGGGTGCCGGCATCGTTGTTGATCCGGGTGATGTCACTGTCGGGGAGGAAGCGGCTCCAGAGTGACTCGAGCCGATGGAGGAGACCGATGGCTCGATCGACCGCTACACCGGCTTCGGGTTGGTTGACGATGATGTGGAGCCGACAGGCCATCACCGTGCCCCGGTGTTCAGTTACTGCCACTGGTCGACGCTGCCGGTGCCTGGGCCCGGGATGAGGCCGGTCGGACGGTCGGACGTGCGGTGAGCTTGGTCGCCGCCCCGGTGGACGGAGCGACGGTGGTGGCGACCGAGCCGGGAGTGCCGGCCCGGTGTACCACGACGACGACCTGCGGCTGGGCGACCAGGCCAGGATTTGTGGCGGGGACCGGTGCCGAGGCCTGGCGGGCGTTGTGACCCAACACCCCGACGAGACCGAGCATCGTGGTGGCTCCGAGCCCAGCTGCCGCGATGCGGGATCCCTGTGCGGGATGCCGACGCTTGGTACTGCGACCGCTCGTGGTGCTGCGACCTCTGCCGAGGTTCGCCACCCGGGCCTGTCGGGCAGCTGCGCTGGCGTCGTCGTCCTGGAGGGGGGCGGTGGGGAGTTCAGTCATCGGAGTCGCCGCCTTCGTACTCGTGGTCCTCCGACTCGTGATCCTCCGACTCGTGATCCTCCGACTCGTCGTCGTCGGACTCGTGGTCATCGTCGCCCTGGGGGGTGGCTGCGGCGGTGGAGGGTTCGGTGACGTCCCCGGCCAAAGCGCCATCTGGGCCGACGGCGGCAATGAACTCAAGCGTCCTCGCGCCGTTCGTGAACGTGACGGCCACTCCGTCGCTGGTGGTCACCGCACGGGTAGCGGTCCAACCGCTGGCGGGTGTGACGAGGTCGACGCGGACCGTTCCGCCACTGGCCGAGACGTCGACGGTGCCGGCTGCGTCGACGGTGAAGCGCTGGGACCCGGCGGGGGCGGCCGGGTCGGATGCGAGTGGGTTGCCCTGCTCGTCGAGGTAGACGTCAACTACCTGGGTGGCAGCCGGAATCAGATCGCCGGCGGCGGCCACGGTGCCGACCTTGCTCTCATCAGCGCTGGCAAGGATGCCGAGGTTGGCGCCGATGGCGAACGTGCTGGCAAGGCCGACGGCCACGATCGAGGCAGCGGTGATGAGTTTGGTCCGGCCGCTGAGCCGGTCTGGGTTCTTGGAGCTGGTCATGTTCTGACCGTACGAATGGCCGTGCCAGCAGCTCTTCAGGACAAGGTAAGGGTTAGGCCAGGAACCCCGTAGGCGACGATGCCGGCGTGTCAGGCTGCCGCGGTGCGCTTGTTGTTGGTCGAGGACGACCCCACCATTTCCGGGCCCCTGATGGAGGGGCTCCGCCGGGAGGGCTTCGAGGTCACCCATGCCCAGACCGGGGCGGAAGCGCTCGTTGCGGGGCCGGTCGATCTGGTCCTACTCGATCTGGGCCTCCCCGACCTGGAGGGCCGGGTGGTGTGTCAAGAGCTCCGCACCCGGGGAGCGGTTCCGATCATCGTGGTGACCGCTCGGGGTGCCGAGATCGACCGGGTCACTCTGCTGGACCTCGGTGCAGACGACTACGTGGTGAAGCCCTTCGGTTTCCGAGAGCTCGTGGCACGCATCCGTGCCGTGCTGCGCCGTGCCTCCTCTGAGGGCCTCGCGCCACTGGCGAAGATCGAGGTCGGGGATCTCATCGTGGACCGTCGAACCCGCACGGTCACGCATCGGAGGCGATCCGTTGCGCTGTCGCCGAAGGAGTTCGACCTGCTCGTCTGCCTCGGCGAAGACCCTGGCGCGGTTCGGAGCCGTGAGCAGCTCATGCACGACGTATGGGACGAGCACTGGTGGGGCTCCACCAAGACCCTCGACGTGCACATCGCCTCGCTCCGCAAGAAGCTCCAGGCTGACCTGATCGAAACCGTTCGATCCGTCGGGTACCGGCTGAAGGTGCCCGACGCCCCATGACGCGGCGACTCCTGCTGAGCTACGTGGCCATCACGATCGTGGTGCTCGCCTTGCTGGAGGTGCCGCTCGGCATCTTCTACGCC
>JAGQSO010000043.1 GCA_020439505.1 Acidimicrobiales bacterium
GCCGGGGGATTTCCTCCACGCTCTGGGGGCCCGTGACGACTGGGAGGACCTGTTGATAGGCGGCGCGTTGATCACCGACTTCTACGAACTGTTCGGTCGACCCAACGTGCGGTTCCTTTCCGGTTTCTACGGGCCCCTGGAGCGCCTCATGCGCGACCAAGGCGGAGCCATCGAGTTCGTTCCCGCTGATTTCCGGCGGTTCGGGCCGATGCTCGAGCAGGTGGCACCCCGTGTGTTCGCCACGTCGGCGGCACCTCCCGACGCCCAGGGTTGGTGCAGCCTCTCGCTCCACGCCGGGGCGACCGTGGGGGAGATAGAGCGGGTCATCGCCGATCCCGACCGGGTGCTGGTGGTGGAAGCCAGCAGCCGATTCCCTCGTACCGTCGGCTACGGCAGCTACATGCACCGGATCCACGTCGACCAGATCGACGTGCTGATCGAGAGCGAGCGTGAGCCGTTCGTCCTGAACGACGCCGAGGCCAGCGACGCCGACCGAGCCATCGCCGAGCATGTGGCGTCCTTCGTGGTCGAGGGCTCGACCTTGCAGACCGGGATCGGAGGGATCCCGTCGCGGGTGGCCAAGGTGTTGGCCGAGGGTGACCTGGGGGGCTTCGGCGTCCACTCGGAGATGTTCACGACCGGGCTCATGCACCTTCACCAGTCAGGAAAGGTGACCAACGCCAAGGGTGTCTTCGACGGCGTCTCGGTGACGACCTTCGCCGCGGGGACCAGGGAGCTCTACGACTGGCTGGACGGCAACGAGGAGGTGGTGTTCCTTCCGGTGGCCACCGTCAACTCCCCCGAACTGATCTCACGCAACCCGAAGATGATCTCAATCAACGGTGCTCTCGCCGTCGACCTTGCCGGGCAGGCGGTGGCCGACACCATCCACGGCGCGCAGTTCAGCGGCATCGGCGGACACGAGGATTTCGTCGCCTCGTCGGGCCTCGAGCTGGAGGATCGCTCTCTGATCTGCCTGCGTTCCACCACGACCGTTGACGGCCAGTTGACGTCCCGGATCAACGGCATGTTTCCCGCCGGAACCATCATCACCACCCCGCGCCACCAGCTCGACGTCGTGATCACAGAATTCGGAGTGGCCGAGCTCCGGGGCCGAACGACGAGGGAACGGGCCAGGGCGCTCGCCGCGATCGCCCACCCCGATTTCCGCGACGACCTGCTGGCCCAGGCGGAGGTGTGGCCCCCCGGCTGATCGAGCCGGTCGAGGATACCGCTGGCCCGGGGCTCCAGCCGGTGGCGATGACTTCCTGAACCAATAGCGGGGACCCTAAGGGATGGGCCCTCCGTTGCCGATCAATGTTTCCGTAGTAGCGTTTTCGGGCCCGTGCCGACGGCTTCGAGCTCCGTCGCCTTGGTGCCCCTGCGCCAGATCTTCCCCCTGCCCATGCCCAGATCCCTCTCCGTCTCCCATCGCCGTGCTGTGCGGCGCGCAACCGGCGCTGCGATCCTGGTCGGAGCCCTCCTCGCTCCGCCCTGGGCAGAGACCCAGGCGGCGCCCGATGCCGGCCGAGGTCCGGCCGTCGCAGGGGCGGTGGCCCGGCCCGCCGCGGTTGGGCAGGAAGGCCAGCATGACGACGGGTCGCTTCGAGACCAGTACGACGAGGTCCTAGGTGAGGAGGCCGCGCTCATCGCCAAGGTGCAGGAGGCGCAGGCCGAGAGAGCCCGGCTGACCGGGGAGCTGGAAAAGCTCGAGGCCGACCTCCAGGCGCGCAACGTCGAACTACTCCAGGCCCAAGCGGAACTGGACGACACCGAATTCCTGGGCATGATCTACGCCCAGGCGGTGGTCGACGCCCGCAAGAAGGTCGAGATCGCATCGGAGCGGCTGCGTCGCCAGATCGTGTCCACCTACGTGAACGGCGGTGCCGACGCTTCGGTACTCGAAGCGCTCCTCAAGGCTCGCAGCGGTGAGGAGATGGGTCAGGCGCTGACCTACTCCAAGGCGATCGTGGGCGATACCGAGGTTCTGGTTCGAAACCTGCAAAAGGCGAGGGCCGCGGCACGAGAAGCCGACCAGATCGCCAAGGCGAACACCGCCCGGGCCAAGAGCCGCCGCGACGATGTGGACGCGGCGCGGCGATTCATCGCCGCCGCACGCGACAACCAGGCCCGGCTGGTCGACGAGATCAACGTCCAGGTGATGTTGGAGTCTCAAGCCCTCTTCGAGGTGCAGGGCCGCAAGGCCCTAGTCGAGGGGCGCATCAACTCGATGGCACGCTCCTCCGACGGGGTCGCCATGCTCCTCGCCGATCTGCAGAAGCGCCAGCAGGACTGGATGCCGGGTCGGTACCTGATCACCAACCCGCTGCCCGGCTACCGGATCGGCTCCTCCTTCGGGATGCGGTTCCACCCGATCCTCAACATCGAACGGCTGCACGCCGGGGGCGACATGGGTGCACCATCGGGTACGCCGATCCACGCCGCGGCCGACGGGACGGTGGTCGTCGCCTCCGAGCGAGGCGGATATGGGCTCGCAGTGGTGATCGACCACGGCGATTCGCTGGCGACCCTCTACGCCCACCAGAGCGCGCTGGCCGTTTCAGCGGGTGACGTGGTGAAGCGAGGCGACGTCATCGGATGGGTTGGATCGACCGGTCTTTCGACGGGACCTCACCTCCATCTCGAGACCAGGATCAAAGGCATGCCGGTGAATCCCGAGGGGATCGTCGACTTCGAAGCCGACGTCGACTACGGCCCGAACTGAGAAGGCGAGCCAGCAGGCGAGCTGACCGATGCCTGGATCTATCCGTTAGGACCCTGAGGGCGGGAGCGATGCTGGCTGTCCCGAGCCAACCGGCGAAGGACGGATTCGTATACGTCCACCACCGCCGAGGTGGGCGGCCCCGGCCGGGCCTCGATGGACTCGGCGGCACACATGGCGTCGGTCCCGTCGGAACGGCCCTGAAGGGTCACCAGAAGTGAGGTCGCCGGTTCGTCGAGGAACCGGCACAGCACCTCGAAGAGGGGACCTGAGCGGTCGAGGTAGGTGATGGCGCCCAGGTCCTGTGCCGCCTCGAGCAGCCAGCGGAACGTCTCATCGGCGGGAGCATCGAAGCGCAGCGTGTCGCCGTCGATCCGCTCGAAGGGCGGAGGTCCTTGGGGGGCGAGCGGGATGGCCCACGGCGAGCCGGGCGACTCGTTGGGGCCGGGTTCGGTGTAGCCATGGTCGGACCGGTGCCGGGTTGCCGATGGCGGGCGGCTATCGGTGGAGCCCGAGGGGAACGAGTCGACGGCCGGTCCCCAACCGGTGGGGGAGGCCCTCATCTGCTGGAGCACCCCGAAGGCCTCGATCACCCGCACCGCCATGGCGTCGGTGGAGGATCCGGCGCGGTCGGGGTGGTGGAGCCGGATCTGGGTCCGGTACGCCCGGCGGACCTCGTCCCAGGTGGAGTCCGGCCCGAGCCCGAGCACGCTGAGGGCTTCGCCCGGTGTCACCTCAACCCCTGTACCAGGCCCCGAGCATGGCGGCGAGGTGGTCCGGATCTTCAGCACCACACATCTCACGCGCTGAGTGCATCGACAGCTGGGCCACGCCGACGTCGACGGTCCCGATGCCCAGGTTCGCGGCGGTGAGGGGTCCGATCGTCGAGCCGCACGGCTGATCGTTGCGACCGACGAACACCTGGTGGGGCACCCCGGCCCGTCGGCAGGCGTCGACCGCCATTGCGTGGCCCACTGCATCGGTGGCGTAGCGCTGGGACGAGTTGACCTTCACCACCGGTCCGGCGTTGACCGTTACGGGGTGGCTCGGATCGTGGCGCTCTGGGTAGTTCGGATGGGTGGCGTGGGCCATGTCGACCGACACGCAGAACGAGTCCGCCAGCGCCCTCAACAGATCGCGGCGGTCACCCCCGCGGTTGAGAACGATCAGTTCCAGCACCTGGGCCAGTAGCGCACCGTCGGCGCCGGTCGATGAGGTCGAACCGACCTCCTCGTGATCGAACAGGCACAACACCGAGGTCGCACCACCACTCGGGTTACCAGCGCCGAGATCGAGGAGCGCCCTTGTTCCCGCCCAGCACGAGACCAGGTTGTCGAGCCGGGAGGAGACGAGGAACTCACCGTCGCGCCCCAGAAGGGCTGGTGGGCATACGTCGTGGAACATGAGGTCCCACGCCACCACGTCGCCGGGCGATACGGCCAACTCACCGGCCACGAAGTCGACGAGGTCACCGGCGGCGTGGATGCCCGATCCCCAAACGGGGTTCAGGTGGACCTGCGGGTTGAGCTTGAGACCCTGGCCGTTCACGTCGCGGTCGAGGTGGATGGCCAACTGGGGCACCCGTGCCAACGGCCGGTCGACCAGCAACAGGTGAGTCTCGGGCCCGCCTTCCCCGGTCACCACAACCCGCCCGGACAATCCCAGGTCCCGATCCAACCACGAGTTCCACAACGCACCGCCGTAGACCTCGATTCCGAGCTGTCGCCAGCCGGCGGAACCGCAGTCAGGTCGGGGTTTGAGACGGAGGTTCGGGGAGTCGGTGTGCGCCCCGACCAGGCGGAAGGGGGAGCTCGGTGCGCCTCCGTCGACCCATGCCACAAGGGCACCGCTACGGCGGATGAACCCCGCTCCGCCGCTGATCCAACCCCGCTCGGGTCGGAACTCTTCGAACCCCGAAGCAAGGAGCTCGGTGGCCACCGAGTGCACCGCGTGGAACGGTGACGGGGAGCGGGCCAGAAAGCTCATCAGGTCCTCGACGCTGGTCATCGGCGCAGCGTAGGACCCCGGAGGGATGCGCCAGCCCGATGACCGAAACCGGTTGGGGGCCCTCCGCCGCCACCGCTACGATTGGGTTCCTGCGATTCGGGCCAACGGCGTCCCGGGCGAGCAGCGCCCCCGAAGACACCGTGTGAAGGATCACCGACGCCGATGACAAGCACCGCGCCCGCCGCTCCTGGCCTGCCCCCTGCCCAGGGGCTCTACGACCCTGCCTTCGAGCACGATGCCTGCGGCGTCGCGTTCGTGGTGGACCAGTACGGCCGCAAGAGTCACGGTCTCGTCCGCCAGGGGATCACCGCTCTGGTCAACCTCGACCACCGGGGCGCGTCGGGCGCCGAGGTCAACACCGGCGACGGAGCCGGGATCCTCATACAGGTCCCGGACCGCTTTCTCCGCGAGGTGGTGGTGTTCGATCTGCCGCCGGTCGGCCGTTATGCGGTGGGTATCGCCTTTCTGCCCGGGACCGACGAGGACGTCGAGGCGGCGGTCGAGGGCATCAACAAGATCGCCGCCAGCGAGGGCCTCGAGGTCCTGGGATGGCGCGACGTCCCGGTTTCGGCCGATCGACTCGGCCAAGGCGCCCTCGGCACCATTCCGACCTTCCGCCAACTGTTCCTCGCCGGCTCTGAAGGCAATCTGTCCGGGCTGGAGCTCGACCGTCTGGCCTACGTCGTCCGCAAGCGGGTGGAGAACGAGGTCGGGAACCAAGGCGCACGGCCGTACTTCGCCAGCCTTTCCAGCCGGACCCTGGTCTACAAGGGGATGCTGACCACCCCCCAGCTTCGGGAGTTCTACCCGGACCTCTCCGACGAGCGGGTCGAGAGCGCCATCGCGCTGGTCCACTCACGATTCTCGACCAACACCTTCCCGTCCTGGCCCCTCGCCCACCCGTACCGGTATCTGGCCCACAACGGTGAGATCAACACGGTGGCCGGCAACCGCAACTGGATGAGGGCCCGCGAGGCGCTCTTGGCGAGCCCGTTGTTCCCGGGCGAGATGGACAGGATGTTCCCGATCTGCACCCCGGGAGGGAGCGACACCGCCAGCTTCGACGAGGTGCTCGAGCTTCTCCACCTGGGTGGCCGCCCGATCCAGCACGCGGTCCTGATGATGATCCCCGAGGCGTGGGAGAACCACGACCTCATGGATCCGGCCAAGCGTGCCTTCTACCGGTTCCATGCCTCGCTGATGGAACCATGGGACGGACCAGCGAACGTCTGTTTCACCGACGGAACCGTCATCGGAGCGGTCCTGGACCGCAACGGTCTGCGACCGGGCCGGTTCTGGGTCACCAACGACGGTCTCGTGGTTCTGGGGTCCGAGGCCGGAGTCCTCGACATCCCGGCTTCCAAGGTGGTCCGCAAGGGACGGCTCCAACCCGGACGCATGTTCCTGGTCGACACCGAGGCCGGCCGCATCATCGAGGACGACGAGATCAAGTCGGCGCTGGCCGCCGAACACCCTTACCAGCAGTGGCTCGACGACGGGATCGTCGCCCTGGACGATCTGCCCGAGCGACCTCACGTGCGTTACCCCCACGGTGACGTCGTCCGCCGACAGCTCACCTTCGGTTACACCATCGAGGATCAGCGGATCCTGATGGCTCCCATGGCCCAGTCCGGGGTCGAGGCGCTCGGTTCGATGGGAACCGATACGCCCATCGCCGTCCTGTCCGAGCGCCCCCGGCTGCTGTTCGACTACTTCGCCCAGCTGTTCGCCCAGGTCACCAACCCTCCGCTGGATGCCATCCGCGAGGAATTGGTCACGAGCCTCGGCGGCACGATCGGTCCCGAGATGAACCTCCTGGCCCCGGGGCCGGACTCGTGCCGTCAGATCCAGCTGTCGTTCCCCATCTTGGACAACGACCAGCTGGCGAAGCTTCTTCACGTCGAAGAGGCGGTGCCCGGATTCCGGGCGGTCGCCATCCGGGGGCTCTATCGGGTGGCCGACGGCGGAGCCGGACTTTCCGATGCTCTCGACGACATCTGCCGACAGGCGAGCGAAGCGATCGCATCGGGGGTGAACGTGATCGTGTTGTCGGACCGCAAGTCGTCAAAGGATCTCGCTCCGATCCCGTCGCTGCTGCTCACCGCCGCGGTGCATCACCACCTCGTCCGGGAGAAGACCCGCACCTCTGTCGGCCTGGTGGTGGAGGCGGGTGACGCCCGCGAGGTCCACCACATGGCGCTTCTGCTCGGCTACGGCGCCGCCGCCATCAACCCCTACCTGGCCTTCGAGACGGTCGAGGACATGATCGCCCGCGGGGTGCTGACCGATGTCGCGCTCGACAAGGCGGTGGGCAACTACATCAAGGCGGCCGGCAAGGGCGTCCTCAAGGTCATGTCCAAGATGGGCATCTCGACGGTCGCCTCCTACTGCGGTGCCCAGGTCTTCGAGGCCGTCGGCCTCGGCCAGGAGCTGATCGACCAGTACTTCACCGGGACGACTTCCAAGCTGGGCGGAATCGGGCTGGAGGAGATCGCGGCGGAGGTGGCCGAGCGCCACGGCCGGGCCTACGCCGAGAGGCCCACGGCACGCGCCCACCGCGAGCTCGAGGTCGGTGGCGAGTACCAGTGGCGTCGCGAGGGCGAGTACCACCTGTTCAACCCCGAGACCGTCTACAAGCTCCAGCACGCGACCCGTACCGGCCGCTACGACATCTTCAAGGAGTACACCCGCCTCGTCGATGACCAGTCGAGGCGGCTGGCAACCCTGCGAGGCCTCTTCGAGCTGACCCCAGGCGAGCGGTCACCGGTGCCGATCGAAGAGGTCGAATCGGTCAGCGAGATCGTCAAGCGCTTCTCCACCGGGGCGATGAGCTACGGCTCGATCTCGGCTGAAGCCCACGAGACGCTGGCAATCGCCATGAACCGTCTCGGTGGCAAGTCGAACACGGGCGAAGGAGGAGAGGACCCCGAACGCCTCTACGACCCCTCCCGCCGGAGCTCGATCAAACAGGTGGCATCGGGTCGCTTCGGGGTCACCAGCGAGTATCTGGTCAACTCGGACGACATCCAGATCAAGATGGCCCAGGGTGCCAAGCCTGGTGAGGGTGGACAGCTTCCCGGGCACAAGGTGTACCCGTGGGTTGCCAAGACCCGGCACTCGACGCCGGGCGTCGGCCTCATCAGCCCGCCTCCTCACCACGACATCTATTCGATCGAGGATCTGGCCCAGCTCATCCATGACCTGAAGAACGCCAACCCGTCGGCTCGCATCCACGTGAAGCTGGTCGCCGAGGTTGGTGTCGGGACCGTGGCCGCCGGTGTCTCGAAGGCTCATGCCGACGTGGTCCTCATCTCCGGCCACGACGGCGGCACCGGCGCCAGCCCGCTGACCTCGCTCAAGCACGCCGGTGGACCGTGGGAGCTCGGCCTAGCCGAGACCCAGCAGACGCTGCTGCTCAACGGGCTGCGAGACCGGATCGTCGTTCAGGCCGACGGTCAGCTCAAGACCGGTCGGGACGTCGTGATCGCCGCGCTGTTGGGCGCCGAGGAGTTCGGCTTCGCTACCGCTCCGTTGGTGGTTTCGGGCTGCATCATGATGCGGGTCTGCCACTTGGACACCTGCCCGGTCGGCGTGGCCACCCAGAATCCAACGCTGAGGGAACGGTTCTCGGGTAAGCCCGAGTTCGTCGAGCACTTCTTCGAGTTCATCGCCGAGGAGGTGCGTGAGATCCTCGCCGAGCTCGGCTTCCGGTCCATCCAGGAGGCGGTGGGTCACGCGGAGGCGATCGACGTGCGCAAGGCCGTCGACCACTGGAAGGCCGCGGGCCTGGACCTGACCCCGATCCTCCACGTGCCCGAGCGACCCTACGGCGATGCCCTTCACAACACCAGGGCCCAGGACCACGGACTGGACCGCGCTCTCGACGTCCAGTTGATCTCCGCGGCCCGGAGCAGCATCGACACCGCCACGCCCATCAAGCTGGACTTCCCGGTCCGCAACGTGAACCGGACGGTCGGCACGATGCTCGGGCACGAGGTCACGAAGCGCCACGGTGGCGACGGGCTACCCGACGGCACCATCGACATCACCTTCACCGGGTCGGCCGGCCAGAGCTTCGGGGCCTTCCTGCCCCGGGGGATCACCCTCCGGGTCAACGGGGATGTCAACGACTATGCCGGCAAGGGCCTGTCGGGCGGGCGGATCGTGGTCCGACCCGCACTCGAGACCGCGGCCGAGTTCATGGCTGAGGACAACATCATCGCTGGCAACGTCCTTCTCTATGGGGCCACCGGTGGTGAGGCCTTCCTCAGGGGCCGGGTGGGGGAGCGTTTCTGCGTGCGCAACTCCGGTGCCACCGCGGTGGTCGAAGGCGTCGGGGACCATGGCTGTGAGTACATGACCGGTGGACGGGTCGTGATCCTCGGCCCCACGGGCCGCAACTTCGGTGCCGGGATGTCGGGGGGTATCGCCTACGTGTGGAACCCCGAAGGAGTCTTCGACCGGCTCGTCAACCGGGAGATGGTGGACCTCGATCCCCTCGACGACCTGGACACCTCATGGCTGGTCACCGCCGTCTACCGCCACCAGGCCGAAACGGGCTCGGACGTTGCCGGGCGCATCCTGTCGGACTGGCAGTACGCGGTGCCTCAGTTCGTGAAGGTCATGCCCAGGGACTACAAGCGGGTCTTGGGAGCGATAAAGGCGGCCGAGGAAGCCGGGGAAGACATCGACGAGGCCATCATGGCCGCGGCCAGGGGCTGAGGTAACGACATGGGTGATCAACAGGGCTTTCTCAAGCACGGTCGACAGGTTCCGGCCCGACGGCCGGTTCCGGTGCGCCTCAAGGACTGGAAGGAGGTGTACGAAGAGTTCCCGGCTGAAACTCTCCAGACCCAGGCCAGCCGGTGCATGGACTGTGGCATCCCGTTCTGCAACCAGGGCTGTCCGTTGGGGAACCTGATCCCCGACTGGAACGACCTCGTGTACCGGGATCGCTGGCAGGACGCCATGGAACGCCTCCACGCCACCAACAACTTCCCCGACTTCACCGGGCGGCTGTGCCCGGCTCCCTGCGAGGCGGCCTGTGTGCTCGGGATCAACCAGGATCCGGTGACCATCAAGCAGGTGGAGCTCACCATCGTCGAGACCGCGTGGGCCGAGGGTTGGATCAAGCCGGTGATCGCCGAGGTCGAAACCGGAAAGAGCGTGGCCGTCGTCGGCTCGGGTCCAGCCGGGCTGGCTGCCGCACAGCAGTTGACCCGGGCCGGCCATCGTGTGGTGGTCTTCGAGCGCGCCGATCGTCTCGGTGGTCTGCTCCGCTACGGCATTCCCGAGTTCAAGATGGAGAAGAAGTTCCTGGACCGTCGCCTGGACCAGATGAGAGCTGAAGGCACCGAGTTCAGAACGGGCGTCGACGTCGGAGTCGATGTCACCGCCGAGGACCTGCGGTCCGAGTTCGATGCCGTGGTCCTGGCTGGTGGGGCAACCCGCGCTCGCGACCTGCCCATCCCAGGACGGGAACTGGCCGGCATACACCAGGCGATGGAGTTCCTGCCGCTGGCCAACAGGGTCCAGCAGGGCGATCTTCTCCAATCGCCGATCGACGTTTCGGGCAAGAAGGTCGTGATCATCGGCGGTGGCGACACCGGAGCCGACTGCCTGGGAACCTCGCACCGTCAAGGAGCCGAGGTTGTTCACCAGTTCGAGATCATGGCGAGGCCACCCGAACAACGACCCGATTCCACCCCTTGGCCTACCTGGCCGATGATCTTCCGCACGTCCTCTGCTCACGAGGAGGGCGGAGAGCGGGTGTTCTCCGTCAACACGGAGTGCTTCCTCGACGACGGCAACGGTCGGGTTCGAGCCCTTCGGGCTCATGAGGTGACGATGGTCGAGGGCCGATTCGAGAAGGTCGAGGGATCCGACTTCGAGCTCGAGGCCGACTTCGTCTTCTTGGCCATGGGCTTCACAGGGCCCGAGTCGGATTGGATCACCTCGCAGTTCGGGGTGGATCTGGATCCTCGCTCGAACGTGGCGCGTGACTCTGACTACGCGACCAACGTCGAGGGTGTCTTCGTCGCCGGCGACATGGGACGGGGTCAGAGCCTCATCGTGTGGGCCATCGCCGAGGGCCGGGCCGCGGCCGCCTCTGTCGATCGTTTCCTCATGGGCTCGACCCAGCTTCCGAGCCCGGTCGAGCCGACCGCGCTCGGTCTTCGCTGACGCTTCTCCGCCGGCAGGCGGATTCGCGGGTGGTCCGCCGGGGACTCAAAATGAAATAAGGCTCCGGGTGATGCACCCGGAGCCTCATTTCGTCGAGTCGACAGGTCAGGGCTTGAAGATCTCCGGACCGAAGGAACGCTTCTCCTGATCACACAGGACGACGGTCTTCATGATCTTGTCGGAGATGGTCTGGCGCTTGGCGTCGAACAACGGCAGGAACCAGCCGATGTAGCAGGCGAGGGAGTCGACGAAGTGGGCCAGGCCCCGAACGACTCCCATCCCCCCACCGATCAGCGAGCCGTCGGCCTCGGCGACAACCTTGAGGCCGGTCAGCGCCTTGCCGGGGGACTGTCCGGTGGCTCCGTTGAGGAAGTAGAAGTAGAAGCCGATGCCGATCGCCCCGAGGTAGCCGACGATGAGGACCAGGGCGCCCAGTGCGTCCGAGATCGCTCCGAACACCAGGGTCAGGATGAAGACCACCACGTAGAAGGCAAGCGTGATCGCACCGTCGATCAGCGTGGCGACCACTCGCTGTCCCCAGCTGGCGAGCGGCGCACCACCGGCCGGGGCGGCGCTGGCGAACGCTCCGGGACCGACGTTGGGAACCCCGGCCGGAACCCCGCTCGCCTGATCCGGTGGGTACCACTTGCCGTCGGATGCCTGCCAATAGCCCGGACCCTGTGAGAAATCACTCATGTGGGGTTTGCTCCCGCTCTGTGTCTGGTTCGGCGGGAACGGCTCCCGTCGATGGTGGATTGGATCGTAACGCGCCGATGCTGGGCCTTTGGGACCAAATCGGTGTTAGGTCGTTCGAACCAAAACTGTCGAAGCTGTCTGGTTGCGGACTCAAGAAGGACGGAGAAGGGCCGATCTGTACACCCGTTACCGCACGTCGACATGTGCGTCACATCGGGGTTCGAGGTAAGCCTTGTTCGACAACCTGAAGATCCGCAGCAAGTTGATGCTCCTGGTGGCGGTGCCAATCGTCATCATCGTGCTCCTTGCCGCGCTGGGTGCCCAGTCCCGCTTGGAGACCGCCAGCGCCAGCCGCAACGTGGAGAAGCTGACCGCGCTGGCGAGGTCCAACTCTGATGTGGTCGACGCCCTCCAGCGTGAGTCCCTTCACAGCACGGCCTTCGTCGGCTCCGGGCGCAAGGAATACAAGGCCCAGATGTTGACGGCCCGTAAGAACTCCGACGCGGTCATCAAGGACGTGCTGGACCGTCAGAAGGGGCTGACGGGCACGTCGGCCGCTTTCCGCTCGGCTACCACGCTCGCCACCGACGCGGCCGACAAGTTGCGCTTCATCCGCAACGCGGTGGATCAGGGCTACCGGTGGGATCAGGTCGCAACGACCTACGACGCGTTGCAGATCACCTTCCTAGAGGTGAACGACTCGATCGCTTCCACCCTGTCGGACCCCCAGGTGGCCAACGATCTACGTACCGCTGCCGCCCTGGCCTCGTTCAAGGCGACCATCGCCCTCCAGGGGTCGCTCCTGGCCGGAGCAGGCACGGTGGGCGTCGTGCAGTCGTCCGAGGACAAAAACGTTCTGACCGCCACCCGCCTCAACGAGGATCTGACGGAGAACCGCGAAGCCGAAGACGCCGCCCTGCGCCTGCTCTACTCGATCGCCGACCCTGACCGGAAGGGTGAGATCCGTGACGCCCTGACGACCGCGGACCGCGACTCCTTCGACAAGATCCGAGACGAGATCAGCGGCAATTTCGAGAGCGGAGCCGCAATCGAGATCGACACCGACGCTGTGATCAAGGCGACCACCGGCCAGCTGACCGACCTCCACAACGTCGAGGTGGATCTCTACTCGGACGTGATCGCTCGCTCCAACGACGCCCGTAGTCGGGCGGAGTCCGCCGCCAACCGCTTCGTTCTCGGTGGCTTCATCGCCCTACTGATCGCGCTGGGCGCCGCGGTCCTCATGGCTCGGCGGATCACCCGTCCGCTCGACCGGTTGACCGAGGCCGCCGATCGCCTTTCGACCGAACAGATGCCTCGCCTCGTGGAGTGGCTGAGAAACCCCAACGAGGATGAGGTCGCGTTCGAACCCGGCACATTGTCATCGATCCAGATCGACTCGAACGACGAGATCGGTCGTCTCGCCAACGCCTTCAACGACGTTCAGCGGGTGGCGGGTGAGGTGGCCGCCGAACAGGCCGCGCTGTTGCGCAAGGGCATCGGCGAGATGTTCGTCAACCTGGCTCGCCGGAACCAGGCTCTCTTGGACCGCCAGATCGACTTCATCGATGAGTTGGAGCGAAGCGAGGAGGATCCCGACCAACTCGAGAACCTTTACCGGCTCGACCACCTCGCCACCCGCATGCGACGAAACGCAGAGTCGCTGCTGGTTCTGGCCGGCGCGGAACCGCCTCGTCGTCGTGGTCGACCTGCCCCCCTTGCCAACGTGGTTCGTGCCGCCCTGGCCGAGGTCGAGGACTTCGCCCGGATCGACCTGCTCAGCTTCGATGAGATCCTGGTGGCCTCCAACGTCGCCGCTGACCTCGCCCACCTGCTGTCGGAGTTGATGGAGAACGCCACCAACTTCTCCCCACCCGAGACACGGGTCGAGGTGGTGGGGCATCGTACGAAGGCGGACGGCTACGTCATCTCGGTCACCGACCATGGAATCGGCATGTCGGCGGATCAGATCAAGGAGGCCAACGAGTCCCTCGCCAAGCCTCCGCTGGTGGGTCTGGCGCTGTCGAGGTCACTCGGCTTCATCGTTGTCGGTCGTCTCGCCGGTCGCCACGGGATCACCGTCCGGATGATGGCGTCCCCCTCGGGTGGAGTGACGGCGGTGGTCACCGTTCCCCCGACCCTGGTCACCGACACGCCCAACGCAGTTCCCGACGGCCCACCGTCAGCTCCGCCAGCTCGGTCCTCCGCCCCGAGCCCGGCGGCACCGCCGGCCAAGGCGGAGCCCGTGCCAGCGGCCAAGGCCGGCCCCCCGCCGTTCGAGGAAGCCGCGGGGCTGGCCCCGCTCAGCTTCGCTCCCGCTGCTGATGCCCCTTCTCCGGCGAAGCCCGCACCTGCACCTGCACCTGCACCTGCGCCCATGGCGGATCCGGCCCCGGCCACCAAGGCCGAACCCGCAGCCGAGGTACGACCGACGGGGCCGGTGGCCAGACAAGCCGCAGCCCCCACCACCGATCCGGCCACCGGTCTTCCCAACCGTCGGTCCAAGGGTGGCGGCGATGACGGACTTCCCGCCCGGCGCGGGGCCGGCTCTGACACCTCCGGAGACGATGGCGAGAAGGCCGAGGTTCCGGCCGAGCCGACCGAGGCGCCGGCCAAGCCGAAGGCCAGGAAGCCGAAGCAGGCGGAGCCTGCTCCCAAAGCAGGCGAGGGCCTGCCAGCCAGGGCTCGTCCTGAGCCCGCCCCGGCGAACCCCGAGGCCAAGCCCTTCTTCATCGAGGAGAAGGAACCACCCAAGTTGTTCGGTGGCGGCGACAAGAAGCGGCCCGAGCCAGCCGAAGCGCCCACCTCGGTCCCGACACCCGAGACACCGGCCAAGGCTCCCGATCCGGTCCCGGTAGCCAAGGTGGAGCCGGCTGCTCCAGCTTCGACTCCGGCCCCGGTGGAACCGCCTGCCGCGACGATCACCGCCGACGCACCGGCACCAGAGCAGTCGACGACCGGTACCGGCTTGACCAAGCGCACGCCCCGCAAGGCCGGTGCAACCCGGGCCATTCCTGGGGCCGACGGCGAGCGTGGTGTAGCGGCAACCAAGCGCTCGCCCGACGAGGTACGTAACCTCCTGTCGGGTTTCAGAGCCGGCCAGCAACGTGCCCGTACGGAAGATCAGGCTCCGTCAGATCTCCAAGACGACAAGGAATCCAATGAGTGATCTGAGCGCCGCAGCGCGCAACGTCAACTGGCTGGTTGAGAACTTCGTCGACCGCGTGCCGGGAGTTCGCGAGACCGTGGTCGTTTCAGCCGACGGTCTGCCGATGGCCGTATCGCGAGGCTTGGACCGTGACGCTGCCGACCGGTTCGCGGCAGTGGCCTCGGGCTTCATCGGACTGGCCTATGGGACAGCCACCCGGTTCAACGGCGGGGCCGTCACCCAGATCATCATCGAGATGGAAAATGCCTTCCTCTTCGTGACCGGTATCAGTGACGGCTCCTGTCTGGCGGTCGTGGCCGACGGTTCCTGCGACGTAGGCCTGGTTGGCTACGAGATGGCGGTTCTGGTCGAGCGGGCCGGTGCCGTCCTGACCCCCGAGCTGAGGGCCGAGCTCCAGGGGGCGCTCCCGCGATGAGCTCGTTCGGCGACGCTGGAGGCCTCCGGGTCCGGCCGTACGCCATCACTGGCGGGCGCACGCGCGCCCGCACCGAGGTCGACATCGAAGCCATCGTCTACCGCACCCCCAAGGGTGAGCAGACCGGCTCCAACCTTCCTCTCGAGCGGGGCCAGATCATCGGCTTGCTCAGTTCACCGCAGTCCACGGCGGAGATCTCCGCCCGACTGCACCTGCAACTCGGGGTCACCCGGGTGGTCCTCGGCGACCTCATCGATGAGGGTTACGTCGCCGTCAACTCAAGGTCGTCCTCGGGTCGACCCGATCTCCGACTCCTCGAAAGGGTCCTCGATGGTCTCCAAGCCCTCTGACATGGCCACTGGTGAAGCCGAAGCCCCGGCCGGCCCGGCGCCTATGCCGGTCAAGATCGTGGTCGCCGGCGGGTTCGCCGTGGGTAAGACGACGTTCGTCGGCTCGATATCAGAGATCGAGCCGCTCACGACCGAGGCGGCCCTGACGCGCGTGAGTGAGGGGGTGGATGACACCTCGAAGGTGTCCACCAAGACCTCGACGACGGTGGCGATGGACTTCGGTCGTATCACCCTCGGCTCCGACCTGATCCTGTACCTGTTCGGTACGCCCGGACAGGACCGGTTCTGGTTCATGTGGGATGACCTCGTGCGCGGCGCAATCGGTGCCGTCGTGCTCATCGACACCCGACGGCTCGAGGACTGCTTCCCGGCGGTGGACTACTTCGAGGAGCATCGGATTCCCTTCGTGGTCGGCATGAACTGCTTCGACGGGCTGGTCACCCACTCGCCCGACGACGTGCGGGAGGCGCTGGCGGTGTCACCGGATACGCCGGTCTTTCTCGTGGATGCCCGGGAACGGGAGTCGACCAAGTCAGCCCTTCTGGAGTTGGTGCAACACGCCTTGCTTCGGGCCACGAGCTGACGGGTCGCCGCCGAATCGGTCTCGGGTCAGTCCTCGGGCTCGCTCGACTCGGGCCGGTACTCGCGGAAGCGAGGCAGACTGATCGGGCTGGATCCAACATCGACCACCCCTCCGGTCAGGTCGATGTCGGCGGCGGGACCCGTGGAGGGAGCGCCAGGAACGCCCGGATCCGCGAACACCATCGGCGGAGTGGTCGGTTGCTCTTGGACGTCGGGCATCGGGCCGGTTGACCGCGCCGCAGCAGCGTCGAGGTCGGGACCGGGATAGCCGCGTCTGAGGCCGGGCGATCGGGTCGGCTTTCGGGGATCGAAGTGGAACTCCGCCTCGAGGTTCTTGTTCTCCGTGGGGCTCCGCTCGGGATCTGGTGAGGTGAGGGCGTGCAGGGCCGCTGATGACGGCCGGGAATGTCCGTCGTCATCGAAGTTGAAAGGGGTGGCGGTGCGACGGAGCACGAGCTCCTCGAGCTCGTCGTGGGGAAGGGGCCTGGACAGGGCGTAACCCTGAGCCATCTGGCAGCCCAAGCGCCTGAGCCATGCCAGCTGTTCAGGTCTCTCCACCCCCTCGGCGACAGTGGCCATACCCAGAGCATCGGCCAACCCAATGACGTGCTCGACGATGGCGCGGTCCTCGGTGCTGGTGTCGAGCCCGTCGATGAAGCTCTTGTCGATCTTCAACATGTCGAGGCTGAACCGTCGCACATAGGAGAGAGAGGAGTATCCGGTGCCGAAGTCGTCGAGTGCCAGCCTGACGCCGAGGGCCTTTGTCTGTCGGAGCGCAGCCCATGCCGACTCGACGTCGTGCATCAGCGCGCCTTCGGTGATCTCCAAGCAGATCTGGTGTTCATCTGCTCCGCTCGATCGAAGGGCGCTGGCCACGGTGTCGGCGAAACCATCGTGGGCCAGCTGGCGGGCCGACACGTTGACGGTGATCGTGGGAGTGGCATGCGGGTCCATGAGGTCGCGAAGACGTGCGGCCTCCCGGCAGGCCTCCTGTAGTGCCCAGGTTCCGACCGGGACGATGAGCCCGGACTCCTCCAGCACCGGGATGAACTCGTCGGGGGAGAGGGTTCCCCGCTCGGGTGATTCCCATCTGATCAGGGCCTCGGCTCCGATCACCTTCCCTGAGCGAAGGTTGACGACCGGCTGGTAGACGAGGCGGAAGGCCTCG
Organism: Acidimicrobiales bacterium; assembly: GCA_020439505.1. Taxonomy (GTDB): domain Bacteria; phylum Actinomycetota; class Acidimicrobiia; order Acidimicrobiales; family Iamiaceae; genus Aquihabitans. Next base: position 17,293 of record JAGQSO010000043.1, read on the forward strand.
TTCTGGAGGGCCTCTCGGACCAGAGCCTCGGCGTTGGTCGGGCTGAGTGCGTCCGACATGGATGGTTCGTAGACGACCACCTGGCCCGTGCCCCTTGTGTTCGCCTGGAACCGGGCCACGTCGGCTTGGTGGATCAGCTCGGCCGCCGAGTGAGTGGTACCGCTGGCGAGTACAGCCCCGATGTTCGCTCCGACACGGATGGTCTGGCCGCCGATCGAGTAGGGCTGCTGGACGAGGCGGATCAGCCGGGCCGCGTGCTTCGAGAGTCCGCTGGTCCCGGTCAGCCCCGTACAGATCAGCACGAACTCGTCCCCGCCGTAGCGGGCCAGCCGGTCGCCGGTCCCGATCACCGAGCGGATCCGATCGGCGACCGCACGGATGAGCTGGTCGCCGACCTCGCGCCCAAAAGTGTCGTTCACCTGGCGGATCCGATCGAGGTCGACGAGCAACAGGCCGACGTCGGTCGATTTGCCGTCCGTTGTGGCGAGGTCGGCTTCGAGCCACGCTCTCAACCCGTTTCGATTGGGCAGGTTGCTGATCAGGTCATGGGATGCCACCCGCTCGAGCTGGGCCACCGCGGCCTCGGCTGATCGACGGGCACGCACTGCGATCGTAGAGGCACCTATGGTCATCGACCCGAGTACCGCCGCGACGATGCCTGTCTCGACGCCGACCGCCGCGATGGTCGTCGGGATGAACAAGGTGACGGGACCTGGGGGCTAGACGATCAGGAGGCGAACGAGGTCAGTCGTCGGGGACGTCACGAGCCCGCTATTGCAGAATCGGCAGCGTTCGAGGAAACCTGAGGGCGCGTCGCGGCCTCCTCGGGGTCCCAAGGTCCGGGCGACGTGCGCCCTCGATGCTTCAACCCTGCCGATGACGGGTCGCTTCGAGAGCCAGCAGCTCCATCAGCCGGGTACTCGTGGACGCCCAGGTGAAGCGCGCCGCGTGGGACAAGGCCCCGCTCTGAAGCCTGGTTCGCAGTGCGGTGTCGGTGCAGACGCGCGCCAGCAGGCGAGCAACCTCGGTGTCGTTGTCCGCCAACAGGCCGCTGACCCCCTCTTCCACGGCATCCACGTGCCCCGCGATCCTGGTTGCCACCACCGGCGTTCCGCACGCGGCGGCTTCGGTGAGCGTCATACCCCACCCCTCCCGAACCGAGGTGGAGGCGACCACCCACGCCGAGCGGTACAGGTCGACCAATTCGTCGTCTTCGACCCTCCCGGCGAAGGTCACGTAGTCCTCGGCCCCCAGCTCCTGGACGAGGGCGTCGAGTGCCTCCCGCTCGGCCCCGGTGCCGACGATCGTGAGACGGAGGCCCGGAACCGATGTGCGGGCCTGGGCGACGGCGCGAATCAGACGATCGAACCGCTTGACGGGCATCAGTCGACCCACCCCGACGACGAGCGGATGGTCTGAGCGTTGCCCACCGGGGGAGAACTGAGGATCGAGCCCGGGAGGCACCACGTCGACCATCTCGTCCCGGAAGCCGATCTCGAGCATCTCTTCTTTGGAGGAGGGCGACAGGGTCACCATCCGTGACCGCCGGTAGAGGGGCGGGGCTATGCGGCTCTCGAGCAGGTTGCCGGCGCGCGCCAGGTTGGGGGGGAGCACCATTTTCCACATCTCGGCGTGAACGTGGTGGAGGAACACCAACCGAGGCCCGCGCGCCCACAGGGGTGACAGGAACGGCATCCCGTTCCAGATCTCGATCAGGGCGTCGCGTCGTCCGTTGCGGTGGGTCGCCTCGGCCAGGGCGGCCCGAGGAAACACCAGATACCGACCGGCCTTGCGTACCACCTCGTAGCCGTCCCGGTGAACCTTGGGTGGGTGTCCCTGGGCATAGGAGGTACGCATGGACACTTCGACACCGGCCTCGGCCCAGTGGCGGGCGACCTCGGCGGCGTGGACCTCCGAACCCCCGGCCTCGACGTCGTCGAGATCCCTCCAGGCCAGGAGGTGCACGCGCCGAATTCCGGCACCTGCCGCCAAGTCGCCGATCTTCTCGATTTGTTCGGTGGACTGGGTCACGGGCGGTGGTCCTGGCCGATCAGTGCAGGGTGGGGGTTCGCAGCCGGAACGGGGGCGTGCGGTACGCTGCACAACCGGCCGAGGGTCGGCTGTGCAGGCCTCAAGAACCCTAGTGGTGAGCGGTCCCTGGACAGGGAACCCTGACGTCCTCTTCCACCTGAACCGCGAGTGTCGATCATGTCCCCAGTTCCAGCCGCCACCTTCGCCGAGGTCGAGGAGGTGGTTGCCGATATCGAGGGCTGGATGACCCCGGGGCAGGCCCGCCTGCTCTGGGACTGTTCCCGCGCCGTCCCGGCGGGAGGAACCGTCGTCGAGATCGGATCCTTCCGTGGGCGTTCGATGGTGGTGCTGGCCAGTGCGGCGGCACCAGGGGTCGAACTCGTCGCCATCGACCCCCACGCCGGCAATGACCGTGGCCCCCAGGAGATCAACGGTTTTGAGGCCCAGGCCGCCGACGACCATGAGGTGTTCAAGGACAACCTGGCATATGCCGGCGTTTCCGACCGGGTCCGTCACGTCCGCAAGTTCTCCGACGCCGCCCTCGACGACGTACAAGGTGAACTGGACCTGCTCTACATCGACGGGGCCCACCGGATGGCACCGGCACTGGCCGACATCCGTCATTGGGGAGATCGGGTAAAGCCGGGTGGAGACCTTCTCATCCACGACTCGTTCTCCTCCGTCGGGGTCACCGCGGCGCTGGCCCGGTCCCTGATGTTCGGATCGTCATTTCGCTATCTCGGACGTTCCGAATCCATGACGCACTACCGCCGCGAGCCGGTGATCGGGACTGCCCGACTGAGGAACGCCGGTGCCCAACTCGCCCAACTCGGGTGGTTCGCCCGAAACGTCCTCATCAAGGTGCTGATCGTTGCCAAACTCGGTGGGCTCACCCGCCGTCTCGGTCACGACCCACAAACCTGGCCCTACTGAGGAGTCGACCATGGCCAAGCCGAATCCCGAGAGTCCGCTGAGCCTCACCATCGTCATGCCGGTCTACAACGAGCGCGAGACGCTCCGGACCGCGCTGGATCGACTTCTAGCCGTGACCATGCCGATTCCGACAGAGATCCTGGTCGTCGACGACGGATCCTCCGACGGCTGCACGGAGACCATCGCTGATCTGGTACGAGACGAGAAGGTCCGCCTCTTGGTGCAGAGCCCCAACCAGGGAAAGGGAAAGGCGCTCAGGCGAGGGATCTCAGAGGCCCAAGGCACCCTGCTGACCGTTCTCGATGCCGACCTGGAGTACGACCCGGCGGACTTTCCGGCGTTGCTTCAGCCGATAATCGACGGGGACGCGAGGGTGGTGTACGGAGCCCGGTCCTACGGCGGACACGCCGCCTATTCGTTCTGGTTCGTTCTCGGCAACAAGATGCTTGCGCTGTGGGCGTCGTTCCTCTTTGACGCCTGGCTGACCGACATCGAGACCTGCTTGAAGGTAGCGGCGACGGACACCTGGAGAACGCTCGACCTCCAGTCGAACGGATTCGGCATCGAGGCCGAGTTGACCGGCAAGTTGCTGGCACGGGGGGAGCGGGTGTTCGAGGTGCCGATCTCCTATCGGGCGCGCGGTCGCGAGGAAGGCAAGAAGATCCAGTGGACCGACGGCGTGGCCGCATTGTGGATCCTGGCCCGGATCCGGCTGCGGGGGCGCTGAGCTTGGATCCCGGGGGCCGCGTCCGTCGCCTCGACGGAGTCCGCGGCGCTGCCGTCTTGCTGGTGGTCGTGTACCACGCCAGCTATCTGACCGCCGGATGGGGTCCGCGGCTGCTGCCTGGCGGTTTCGTGGGAGTGGACCTCTTCTTCGTCCTCAGCGGCTACCTGATCACCCGGCTCCTTCTCGCTCAACTGGACGACAACGACCGCATCGAGATCGGTGCCTTCATGGTGCGTCGGTTCCGTCGTCTCTATCCGGCGCTGATCGCGACGGTGGTCGGGGTGGTGTGGTTGCTGGTCGCCACCGGGAGGGTCGGATCGGCCCCCGACCAGATGACCGGGGGAGAGCTTGCCGCTTCCGCCCTGGCCACCGTGTTCTACGTCTCCAACTTCGTCCAGGCGCGAGGTTGGGAGTTCCCGATCGAGCTCTCCCACACCTGGTCGTTGGCTATCGAAGCCCAGTTCTACCTTCTCTGGCCTTTCGTTCTCGCCGGCCTGCGACGGGTGGGTTCTTCTCAGCGAACCCAGGCGGCCACGGTGATCGTGGCGATGGTTGTGATCGCCGCGCACCGGGCGGCGATGTGGACAGATCAGGCCCACTACCTACCGCTGTACCTCCGGACCGACACCCGCCTCGACGTGATCCTGGCTGGCTGTCTGCTCGCCATGGTCGTCCATTGGGGGTGGGTGCGCTCGGGGCGATGGCTACGGGTACCGGGGGTGGGCGGCGCGGCCTTCCTGGTTGCGGCCGGCCTGTTCTCCGAGACCGGGGATTCGCGGATGTACGCGGGATTCGGCCTGAGCGTGGTGGCTCTGTCAGCCCTGGCAGTGGTCGCCTCGGCGTTGTTGGACGCCGAAGGCCCGGTCGGGCGCGTGGTGTCATGGCGGCCGCTCGCCGCGCTGGGGGATCGCAGCTACAGCCTCTACCTGTGGCACGTACCGGTCTTCTTGACGGTGGCCCGCCACATCGGCGACACCTCGGTGGTGCTGCGGGTGTTCACCGGCATGGGTCTGACCGCGTTGGTCACCGAGTTCTCCTTCCGGTTCGTGGAGTCGAGCCTCCGGGGTGGCACCCGCCCCGCAGGCCGGTCGCTCGTCGTGGGCTTCGCCAGTTGGGTGGAAGCCCACCGACGTCCGGTCCTGGTTGGGGCCGTTGCGGTTGCCTCCCTGCCGATGGGGGTGGCGGTGGTCGCGCTGAGCCGGTACGCCTGGTACCCGATCGGCGATCTGGCCCAGGCGATGCTCCGCCAGCTGAGCTTCTGGTCCGACCCGCCGTTGGTGGGACCGGCGGGGCGGATCGGCACCTTCGCCCGCCAGGGCAACCACCCCGGACCGGCGATGTTCTGGGTGACATGGCCGGTCTGGGCCTTGCTCGGGCGAAGCTCCTGGGCATACCAGGCCGCGGTGGCGACGGTGGTGGTGACCGCTTTCGGGCTGGCCGTGGGGGTGAGCCGCAAGGTCCACGGCTGGCTCACCGCCCTGACGGTTGCGGTGGTCGGGGCGATTCTGATGCGCTCATACGGGGCGGTCGCTCTGACCCAGCCCTGGAACCCCTATGTGCCGCTGCTGCCGTTCCTGGCCTTCGTGATCGCGTGTTGGGCGGTCGCATCCCGGCGTTGGTCCATGTTGCCGGTAGCGGTCCTTACCGGCTCGTTCTGCATCCAGTGCCATGTGGGGTACGCCCCCGCGGTGGTGGCGGGGATCGCGGGCTCGCTGGCGGTGGGACTGCTGCCTCCCCGCTGGGTCGGGGAGCCGGCGGGAGACGGGCTGTGGGGGTCGGACGCCGGCGCACCCAACGGCGCTGAGGGAGCCTTGGCCTCGACCTCGACCTCGGCCTCGGCCGAGGACCATTCGGCGGTGAACCGGTCGGGGAACGGGAGCGTGTTGGGCTGGATGGGGGTGGCGCTGGTGGCTGGCGGCCTCATCTGGGTACCGCCGATCGTCGACCAGTTGCGCCACGATCCCGGCAACATCACCATCCTGATCGAGACGTTTCGCGCTCAGACCGACGAGACGATCGGCGTAGGGGCCGGAACGAGGATCCTTCTCACCCAACTGAACCCGGTCGGGAACTGGCTGTTCGGCACCCGGCAGATCTCGGGTTCGGTCCTACCCGGACTGGCCTTGCTGACGGCCTGGATCGCCTCGGGGGTGGCCGCGGTACGGCGCCGCATGGGAGCGGTCCTACGGCTCGACGCCATCCTCGCGTTGCTGGTGGCATGTGCGTGGTACTGGGCTATACGCCTGGACTCGGCCCGCTTCTTGTACCTGGTGGAGTGGTTTTGGGTTCTCACCGGACTCGTGGTGGCGGCGACCGTGGCGGTCGTCGTGACCGAGGTAGCGCACCGACAGAGGCGGGGTCCGGTTGGCCCGTGGGTGGTGTCGGGGCTCGCGTTGGTCTTGGTGATGAGTACGGCGTCGTTCGCTTGGACGGCGACGGGAGTGAGCCCACCGGACATGCGTTACTCGCGTACGGTCCAGGCCATCGCCCCTGCGGTGGCCGCCGATCTGGATCCTGGGGCCACCTACCTCGTCACATGGGTCGATCCTGATGCATTGGGGGGCAACGGCTTCGGGCTGTTCCTGGAGCTCGAACGTCGTGGCCTTACCGTGAAGGCTGGCCCGGCTCGGGCCGCTCCGGTGGAACCGCACCGCGTCATCGAGCCGGCCGACGCCGACGCCGTGATCACGGTGGTGAGCGGCGACGCGCAGATCGCGCGCGCCCGGGCGCTGCCGGGCGTGCGAGAGTTGGCCTATGACGACCACCGCAGCGACGCCGAGAGAGCCGAGTACCGGTCTCTGCAACAGGCGGTGATGGAGGAGCTGCGGGCGGAGGGTCTCGGTGAGGTTGCCGACGGAATCCCCACCAGCATCTGGATCGGCCTCAACGACCCGCGGGTGCAGGGGGTTCCCTTCGAACAGCTGTCACGGATGCTGACCATCGGTCAGGCAACCGCGGTATTCCTCTCCGATCGCGAGCTGGGAGGACTGTGAACACGAAGCCCTCCGACCTGATGGCACGGGTGGACGACCCGACCCGTTGGTTCCTGCTCCGGCTCGGTCTCGTGACCCTGGGGGCGCTCATGTTTCGCCTCAGCCTCCTGGGATCGATCGCGGCGCGGAACCCTGACGGCGGTGATCCGCTCTTCTACCACCTCCAGGCCAACTTCCTGGTGGAGGGTCACGGCTTCTCCGATCCGTTCATCTGGCTGGAGTCCCAACGATTCGAGCCCGTGGCCATCCATCCGCCGTTGTTCACCATGTGGCTGGCGATCAGCTCCGCTCTGGGATTCAAGAGCTTCCTCGCCCACAAGATCATGTCCTGCATCGCCGGCGCATTGGCGGTGGCGGCGATCGGGATTCTGGGTCGCGAGGCCGGCGGGCGGGGTAGGCGTGGCGCTCGGGTCGGTCTGGTGGCGGCGGTGCTGGCGGCCATCTACCCACCGCTGTGGTCCATCGACGGACAGCTCTGGCCCGAAGGCCTGTTCACGGTCATGGTGGCGTTGACCGCGCTGGCCGCCGCCAAGGTCTGGCGCAAGCCGACGCTGGGGTGGGCCGTGGCGACGGGGGTGCTGCTGGGACTCGCCGCCCTGACGCGGGGAGAGGCGATCATCATGTCGGTAGTCCTGGTGGCTCCGGCGTTGCTGCTTCGCGACCGCCAGCATCGACGGAACCTCACCCACCTGGCCGCGGCCGCGGTCGCCTGCGCTCTGGTGCTGGCGCCTTGGGCGATCCGAAACAGCCTGCGCTTCGAGGAGTTCGTGCCCCTGTCGACCAACAGCGACGAGGTGCTGGTGTACGCCAACAACCCCTACGCCTACGGAACGCTCGACGGGGGTCGATTCCTCGGCTTCTGGTATTACCCCTGGCAGGACCAGCTTCGGGCGCGCTTCGGAGGCGAGCCTCCGGGCGATGCCTCCCAGCGGGCCAAGTTCTGGGGAGACCAGGGACGTGCCTACGCCAGGGAGAACTCCGACCGGCTTCCGATCGTGCTGGCGGCGCGTCTCGGCCGGGCCTGGAACCTGTACGCGCCCTTCCAGAACGCCCTTTTCGACCGGATCGACGGAAAGTCCCAGCGCGTGAGCGTGGCGGGCGTGTGGGCGTGGTGGGCGGCCCTGGCCTTGTCGGTTCCGGGGCTGTTGCTCCTGCGCCGCCGGGGAACGACCGTCGTTCCCTTTGTCGGACTCGCTCTGACCGTGACCATCAGTTCCCTGTACGCCTATGGAGGCAACCGGTTCCGCACCCCCCTCGACGTCGCGGTCCTGGTGCTCGCGGCCGTGACCATCGAGGAGCTTCTGGCGCGCCGAGGCGACGAAGGGGTGGCACGACAATGAACACCACCACCGAGTTGACCCTTGCCGGTGATTCCGTGGGTGAGGGCCTGCCCGACCGTCAACCGACCACGGGTGGTGGCTGGCGTTTCGGATGGCTGGACGCGATCTCGCTCGGACTGGTGATCCTCGCACTTGCTGTCCCGTTGCGGGGACTGCTCCGTTACCAGGGGCCTCCGATGGAGGAAGGCTTCATGCTGGCCTTCCCCCAGGAGGTGCTGCGGGGTTCTATCCCGAACCGGGACTTCCTGCACCTTTACGGTCCAGGGAGCCTCTGGGTGCTGGCCGGGGTGTTCAAGGTCTTCGGTACCTCGCTGGCGACCGAGCGGTGGTTCGGTCTCCTTCAACACGCCGGTATCATCTTCGGGGTCTGGGCGGTGGCCCGGCACTGGGGTCGGCGGACCGCGACGGTCTGTGCCCTGGTCTCGCTGGTGGTGGTGGTGCCACCGATCGGCCTGACCGCGCTGGCCTGGAACGGAGCGGTGGCGCTGGCTCTCTGGTCGGTCTACCTGCTGGCGCAGCCGGGGAGGGGTGGGTCCAAGAGGCCGATTGTCGCGGGCCTGTTGGCTGGGCTCGCCCTGTTGTTCCGGCCTGATCTGGTCCTGGCGCTCAGCCTCGGCCTCGGTGCGGCGGTGTGGCGCCCGACTATGGACCGGGTGCGTCCGGTTCTGACCGGGCTGGTCGCAGGGGCGTCACCGATGTTGGTACACATCGTGATGGCGGGACCGGAGGCCGCCTTCAAGGGGATGTTCGTCGAGCCGGTGTTCCGGCTTCGGCCCGGAAGGTCGCTGCCAGTCCCGCCGTCATGGACCGAGCTGGACGGGTTTCTCCAGAAGGCCGCCGGTCTCCGCACCATCGGGTGGCCCTTTCCGGCGCCGACCTCGGCTCAGCAGGTGGCACTCTGGTTTTTCCTGGTGCCGGTCAGCACGGTGTTCGTGGCCGCCGTGGGGATCTGGTCCTGTCGTCGTCGGCCCGGCGATCAACGGAGTCATCTGTTGAGGGCGGTGGGTTTTCTGGGGCTCGGGATGCTGACCCAGGCGATGCAGAGGCCTGACACGGCCCACTTCGCCTGGGTCAGCTGTGTTCCGCTGGCCCTGGTACCAGTCGCCGTCCATCAGCTACTGCCAGCGGGATGGCCGGCGGTCTCGTGGAGACGTTTCGTGGCGACCACCGCTCCGGTTGTGATCGTCGTGTTCGCGGCGATCCCCCACTACACGGTGCGGACCTATGTGGACCTGGCCGGACAGAGCCTGGGCCGCAACGTCTTCGGGTTCCCGGTGAACCACGAGGGCCGCAACTTCTACTACGGCTCCCCCGACGCAGCGGCCGCCGCCAACGAGCTGGTGCGCGACCTCGGCGAGTGGTCCCAGCCCGGAGAATCGCTCCTGGTCGGCCCGGTCGATTTCCGGTTCACGCCCTACTCGGACGCCTTCTTCTACTTCTTGTTCCCCGACCTCGTTCCTGCCACCCGCTACATCGAGATGGACCCTGGCATCGCCAACGGGCACGACTCGGGCCTGGCCGACGAGGTCCGGTCGGCAGACTGGCTGATCCTCTCCAATGTCTGGACCAACTGGGCCGAGCCCAACGCTTCGCTCGAACCTGGCTCAGATGCGCCGAACCAGGTGGTGAAAGACCACTTCTGTCGTGTCGGAGCCTACGGCGACCGCGACGGGCGGCCCTGGTTCGAGCTCTACCGACCTTGCGACCGCATCGGCGACCACGGAGAAGGCTGAGACGTCAGCGCTAGTCCGACGGAGCCAGGTGCCACACCTGGATCCGATGCTCATCCCCGAGGGTGGTGAGCCGCTGGATCTCGAACAGCTCGTCACCGGAAATCCCGTCCACGACGATCAGATCCCGAACCGCGAGGTCGGCGAGGGTTCCGTCGTCGAAAGCGCCGACCGGATCGGCCAGAGCGGCGCTAGCGGCCTGCTGTTGGGTTGAGGACGAGGGCTGGCGAGGACCGCGGCGAACCGTGGACGGGGTGAGACCATCACGTATCCGGGCCCGTCGGTCCCGGAGGGAGCTGGCCTCCTGGTCGGTGAGGGTCGGTACCTCGACCACCAGGGTGGCCCCCGGCGGAGGGCGAGGATCCATCCCGCTCCTCACCCAGAGCTCGTTCATGCCGGTTTGCCCGTTGTAGCGACGGAACTCGCGCCATGGGAAGACAGGGCTGGGCGCACCAGGGTCGATGAGGACGGTTCCTCCCGCCTGTTGGGTGGCAAGGGCCACCGCCGAGCCGGTCGAGAGGTACGGGGTGGCGCCCCGGAAACGAACCACCGTGGTCGAGGCCGACGAGATCTCCTTCACCGGGCCGGCGACCTCGCCAGCGATTCGCCGCTGTACCGCCCACGGCGCCCAGGTCGCAGGGCGCGGTAGAGCGGCGACAGCGAGAAGGAGTGCCACCAACAGCGCCGTCGAAGCGGCCGCGTTCCGCTTGCCGAGGGCGGCCCACGTCGAGCGCGGTGCTCTTGCGGGAGGGAGAAGCAACCAGGCCAGCCACCCGGTCACCATCCACACCACGACGGCCAAGGGACGCATCCACAGGGCGTAGTAGCGGTACAGGATCCCGTCGCTGAGCGGGATGCGAGAGGCCGTCACCGCTCCGGCGAGAAGGATGACCATCACGGTGATGGTCACCGGTGCCAGCTCTCGTGCCCGTCGAAGCTGCAGGGTGAGCAACACGGCCAGCAGAAGGAAGGGGAGTGCCAGCGCGGCTGCGGACAAGAGGCTCATCGGGTCGAAGGCCCCCGTCATCGCGCTGTCGGGCGATATTCCGGCCACCGGAATCCCGACGACCCGGCCAAACTCGGCCAGGCCCGATGTTCCGGCCGCCTCGCCCCCCGGTCCCGCCGTGAGCGCGCGAACGATCTGGGTGAGGTTTCCGGGATGACCGGTGAGTTGTTGGATGAGCGGCGGTAGCCACAATCCCACTGCCAGGACTCCCGCCAGCACCAACGGTCGCCGGGATAAGGGCGAAGGCGTGGACTCGGCACCCCGACAGCTTCGCCATGCCACCACCACAGCCACCCAGGCGGCCACGGCACCGACCAGTCCGACATAGCTCAGGTGGGTCTGGGCGACGAGCGAGCCAGCCGCCACCATCACGGGGAGCGCGGCGTTGCGTCCTGCGCTGACCGCGACCGCGCCGACAAGGAACACCGCAAACGGCATCACCACGACATGAGGGTTCCAGACCGAGACCGGCGTGTCTGCTCCGACCCCCCACAGGATCAGGGCGGATCCGACGAGCCCGACACCGGCAAGCGAACTCCCTCCCATCAGGTACAGAACCCAGGTCAGGGTGCCGATCGACGCCACCGACACCAACGCCGCGGTCAGCGTCGATCCGGCCGCCGGTGACACCTTCGAAAGGGGGGCCAGCAGGTAGAACTCGATCGGTCCCGGATGGTGCAGCTCGGGGTCCTCGAGATGGGCTCCGGCGGTGGAGATCATCCCGACGAGGGGAGGATCCGTCGTCATCGAATCCCCGGCCAGCATCACGATCGTGGCGTCGTCACTCTCGGGAAACCACCCTGCCCGGAGCTGGTGGAACCAGGCTGTCCCAACCGGTAGAGCGGCCAAAACGGCCAGTGCGGTCCAGATCAGGGTCCGTCGGGCGACCGGCACGGAGTCGAGTGTAGGTAGGCGGTCCCATCAGACACCGACCCGGTCCCGGTGGTGGCTCGCTGATGCCTGTCGATCCGTCCCGGGGGGCGGGGGCCGGTAACGTTGCCGGGTGCGCGTCCTCGTCGTCGTTCCGACCTACCAGGAGGCCGGCAACATCGAGAACCTTCTCCGCGGCGTGCGCCGGTCCGCTCCCGAGGCCGCGATCGTCGTCCTCGACGACAGCAGTCCCGACGGGACCGGTGAAATCGCCGAGAAGGTAGGTGCCGAGTTGGGACGGGTGGTTGTGATCCACCGCTCCGAGAAGGCCGGGCTCGGTGCGGCGTACCGGGAAGGCTTCGCCTGGGCGCTCGACCACGACTTCGAGGTCATCGTCCAGATGGACTGCGACATGTCGCATGACCCCGAGATGATCCCCGTGATGGTGGAACGGCTCGATGACCCCGACGACCCCGTCGACTACGTGATCGGAAGCCGCTACATACCCGGAGGTGACACCCCCAACTGGCCCGTGCACAGGCGGCTCTTGAGCCGATGGGGCAATCGGTACACCGCCAGGGTGCTGGCCCTCCCGGTCCACGACGTCACCTCGGGCTTTCGCGCCTATCGGGCCGACGCCTTGCGCTCGATCCACCCCGAGACCACCCGTTCGAGTGGCTACGCCTTCATGAGCGAGTTGGCCAGGAGACTGTCGAGTGGTGGGCGCAGTGTGGCCGAGGTGCCGATCGTCTTCGTCGACAGGGCCTATGGCACCTCCAAGATGTCGGTGTCGATCATGGTCGAATCGCTGACGCTGGTGACCGCATGGGGAGCCAAGCAACGCCTGAGCGGTATCCGGGGCCGAACCGCCAACCGATGAGCTCATCTCCGTCGAGGCCCACCCTGGACCCAACACGACGTCGCTACCGCCTGGCGGTCGGAGCCGCGGTGGTCCTTGGACTGGTCCTACGACTCGTGTGGGCCCGCTGGGTTGCCCGCGAGCCGCAGGGGATGGTGGACCCGGCCCGCTACCTGGGTTATGCCAGGGTGATAGCCGACGGGAGGGGCTTCATCGAGCCTTGGTCGGGCTTCCCGACCGCCTACTACCCCCCGGGATATCCATGGTTCGTGGGTGTGGTGGCATGGGCTGGCAGCCCGTTCACCGACAACCTCCCGTTTCTGGTCGCCGTGGTTCAGGCGTTCCTGAGCGCTGCTTCGGTGGCGCTGGGGGCCGTTGTAGCCCGTCGCCTGGCCGGTGACCGGGCGGGGATCGTCGCCGCCTTCGCTCTGGCGGTCTATCCGAACCTGATCTTCCACTCCGGGGCCATCTTGGGCGAGACGCTCTACATCTCGCTTTTCCTGGGCTTCCTGGCGGTGGCGCTGGGCCGGGAGTGGCCAGGGGACCTGACCACTCGGCGGACGTTCGTCGGGGGTGTGGTGTTGGGTCTGGCGGTCATGGTCCGTCCGATATCGCTGGCGGTCATTCCCGCCGTCGCCCTGGCATGGTGGATGGCCGGAGATCGTCGTCGGGCAGCCCGAGGCGTGGTGGCCCTGACCGTGGGGGTGGCGCTGTGCATTATCCCCTGGACGGTGCGCAACTACATCCGGATGGACTCCTTCGTCCTGCTGTCGACCAACACCGGTGACAACTTGTGCATCGGACACGCCCCCAACGCCACCGGCGCGTTCGGGGCCAACGAGTGGTGCGCGACCGACCATCGCTTCCTCGACGGACCCCCGGCGGAGATCGGCGCCGACCGGGAGAAGACACGACGAGCCATCGACGCCATCGTCGATGACCCCGGTCGTGAACCATGGCTGGTGTGGCGTCGTCTGTGGTTCATGTGGATCCGCAACGGGGACCACGACGGGCTGATCGCCGTGCAGTCCTACCGACTCGACCCCTTCCTGGCCAGGAACGGAACCGAGGCGAAGCTGGCCCGCGTCGCCGACGTCGCCTACTGGGTGGTCATGGGTGGGGGATTGGCCGGTCTGGTCATCGCGTCCCGGCGCCGTACTCCCGAAGGCCTCTTGCTGGTGGGCTCGGCCCTCATGACCGCGGTCGTACCGTTGGCCTTCTTCGGTGACAGCCGGTTCAAGGTGCCGGTGGTACCGCTCCTGATCATTGCCGCGGCGACGATGTTCAAGGACCCTGAACCCGACGTTCAGGAGGCGACGACGTCATCGGACGCGACGCTGTTGTCGCCGCCTGGGACCGGCTGACTGGACGCTCCTCGTCGCTTGGGGAACGGCTCAGTCTGCGGGTGGGTGGTGGCGTTCCAGGACTTCGCGGTCGATCACCGGCGCATCCCTACCGGTTCCGTGGCTGCCGGCAGGCCGGCTCCGCTCGGTGGTCGTGGCGGCCTCCTCGTGGTACTCCTCCTCCACGTTCACCTCCCAGACGTCGTGGGTGGACCCGGTGAGGATGTTCTCCACCGTGAGCATGGCGGTGAACATCGAGTGATCCTGGTTGTTGTACCGGAACATGCCGTTGCGTCCGACCGGATGGACATTCGGTGTGTTCGCCGAAAGCCAGCCGCGGAGGACGTCGACGTTGGCCCGGTAGCGGTCGTCATAGATCGGGTACGCCTTGGCCTGACGAACCACGTAGCCGTCCTGGATCTGTCCGGCACGGGCCAGCCCCAGCTGCTCGAGTTCGCGCTTGGCCCGCTCGATAAGGACCTCGTCGGGGGAGGACCACTCGTCGTCTCCCTCCCACACCGTGTACTCCAGGCCCAGGGTGTTGAAGCCGGGTTTGACCATGTAGGGGGACCAGGAGCCGAAGTTTTGGATCCGCATGGTCCGCACGTTCGGATCATGGATGTAGATCCAGTTGTCGTCGAAGTCGACGAGGGCCTCGGGAAGGACCAGGGCGACGATCAGGTAGTCGCGGTAGCGGAGATCGGCCGCTGCTTTGCGGACGGACTCGGGAACCGGTGGGTCCATCGCCTCGAGCAGGGCGGAGATCGGCATCGAGGAGATCACCTCGGTGCAGGGGTGTTCGGTCTCCTGTCCGTCCTTGGCGCGGGCGACCACCGAAACCGCTCGCCCCTCGTGGTGGTTGACCTTGGTGACGGTGGTCTCGGTGGTGAGGGTGCTCCCGGCCGCCGTCACCTTGTCCCGGCAGACCTCCCACATCATCCCCGGTCCGTACTTGGGGTACTGGAACTCCTCGATGAGGGAGGTGATCTCCTTCTGGTTACGTTTCGGGGCCAGGGCGTTGACGATCGCGTTGCCCAGCGAGAGACCCTTGACCCGTTGCGCGGCCCAGTCGGCGGGCATGTCGGCCACCGGCACGCCCCAGAGCTTCTCGGTGTAGGTCTTGAAGAAGGTGCGGTAAAGCCGCCAACCGAACCGGGCGACGAGCCAGCCCTCGTAGTTGGTCTGATCCTTGGGCGGCCGGATCTGGGCGGCAGCGTAGGACGAGACGCAGCGGACCGCCTCGACCGGGCCCAGGTTGCGCAGGGCGTTGGAGGCCTTGATCGGGTAGTCGTAGTACTTGCCCTCATAGAAGATGCGGCTCTTGCGCGGCCGCATCAGGAAGTCCTCATCGGGCAGGATCTCGTGCCACAGGTCCTCTACCGGTTGGACCTTGGTGAAGAACCGGTGACCGCCGATGTCGAAGCGCCAGCCGTCCTTCTGGGCGGTACGGGAGATACCCCCGACCTGTTCGTCGGCCTCGAGGATCGTGCTGGCCACGCCCGCCTTGTGGAACTGGAACGCCGCGGTCAGGCCGGCGGGACCGGCCCCGATGATGACGACCTGATGTTGGCTGGACTGGTCCACCACCGGCTGCTCCTGGAGGTGCGAGTCGGCCGACGAGGCGTTGGAGTCGGTTGACGTCATGGTGGGGGATTGTCCTCTCGCGGTCGTGGCAGACTCGTGGCGTGACCATTCCACGCGTACCCCGACCGGTCGTACCCGGTGGGGACGAGGTGGGCGGGTGACACGTCGGGAGGCCCGGCGCAGCCCGATCGACGCTAGCGAATCCGGCCATCGTCCACCGCACTTCGCCGGCCTGGAATCGATCCGCGCCCTGGCCGCCTCGATGGTCGTGGTCCACCACGTCGCTTCGGTCTCGGGACCTCGGGCCGGCGTGGTGGCCACTCCCGCAGCGGTGATGGACTCGGGGGTGGCCGTCTTCTTCGTGCTGTCGGGGTTCCTGATCTTCCGCCCCTATGTTTCGGGGCTGGTCGACGGCGGGCCGCGTCCGTCTCCGGTCTCGTTCTGGTGGCGGCGGGTGCTACGAATCCTCCCGGCGTACTGGCTTGCCTTGACCGTCTTGTGGCAGATGGGGAGCTTCCGCCTGGGGGACCAGTGGTGGCGGCACTACCTGCTGCTTCAGCCCTATGACCGCTACACCGCGCTGGCCGGGCTGGTCCCGGCGTGGAGCCTCAGCACCGAGCTCGCCTTCTACGCCATGGTGCCGCCGCTGGCGGCGATCGCCGGCTGGCTGATCGAAGCCGTGGCCCCAGGTCCGGACCGACGTTCGCTCCGCGCCCTGATCCTGGCTGTCCTGTTCGGGGCGGTCTGCCTGGTCGCCCCGGTGGCCCGGGCCACCGCAACCAGTTGGGCCGGCGTCAACCACCAGCTTGCGTTCCAGTGGCTCCCCACCAACCTCGACCTGTTCGGCGCCGGGATGCTCATAGCCCTGGTTTCGGTCTGGAGTCAGGGGTCCCCGCTGGGTCGCAAGCGACTGGACCAGGTGGCCGGGCCGGCATGGGCCTGGTGGTCGGGGGCCGGGGTGGTGTTCCTCGTCTATGCCTACCGGATCGGCGGGGTGGACCTGGTCGTCGGCTATCAGGGGTGGTCCTGGCAGTTGCGCCAGGTGACCTTCCTTGCCTGTTCGGTCCTCCTGCTCTTTCCCGCGGTGTTCGGAGTTCAGGATCGGGGGCGGCTGAGGCGCCTGTGGAGTGCTCCAGCGGTGGTGTGGGTCGGCACCGTCTCCTATGGCGTGTATCTGTGGCACGTCGGCATCCTCGAGCGGCTGGTCCCGAGGCCGCCCTCCTTGATCGATGAGGGTTGGGCCGGTCTGTTGTCCAGGGCCTCCCCGCCGTCGTTCTGGCTGCTCCTGGTCGTGACGTTCGGGGGTGCGGTGACGGTGGCGGCAGCAAGCTGGTACGGCCTCGAGCGACCTTTGCAGCGCTGGAAAGGGTTGCTGGACCGTGGCTGAAACCCCTGCCCCCCGGTCACGCCAACTCGTCGACGTGGTCGTCCTAGCCGTGGTGGCCATCGGCGTCGTGCTGCGTTTCGTGGTGTCATCGTCGTTGTGGATGGACGAAGCGCTGAGCGTGAACATCGCCCGGCTTCCCCTGGGCGAGATCCCCGGGGCCCTACGTAAGGACGGGCATCCGCCTGGCTATTACATCCTCCTGCACGGATGGATGCGGCTGTTCGGTGAGGGCGACACCGCGGTTCGTGCCCTGTCGGGCCTCTTCGCCGTGGCCCTGATCCCATTGGTGTTCGTGGCGGCAAGGCGCGTGGCGGGTCGTCGGGCCGCGGTCTGCTCGGTCGTCCTGCTGGCGTGGTCTCCGTTCGCGGTGCGCTTCGCGACCGAGGCGCGGATGTACGCCATGGTTTCGACGCTGGCCATGGGCGGGTGGATTCTGGCCGAGTCGGCCTGGCGGCGACCCCGCACGGCGGTGCTGGGCGGTCTGGCGCTGTGCACGGCCGGCCTCCTCTGGACCCACTACTGGGCCATGTGGCTGGTGGCCGTCGCCGGCGCCTTCGTGACTGCGGCTCTCATCCGGGCGCGACGTGACGGTGCCAGGGGCACGATGAACAGCGCGGCGAAGGTACTGGCTGCCCTTGGCCTCGGCTGCGTGATGTTCCTCCCCTGGGTGGGGTCGCTCATCTATCAGGCCGCTCACACCGGAACACCGTGGGCGCGGCCGGCCCGGCCGGCGGAGATGCTGTCCTTCCTGGCGTCCGATCTTGGCGGGGGCCGCGCCGCCGAGGGTGAGGTGGCGGGTTGGGGCATCATCGCGCTGGCGTTGGTGGGAGCCTGGCTGGTGGCACCGCGGTCGGGCGCAGTGTCGATCGACGTTCGAACTCCGCGGGACCGGCGCTTGGTGGTCATGGCCGTTGTCGCCTTCGGGACGCTCGTGGTCGGGAACGTAGCCGGGTATCTGACCGACACCGCCTTCTCCAGCCGTTACGCGTCGGTGGTGTTCCCGCTGGTGATCGTCCTGGCCGGGACGTCGATCAGCAGCTTTCGACCGAAATGGTCGGGAGCGTCGGTCCTGGTGGTATGCCTCGTGCTGTACGGACCGGGTTTGGCGGACAACATGGTGAAGGACCGCACCGATGGTCGGCGTAACGCCGAGGCCATCATGGCGAGGGCGGAGCCCGGTGACCTGGTGGTCTACTGCCCTGATCAGACCGGCCCCGCCACGGCGCGAGAGTTGAGCGGTGACCTGGAACAGGTCACGTTCCCGGACTTCTCCTCGCCTGAGCGGGTCGACTGGGTCGACTACATCGAACGGAACGAGGCGGCCAGGCCCCAAGAGTTTGCCCGCGACGTGCTGGCTCGGGCCAGGGGGCGATCGGTGTTCCTCGTCTATTCGGTTGCGATCCACTCCCACCGTGAGACCTGTCCAGCGCTCCTCGAAGAACTGGCGAAGTCGCGGCAGGCCCAGGTTCTGGAGTCGGCGAGCGATGCGTGGGAGCCATCGGGAGTGGTGTATCTGCCGCCCAACCGGTGACAACGTCGGCGCGTCGCGTCACCGGCTCGGCTTGCCACCTAATCCTTGGTGGCGACGGCGTTGGGGGTGACGTTCATCTTCGGGATGTAGTCGGTGGCCTCGACCGCACGCGCCTCGTTGGACTGCTCGGCGCGCAGTGTCGTTCGGCATGGTGCGCAGGGCCCGTAATAGGCCTCGGTCACGCTTCCGCCACAACGGGGACAGGTGAAATCGGTCGTGGGGGGAGGGGCGTCGGCGAGGCTCACGAGTCCGATGATCCCACGCCGAGGGGGTCGGGTCGGTGAACCAGTTGGGGATCGAGTGCGACGCCGACCTCGACCCGCCGGACCGCGAGGAGCTCACTGGTTCGAAAGCTGGCGACCCTCACACACCAGGTGTCGACCACGCTTCGCTCTGATCGGGTGCGGAAGAAGGTCGTCATCTGACCTTCCTGCTGGTAGGCGTCGGCTCCGTCGATCACCTCGGTCGAACGGTCCTTGAGGGTTAGCTGGTAGCTGGCCATTGTGGTCATCCTCCGTTCCGGCAGTGGTCGTCCCGACTTGGAGGGTACGACGGGAACGGTGTGGGTAACGAGAGGGTCAACCCTGTGAATTGCCGTCCTTTTCCACAGGCCAGCCCCATGTTCACCCCGAGGGTGACGGAACCTGGGCCGACTCGATCAGCCGGATGACCCGGGCACGCTGGCCCTTCCACGGGTCCAGGCAAGCTTGGAAAGCGTCGTCGCTGTCGGTCGGACTGCCCGAGATAACCGACGTGACGAGACGGTTCAGGTCGACGTCACCGAGCGGGACCGCGTCGGGCGCTCCCAGAGCGGCGATCGCCACCTTCGCCGCCACCCACTCGTCAACGCCGGCAACCTCCCGGAGTCGGCGGTGGGCGTCGCCGGGGGGAAGCAGAGCAAGGGCATCGAGACGCCGAGCGCTGGCCGCGATGCGTTTGACCATGTCTGCCACCGGGGGGTTGAGTCCCGCCAGGTGGAGGTCGTAGTGGGTGGCGCCGGCCAACTCCTGGGGATCTGGAGGGAGGAGGAGCGTCGTCGGCCCCGGGGCCCTGCCGCCCCACCGCTCCGCCAGCTGGAGACGGGCCCGTTGGGCCTCGAAGGGCGTATGGGTGCGCCAGACGAGGTGTGCGATGAGCGCGTCGGCGACCGCTCCAGAGCGGGGAAGTCGAACTCCGGCGAAACGGCGGGCGAGATCTTCGACCTCCGCCGTGCCGGTCCGGAACGCGGAGGTGTCGTCGGTCGCCCCGATCAGGTTGGGCGAAGAGTCGACTGCGGCGTCGGCACCCTCACCCCAGGCGACCACCTCGACCGTTCGCCCGACGTAACCGATGCGCACCGTCGCACCGCCGAGCGGCGTACGGACGGCCAGCCACACCGAACCGTCGACCACGGCCGATGACGGATCGTTCGGTCCGAGTCGAAGGGGGAGAGTCGTTCGGGCGAGATCTATCGGGTCTACGAGGTCGATCGTCGTCGCCGCGTCGGGAGTTATCACGGGTCGGACAGGTCGCTGACGACGGCTCGGGCCCAGGCGTAGTCAGGCTTCCCGCTGGGGCTTCGTTCGATCTGGTCGACGACGGCAAGCCCCCGAGGCAGCTTGTAACGAGCGAGGTGAGGCTCCGCGGTCGCCCTCAGGTCCTCGAGCGATACGTCCCGTCCGGGGCGGAGGGCCACGACCGCGGTGACCTCCTGTCCCCATCGATCGCTGGGGCGACCGACTACGAGCACGTCGAAGACCGCGGGGTGGGCCTTCAGGACCTGTTCGACTTCCTCGGCGAAGATCTTCTCGCCGCCGCTGTTGATGGTCACCGACTCCCGGCCCAGGAGTTCGATGGTGCCATCGTTGCGTCGACGGGCGCGGTCTCCTGATACCGCCCATGTCGTTCCTTCGATCTGAGGGAAGGTCTGTCTGGTCTTGTCCGGGTCGTCCAGGTATCCCCGTGGCACCCGACCGCCCTGGGCCAGCCAGCCGACGGTGGTGTCGGTCGGGTCGAGAATCCTGGTGTGGTCCTCGTTCACCACCGCGGTGGTGGCCGACGCTCGAAACCGTCCGGCCCCGTCGGGACTCGTCCCCGACGTATCCGCGACCGCCTGGCGACCGGTCTCCGATGAACCAAGGACATCGACGATCCGGATTTCGGGTAGCAGGGACAGCAGGTCGGCCTGCACCGCGGGCGACAGGATCGCGCCCCCGGTCAACACGTGGCGTAGGGCGGACAGGTCACGACGGCGCTGGGAGAGCTCGTCCACCAGCGGCCGGGCGAAGGCATCACCCACGATGAGTAGAGAGGTCACCCGGTGCCGCTCGGCGGTATCGGCAATGTCGGCGGGATCGAAGCGGTCGGTCCGGTCCTGGATGACGACTGTTCCGCCATTCAACCAGCAGCTCAGGGCGTTCCAGTGGGCGGCACCGTGCATGAATGGTGGAGCAGGCAAGGCAGCGAGGCGGGCACCCTTCGTCCTTCGCTCGATCATCTCTCGGTCCGCGGTGTCATCGCCTGCCCCCGGACGCAGGCCGAGGGCAGCGACGAGGAAATCCGCCTGACGCCACAGCACACCTTTGGGGTTACCGGTGGTGCCGCCGGTGTAGAGGACGTACAGGTCGTCACCGGACCACTCCACCGAAGGCCTCTCGGCCGAGGAGCCGGCCAGTGAGGCTTCGTAGTCCACCGCTTCGTCGAGGAGGACGTGGTCGGTGCCGTCGTCGACACATATCAACGCCGGAGGGCGCTCGAGGAGAGGCAGGGCCGCCTCGAGGGTTGGGGTGAAGCAGCGCTGGTAGACGACGGCGGCGGCTCGGCAGTCGTTGAGCACGTAGGCGAGCTCTTCGGGGCCGTAGCGGTAGTTGACGTTCACCGCGGCCGCTCCCGCCTTGGCCGACCCGATCATCGCCTCCAGGTATACGTTTCCGTTGGTGGCGTAAAGGGCGATGTGGTCGTGAGGAGATTGCCACCGCGTGCACGATTCGAGGGACCCTTTGCGTCCCAGGCCCATGGCGGTCAACAGGTTCGCGAACCGGCGGGTGCGCTCGGTCGTCTCGGCCCACGTCCATTGGCGGTCCCGCCACACCAGGCACGGGCGGTCCGGAATGAGCCCGGCGATCTCCTCGTGGAGCGCCGCGAAGTTGAGCTCCACTCAGGCCTGCTGACTGGAGGGGATCGCCGGGCTGACAGCCATCGGGTGGCGGCTCAGGCCGCGGGGCGCTCCGTCACTTCGACGGAGTCCATGGTGTCGCCGACCGAGATCGCCTTAGCGACCTCGATGCCCTCGGTGACGTACCCGAACAGGTTGTAGAGCTTGTCGAGCTTGCGGGTGCAGTCGTCGATGCAGATGAAGAACTGGCTGCCGTTGGTGTTCTTTCCGGCGTTGGCCATGGCGACCGCTCCGAGGGTGTACTCGGCCTTGACCGGCTCGTCGTCCCACTTGTAGCCAGGCCCACCTCGTCCGCTGCCTTCGGGGTCGCCACCTTGGATGACGAAATCCGGAACGACCCGATGGAAGGTGAGCCCGGTATAGAAGCCCCGCTTGGCGAGGACGACGAAGTGGTTGACGGAGCGGGGCGCGAGCCGCGGGTCGAGGTCCATCACGATGGTTCCCTTGGACGTCCCCAAGGTCACGGTGTAGATGGTGTTGGTGTCGATTTCCATTTCCGGAGATTTGGCCATGGGGCCATCCTGCCAGCTTCGGCTCACCGGTGCCGCAACCAGATCTGTCCGCGAGCCCCACCTGTTGCCTGCACAGGTGGGGCTCAGGTCTCCTTGAGGAGCGACGCCAGGATTCTGCTGATCGTCACCGGATCAACGCCGGTGGATGACCATGTTCCGGCCGCTCCGATGACCGCCGCCACCGCCGCCTGGGCCTGAACGGTGAGCTCAGGTTGATCGTCGATGATGCGCGCCACCCACCGTTGACGGACACGATGCATCGAGGGGTGGTCCAGGCCACCACTGGTACAAAGGAGGCGCCACCTGTCGCTCTCCTGGTCGACGAAGGCCATCACCCCGTGGACCAGTGCCTGTACACGGGCGACCGGGGAGGTGGCGGTAGAGAGACCGTGCGCCACCCAGTCGTCCAGTCGACCGACCAACCGGGCCTGAACGGCATCGATCAGTCCCCGTCGGTCCCCGAAGTAGGAGTGGATCAGGGGCCGGGAGATGCCGGCGGCACGAGCGATCTCCTCGAGCGTGGTGACCAGCGGATCTTGCTCGGTCAGGACAGCCTCCGCCGCGTCCAGCACGAGCTGGCGCCGGAGAGCGGGGGAGAGCCGTTCTGCCCTCAGGAGCCCGGTCCGGAGCCGATCTGCACCAGGGTCTCGCCCGGCTCCAGCGGATGGTGACAGGCCACGAAATGATCCTCGTCGACCCGCACCATCTCGGGAACCTCCTCTCGGCACTTCTCGTCGGCCCTGGGGCAACGGGTACGGAACCGACACCCCGAAGGCGGTGAGAGGGGCGATGGGATCTCGCCCCCCAGCGTCTGACGTTGATCGGGACGGATCGAGGGGTCCGGGACCGGGATGGCACTGAGCAGGGCCGACGTATACGGGTGGGCGGGGTGGGCGTACAACAGGTCAGGATCGCCGACTTCGCACAGGCGGCCGAGGTACATCACCGCCACCCGGTCGCTGATGTTCTTCACCACGGCGAGATCATGGGCGATGAAGATGAGGGTGAGGCCGTACTGGGCCTTCATGTCTTCGAGCAGGTTGAGGATCTGCGCTTGGACCGACACGTCGAGGGCCGATACCGGTTCGTCACACACGATCAGCTGGGGTGCGGTGATGACCGCCCTGGCGATCGAGATCCGCTGGCACTGACCGCCCGAGAACTGGTGAGGACGACGACCTCGCACGATCGAGGGGTCCATGCCCACCGTCAGAAGCATCTCGTCGACCTGTCGGTCACGTTCTGCTCCCGTCGCCTTCTTCCAGATGTCAAGACCCTCGGCGACGATGTCCTCGATCCGCCGACGCGGGTTGAGCGACGAGATCGGGTCCTGGAAGATCATCTGGAGGCGGGTACGAATCTCGCGAAGCTCGGTCGGCTCCAGCCTTGTGAGGTCGGTGCCGTCGAAGGTGACCGACCCCGATGTCGGCGCGGGCAGCTGCATGATCGCCTTGCCCGTTGTCGACTTGCCGCAACCGGACTCGCCTACGAGCCCGAGCGTCTCGCCCGCCATGACATCGAGGTTGACGTCGGTGACGGCATGGACCTTTTGACCCCGGCCAGCGGGGAACTCCACCACCAGATCCTCAACCCGAAGGAGAGACTGTCCGGGGGCTCGAAGATGGGCCTTTCCTGTGCCCGCCATCAGTGAGCTCCTCGATCGTCGGCGTGAGGTCCCGCATCGGGGGTGGGGGAGTCGTTGTCGAGACGGGGCGGGCGCCCATCGACCTTTATCGCCGGCGCCGCCACGACCGTCTCAGCAACAGGGAAATGACAGGCAAAGGAATGGTCGGGGTCGTCGGCATCGACGCGCAGGACCGGCTCCTGGGTGTGGCAAAGCTCCTGCGCGTAGGGACAACGGGCTGCGAACGAGCAGCCGCGAGGCACGTTGACGAGGTCCGGTGGCCGTCCTCCAATGGCATCGAGACGCGTGTGCTTGGCCATCTCGAGCTTCGGGATCGACCGGAGCAGCGCCTCGGTGTAGGGGTGGCGTACGGCCTCGAACAGGCGGGCCGCCGGGGCTTTCTCTACGATTCGGCCGGCGTACATGACGGCGATGTCGTGGGCCCGACCGGCGACCACGCCGAGGTCGTGGGTCACCAGGATCATCGCCATCTGCCGGTCGACCTGGAGCTCTTGCAGAAGGTCCAGGATCTGGGCCTGAACGGTCACGTCGAGCGCGGTGGTCGGCTCGTCGGCGAACAGCAGGCGCGGACCGCATGCCAGGGCGATGGCGATCATGATCCGTTGGCGCATGCCGCCTGACATCTCGTGGGGGTACTGGCGGAGACGGCGAGCGGGCTCGGGAATGCCGACCGAGGTGAGCAACGCCAACGCGGTGTCGCGGGCCTGAGCCTTTGTCATGTCGATGTGTTCGTGGAGGGACTCGGTGATCTGCCGCTCGATGCGCAGAACCGGGTTCAGGGCGGTCATCGGGTCCTGGAACACCATCGACATCTTCTCGCCCCAGTAGTGACGCAAGGCCGACGAGTCGAGGTTGAGGATCTCCTCGCCCTGGAAACGGACGCTGCCGGTTCGAATGGCATTGGAGGGGACCAGCCCCATGATGGAACGGGACAGAACGGACTTCCCCGAGCCGGATTCTCCGACCACGCCCAGGGTCCGTCCTCGTTCGAGCGTCAGTGACACCCCGCGGACCGCGTTAACGGTGCCCCGCTCGCTGCTGAACTGCGTCACCAGGTTGTTGACCTCTAGTACCGGAACGTTCAAGTTCTCGCTCACAGCGCGCTCTCCCGCACATCGAACCGGTCGCGGACCAGATCGCCCAGGTAGTTGAGTGACATGACGGTCAGGAAGGTGGCGACGATCGGCACGAACATGATGAACGGCGCGTCTCGCATGTAGGACCGTCCGTCGTTGATCATCACGCCCCAACTGGGAGTCGGGGGATCCAGGCTCGCTCCCAGGATGGCCAGGCCACCTTCGGCCACGATGGCTATGGCGATACCGAGAATGGCGATGTAGGCCATGGCGGGCAACACGTTGGGAAGAATCTCGCGGAACAGGATCCTGGGGTGGGTCGCGCCCTGAGCGCGTGCTGCGGTCACGAACTCCCGTTGGGCCCAGGCCATCGTGTTTCCTCGCGTTATCCGGGCCAGGAGGGGGATCGACACGATTCCGAGGGAGATGATCAGGATCCAGATGGGAGCGAGCCTGAAGGCATCGGGATCCTCCACCCCTCCGCCCTTGAGCACCGAGACCAGCGACAGCGCCAGCACCAGGGCCGGGATGGCCAGCAGGATGTCGAACAAGCTGGTCAGGACCTTGCCTATCCAGTTGCGGAAGTACCCACCCAACAGACCGAGGAGACCGCCGACCACGAAACCGATGCTCACCGCTCCGACCGAGATCATCAGCGACGAGCGCGCCCCGTAGATGGTGCGCGACAGCATGTCGCGCGACCCGTTGTCGGCTCCGAGGATCAACCCTTCCTGACCCGGTGCGAGCCTCGGTAGGCTGGCGACCTCGGCGGCAGGATCATGCAGGGGGAGTAGGTCGGCGAAGATCGCCGCCCCGATGATGAACACCAGCCAGCCGATGGCAAGGTAGGCGCCCACGGGGAGCCGCTTGCGAGCCTCGTCGGGAACCTCGGTGGCCTCCGGTGGTGCGGACTGGAGTGGTGCCACCTGGTCGACCGCCGAGGCTTCCACCTCGGGACGGTCGTCGGACGAACCGGTCATGCGGAGCGCTCCCGGATCCTTGGGTCGAGAACTGTGTACAGGAAGTCGACGGTGAAGTTGATGAGAACGAAGACGATGGCGATGACTGCCACCAGGCTCTGAAGGGCCTCATACTGTCGGTAGCCGACCGCTTCACCGAGCATCAGCCCCAACCCCGGTATGCCGAGCAGATACTCGACGACGATGGTGCCGCCGATGAGGTTGCCCATGCTGAGCCCGGTGACCGTCAACAGCGTGAGGCTCGAAGGCCGTAGTGCGTGGCGCCATAGGACCCGTCGGTTCGAGATTCCCTTCGCTTTTGCCATCAGGATGAAATCCTCCTGAAGCGTCGCCACCAGATCGGAGCGGAGCAGGCGCATGTAGACGGCGATCTGTCCCGCCGCCAGGGCCATCACCGGGATCACCACGGACTTGAAGTGTTCCACGGGGTTCTCGGTTAGGCGGGTGTACCCCTGGGTTGGTAGCAGTCGCATCTTCACCCCCAGGAAGTAGGTGAGTATCAACGCCACCGCAAAGCCCGGCAACGAGATCAGGGCGAACGCAGTGGTGTTGATCACCTTGTCGATCCAGCCACCCGATCGGTACGCCGCCCAGATGGCCAGCGGTATGGAGATCGCCAGAGCGACGAGCTGGGTGTAGAGGATCAGAGAAAATGAGATCGGCCAGGACTCCCCAAATCGGTTGGCCACCGGCTCGCCGCCGGTGGCGCTGTAGAAGTTGCCCATGTCCCCGCCGACGAAGTCCTTGACCCACCGGTACCAACGAACCGGCAGGGGCTTGTCGAGGTTGTTGGCCTCCCTGAACGCCTGCTGCTGCTCACCGGTCTGATCGAAGGGGATGACGATCAACTCCGGACGGCCGGGTACAAGACTGATCAGGCCCGAGGTGAAGAAGGTCACCACCAGGAACACGACGGCTAACTGCGCCAGACGTTGACCGATAACTCGCATGTCGTCCTCTCAGAGGTGGGTCGGGCGCCGAGCACCCGACCCACCCGAATCTCGGCTGGCTACTGCTCGATCCAGAGGCCCAACAGAGGGTGGCCGGTGGCCAGACCCTGGCTGGGTTGCATGGTCGGGTCGTCGGTGGTGGCCTCTCCGGGCTTGGATGCATCGGGGCCGGGCAGGGGTGGTCCGAAGATGTTGTGGACATTGGGGGCGGTGACGATTGCCCACGGCGTGAACCACGCCCACATGCCATGGACCTGGGTGGCCATCCGGCGGCTCACGTCCTGGTAGATGGCCTTGCGCTTGGCAGGGTCGGGTTCGGACCGCCCGGCGTCGAGCAGTTCGTTCAGCTCGGGGTCATCCCACTTGCCGAAGTTGACCGGGTTGCCACTGCCGTACCACCAGACGTAGTTGATGTCGGGATCCCCGCCGGGATAGTTGCGGAACACCATCGCCTGGTAGTCGCCGGCGATCGCCCGTTCGATGAGGGTCGCTTGCTCGACGGTGTCGATCTTGATGTCGATGCCGACCTCGCTGGCCCGCTGCTGGATCAACTCGGCGATCCTCTTGATCGCCGGGTCGGTGGTCGAGGTGATGGTGAAGCTGGTCTCAGCGCCGGGGTTCTCGGCCTTGTACTCCTCGAGCAGGGCACGGGTCTTCTCGACGTCGTACTGGGGGAACCCCGGGTTTTCGACGTATCCCATGGAGTCGGGAGCGAAGGGCGAGTCGGCGATGGTCGGCAGTCCGGCGTTGACCCGCCGGTTCACATCGGGGCGGTCCGAGGCGTAGGCCAGGGCCTGGCGCATCCGCAGGTCGTTGAACGGTGCAACGCTGTGGTTGAGCTGGATGAAAGAGACCTCGGCGGAGGCCTCCGACACCAACATGTTGACCTTGCCGTCATCTCGCAGCTCACGGTATTGACCGGAGATCATCTCGCCGTCGGTGCTGTGGATGATGTTGAACACGCCGCTCTCGAGGGACTGTGAGCGCACGATGCTGTCGGGGGCGGGACGGAACTCGATGCCGTCGACATAGGGGTAGGGCTTCCCGTCGGGTGCGATCTGCCAGTAGTCCTTGTTCGCCTCACCGATCAGCTTCTGGTTCTTCGTCCAGCTGACGAACTTGAACGGACCGGTGCCGATCGGCTTGTTGGCACAGGCGTCACCGGGGGCATCTAGTTGGGCCTGGGCCATGATCCCGAGTCGTGAGGACGAGTACAGGAAGGCGGGGAAGCTGACCCATGGCTTGGCGGCCTTGACCTTTACCACCAGCGGTCCGTCGACGGTGACGTCCGCGATGTTGTTCAGGACGAAGCTGAACAGGAGCGAGTTCCGGCCGGTGTACTTGCCCCGGTAGGCGTCGAGGTTGTTCTTGACCACGGTGGCATCGAGCTTGCTGCCATCGTGGAACTTGATTCCCTCGCGCAGGGTGATGGTCCACTCGGTGTAGTCGGCGTTCGGCTCCACCGACTTGGCCAGATAGGGGCTGTAGCCACCCTCGGCGTTGGGGACTGTCAGGGTGTCGAAGAAGGCTCGGACCACCAGCATCCCCGAAATGGCGAGCTGGGACTCGGCGAGGCAGAAGCCGGCGGTGGACTCGGCTTCCACGCCGTAGATGAGCTTGCCTCCACGCTGGGGTTCCCCGGCGTCGGCGAGGCCGCTCTCACCGGCTTCCACATTGAGGCCGGCGCTCTTGGAGTCGGACCCCGCCTGGGGGTCGTCGGACTTCGCGCCGCCGCAGCTGGCCGCCAGCATGGTGGTCGCCAGTATCAGCGCGCCGGCCTTGAGGCGTCGGGTCGATCGTGACGCTCGGAGTGACATTCAGTTTCCCCTTGATTGTGTGTGCGTCGGTGACGGTGTGAACTCGAACCGGTACATGACGTGCCGAATCCTGCCACGGGTGTGACCGTGACCATAGCGGGTACCCGGGTGCCGGATTTCCCCTCTGGCCCGCGGGTGCCGACGGGCTTGGGCGTTCCGGCGGGAGCGTTGGCCGAGCGGGGACCTGGACGTGGGCGCGATGGGAGGTTTCCCCGGCATGAGTGCGGCGTCAGGACGCTTCGCCGGCGTCGACCTGGCTGTCGATCCACAGCCCGAGGAGCGAATGGCCGTTGGCGAGTCGGTTGCTCGGAGCATCTCCGTTGGGCAGCTTCGGGCCGATTACACCGTGGACGTTCGGAGCCATCGCCACCGCCCAGGGCTGGAGGAAGAGCCACACGTTGTAGGCCTGGGATCCGAGCTGCCGGTTGACGGTCTCATAGGCCTTGGTACGAGCCTTGGCGTCGGACTCGGTACGCCCCAGGTCGAGGTTCTCGTTGATCACCTTGTCATCGAAGTTGCCGAAGTTCACGAGGTTGTCGTTGCCGTACCACCAGATCCGGTTGGCATCTGGATCGTCGCCTTGCTGGCTTCGGAAGGTGACGAGGTCGTACTCGCCGGCGATGACCTTGGAGACCAGATCGGTCTGGGCCTCGACCTGGAGCTCTACGGTAAATCCGGCCTGCTCGAGCATCTCCTTGACCATGCTCCACTGGCGGATCGAGGACGGAACAGTTGTGCACATCAGGCGAACCTTGGTGTTCTTGTCGTCAGACTTGAGCCTGGCGACCGCCGCTCTGGCCGCCTCGAGGTCGTACTTGGGGGCGCCGTTGTCCTCCAGGAAGCCCATCACCTCGGGGGCGAACGGACCCGTGGTGACCGTGGGAAGACCACGGTTTGCAAGGTCGTTGAGCCGTTTGCGGTCGATGGCCTGTGCGGCGGCCTTGCGTCCTTCGAGGGTGTTGAACGGCTCGCGCTCCGAGTTGATCATCATGTAGGCGGTCTCGGTCCGTTCCTGGCTGATGATCATGTTGATGGCGCCCTCGTGTTGGAGCTGGGCCAGGTTCCCGCCCATGTCGGCGGGGATGCTCGAGTGCATGATGTTGATGTCACCCCGTTGGAGCGATGCGATGCGCTCGTCGTCGTTGGCCATCGGGCGGAACTCGAGGGCGTTCACGTAGGGGTAGGGCTTGCCGTCTTCGGCCTTCTGCCAATAGTTGGGATTGCGGACCAGCTTGAGGCTGCCACCGATATCCCACGACGCCACCGAGAACGGCCCGGACCCGATCGGCTTGGTCGTGCAGTCCTCCTTGGATGCCTCCAACTGGGCGCGCGCCATGATCGCTACGCGGCCACTGGCGTACAGGGTGGCCGGAAACGCGACCCATGGCCGGGTGGTTTTGACCGTCACCGTCATGTCGTCGGTGGCGATCACGTCGGCGACGTCGCGGAAGAAGAACGGCATCAAAAGAGCGGACCGTGGATTCGGCTCGTTGTCGTCGCCGTAGGAGGGGGCGCCTCGGTAGGCGTCGAGGTTGTCACGCACCAGCTTGGCGTCGAGCTTCTCCCCGTTGGTGAAGGTGACCCCGTCGCGCAGTCTGATCGTCCACTCGGTGAAGTCGGGGTTGGGTTCCACCGATTGGGCCAGGTAGGGGGAGTATCCGCCCTCGGCGTTGGGGACCACCAGCGGGTCGTAGATCGCCCTCGTGACCTGCATGCCCGCCATGGCCATCTGGGCCTCGGGCAGGCAGTAGTTGAGGTTGTCGGCCTCCATGGCGTACACGAGCTGGCCCCCGCGCTGGGGTTTGCCAGCGTCGGCGAGCCCACTCTCGACCGGCTTGGCTCCGATGTCGATGGTGGGGGTGGACGCTTCGTCCTTGGAGCAGGCCGTGGCGGCCAGCAGGCAGATCGCCAGAGCGACGCGAGGGAGTCTGAGGTGTGCCATGGAAAGGGTTTCCTCCCGAGCCGGATTCGGCCTCTGTGTACCCCTGCCATCGGCGGTGAGACACATGCCTTGAGCGAACGGGGCCGAAAGGCCTACGGAGGAATGAAAGTGACCGATGACACGCAAATGCCGTGACCGGCAACCTTTGCCAGGGGTTGGGACTCACCTGCGCTACAGGCTGTCCAGTGGCATCGTTGGGTGTGGCCTGGCGCTCGATACCCCCGACGTTTCTCGCCGACCTCCGCGATCTGGTGGGACCGCGAAATCTGCTTACCGACCCGGATCTCACCATCGGGCACCGAATCGACTGGACGGGAAGGTTCACCGCCGATCCGGTCCCTGTCGTTCGACCCGGCTCCGCCGGTGAGATCGCCGAACTTGTGACGCTTGCCCGACGTGACGGCATTGCGCTGGTTCCGCAGGGAGGCAATACGGGCCTGGTCGGCGGGGCAACCCCGATGGAGGGTGGCGTGGTGGTGGACATGAGGCGGCTCGGCCAGGTGTCCGATCTCGACCCTGTTGCCGGTCAGCTCACCGCCGGAGCCGGCGCGACCATCGGTGAGGTCCAGGCGGTGGCCCGGGGCGTGGGATGGGAGTACGGGGTGGACTGGGCGGCACGCGACAGCGCCACGGTCGGTGGGTCGATCGCCACCGACGCCGGCGGTATTCGCTTCGTGGCCCACGGGGGTACGCGGCGTCAGTTGATCGGGATCGAGGCCGTGTTCGGATCGGGTGAACTCGTCTCGCACCTCCCGCGGGTGGAGAAGGACAACACCGGGTACCAGCTCGCCTCCCTGCTGTGCGGGAGCGAAGGAACGTTGGGCCTGGTCACGGCGGCCCGGCTGCGCCTGGTTCGCCCTCCTGGGCCGACGGTCGTGGCGCTGCTCGGCTTCTCCTCGGTCGCCGATGTGGTGAGCGGTGGGACCATGCTCCGGCTGGGGTCGCGCCCCCTGGCGTTGGAGTTGATGACGGCTCGGGGACTGGAGCTCGTCTGCCGTCACCTCGGGCTGACCCATCCTTTCGAAGACCGACAGGAGTACGTGCTGCTGGCCGAGCTCGAGGACCACGGGAACACGGTGCAGGCTGTCCTCGCGGAGATGGAAGGGCTAACGGCGTCAGCGGTCGCGCTGGACGCCGCTTCTCAACTGCGCCTGTGGCGGTACCGGGAGGGTCACACCGAGGCGATATCGCGACTCGGATCGGTCCACAAGCTCGACGTGACGCTTCCGCCGGGAGTACTCGCTGACTTCATCGCCGAGATCCCCGCGGCCGTGGCCGCGTTGAGGCCAAAGGCGACGGTGTGGCTGTTCGGCCATGTCGGAGACGGCAACATCCACGTCAACCTGACCGGACTCGATCCCGACGATGACGACATCGACGGGCTGGTCCTGACCGAGGTCGCCGCCCGGGGAGGAAGCATCTCGGCCGAGCACGGGATCGGTCGGGCCAAGCGGCGGTTCCTGTCCCTGGCTCATGGCGCGGCCGACCTCGCGGTCATGGAAAGACTTCGGGCGGCACTCGACCCCGACCGGATCTGCAACCCCGGTGTACTGCTCCCCTGACGGGCCCGTCGGCCCCTTCAGTCGAGGCCGAACCAGGTACCTCGGGACTCCAGGACAGCCTTGAGCGTCACGGGCTGATCGGTCATTATTCCGTCGACCCCGCGGTCGAGCAGCTCATGCATCTCGGTGGCGTCGTCGATGGTCCACACGTGGACCTGAAGTCCGGCATCGTGTGCCCGCGATACGAAGCGATCGTCGACCAGGCGAACGCCCTTCACCCGGTGGGGTACCTGCACACAGGCGCCGGCGACATCGCCGAGGGGAAGACCAAACGAGCCGGCCCTCAGACGTGCCACTCCTCGAGGGCCGAGAGAAGTGCACAGCTCAGGGCCCAGGATGCCCCGCAGGCGCTCCAGGCGCTCATCGGAGAACGACCCGACGCAAACCCGCCCCACCGCTCCCGTGCGGCGCAAAACGGCGGCGAGCGATTCGACCGCCTCGTCGTGCTTGGGATCGATGTTGATCCTCACGTCGGGGAAGGCCGCGATCAGGTCCTCCATCAGCGGGATCGGTTCCCGTCCATCGACCCTCGCCTCCTTGACGAGGCGGTAGGGGAGTTGGCTCACCAGGCCGGACCGGTCGGTCACCCGGTCGAGACGGTCGTCATGGAAGGCCAGGCAGACCCCGTCGGAGGTGACGTGGGCGTCCGTCTCGAGGTACGGATATCCCAGAGCGACCGCTCCTTCGAAGGCGGGCATCGTGTTCTCCGGCCATTGGCTGGCGCCGCCCCGGTGAGCGAAGGGCAGCGGTCCGGGGTGGTCCAGGAACGACCAGCGGCTCGACGGCATGGCGCCACGGTAGCCCCGCCCGTGTGGCCGTGGGGGGGAGGCCAAACGGCAGGTCAGGGGAGTGACAAATGGCCGAAAGGGTCAAAAGGCCTATTCATGTTCTGGCGCCGGGGCCGAAACATGCAGGGACAGCAAGCAGCCACCCCGCAAGGGGTGTCGAAACCATTCCTACCAAACAGGGAGATCACCCCAATGCTCAGCAGCTACGAATTCCTCGCTTCCTACCTCCGTGCCCGCTTCGGTGACGACGAGCGTGGCGCCTCCCTCGTGGAGTACGCCCTCCTCGTCGCCCTGATCGCCGTGGTGTGCATCGTGGCCGTGTCGTTCCTGGGCCGCAAGGCTTCCTCGAACTTCAACACCGTTGGCTCCTCCATCTCGGGTGCCGCCAGCAACTGATCCGGTTCCCTTCGGGGATCTGATCTGAGAGGCCGGGTCCTTCGGGACCCGGCCTCTCACGTTTTCCCTCAAGTTCCCCCCGGAGGTAGCCGAGATTGGTAGGGCAAAAGCACTAGTGGCACCCTCAAAGGCGAGGGTGTGACTGGTGAAACTCCCCTCGGACCCGAAAAGGATCACCCCAATGCTCAGCAGCTACGAATTCCTCGCTTCCTACCTCCGTGCCCGCTTCGGTGACGACGAGCGTGGTGCCTCCCTCGTGGAGTACGCCCTCCTCGTCGCCCTGATCGCCGTGGTGTGCATCGTGGCCGTGTCGTTCCTGGGCCGCAAGGCTTCCTCGAACTTCAACACCGTCGGCTCCTCCATCTCGGGTGCCGCCAGCAACTGATCCGGTTCCCTTCGGGGATCTGAACAGGGTGAGGGCCGGGTCCTACGGGACCCGGCCCTCACCCGTTCTGTGGGTGTTCATCGTCGGTCAGACGGCGAACACACCTACTCGGAGAAGAAGACGTTCTTGACCTCGGTGTAGGCGTCCATTGCCTGCATGCCCAGTTCTCGGCCCAGGCCCGACTTCTTGAACCCACCGAAGGGTGCCTCAACCCGTACCGACCGGTTCGTGTTGACCGACAGGGTCCCGGTCCTCAGCGAACGCGCCACCCGGATCGCTCGGGTCGCTGAGCCGGTCCACAGCGAGCCTGACAGCCCGTAGTCGCTGTCGTTGGCGACGCGAATCGACTCTTCCTCGCTGTCGAAGGGGAGGATCGAGGCCACCGGGCCGAAGATCTCCTCCCGGGCAACCCGCATGGAGTTGTCGACGTCGGCGACCACCGCCGGGGTGAGGAAGTAGCCGTCCCCGCCGGGGTCGACACCACCCTGCACCACGCGTGCCCCTTCGCTGGCTGCGATCTCGACGTAATCGAGTGCCACCTGACGTTGTCCGGCCGAGATCAGGGGGCCCATCTCGGTCGCGGTGTCGAGCGGGTCCCCGACCGCAATCGAGGAGGAACGCTCGCAGAAGAGGTCCACGAAGCGGTCGTAGACGGGGCGTTCGACCAGGATCCGGCTACGGGCACAGCAGTCCTGGCCGGCGTTGCCGAACACCGACATCGGCAGATCCGCCGCCGCGGCTTCGACATCCGCGTCGGCGAAGACGATCGCCGCGGACTTGCCGCCCAACTCGAGTGAGACCCGCGCGATGTGGTCAGCCGACGCCTTGAGGATCGAGGCTCCCGTTGTCGTCTCACCGGTGAAGGAGACCTTTGCCGTGCGGGGGTCACCGACCAGCGCGTCACCGATGATTCCGCCCGGTCCGGGCAGGACGTGGACGTGATCGGCAGGTACGCCGGCGTCGACCAGGATGTCTCCCAGCAGGAGGGCGGTCAGCGGGGTCAGGGAGGCGGGCTTTAGAACCACCGGGTTTCCACAGGCAAGGGCGGGAGCGAGTTTCCAGCAGGCGATCAGCAGCGGGAAGTTCCACGGCACGATGAGGGCGACGGGACCGACCGGCTCACGCAGAACGACATCGAGGCCGGCGTCTTGGACTGGTACGACCGATCCCATGTGTTTGTTGGCCGCCCCGGCGTAGTACTCGAAGGTGGCTGCGGCGGCGCCAACCTCCCAGCGGGCATCGCCGATGGGATGTCCGGCGCCACGGGCCTCCGTGGTGGCCAGGAGGTCCTCCCGCTCCCGGATCAGGGCTGCCACTCGGTGGAGGACCCGGCCCCGCTCGGTGGCGTTGGTTCTGGCCCATGTTCCACGACCGTCGTCGAAGGCCCGCTGGGCCGCACCCATGGCGGCGTCGACGTCGGCGGGACCGGCCTTGGCCACCTCGGCCAGGACTTTTCCGGTTGCGGGCTCGATCACGTTGAAGGTCTCGCCGGTGGACGAGGGGATCCGGTGTCCTGAGATGATCAGGTTCTCGGGCATTGGTGGGCTCCTCGGTCGAAGTTGGGCCTGGGCTGGACCGGGGACCCGGCCGACAGGGCATCATACGGAGTCCACCCCGGCCGCTGGCCGGGGTCCCACGGGTCGGGACGGCCCATCCATCGGAGGATCAATGGAACGCTTGTCAGGCAAGGTCGCTCTCATCACCGGAGCCGGCGGAGGGATGGGCAGGGTGGCGGCCGAGCGCTTTGCCGCCGAGGGGGCCCGGGTGGCTGTGGTAGACGTCGTCGAGAACCCCGACGTAGTCGATGCGATCACCGCGGCGGGTGGCGAGGCGATCACGGTTGCTGCCGACGTGCGGGACAGTGCCGCCGTTCACGCCGCGGTCGAGCGTACGGTGGATGCCTTCGGCGGTCTGGACATCCTGTACAACAACGCGGGCGTGAGCCTGGGAGATGATGACGACGCGGTCTCGACCCCCGAGGCGACCTGGGAACTGACCATGGACGTCAACGTCAAAGGCCTCTGGCTGTGCTGCAAGGCGGGTATCCCGGCGATGCTCGACAGCGGTGGAGGCTCGATCATCAACGTGGCGTCCTTTGTGGCCCACCTCGGCGCCGCCACCCCACAGCTCGCCTACACCACCTCGAAGGGTGCCGTGCTGTCGATGACCCGCGAGATCGCCGTCATCTACGCGCGTCAGGGGATCCGGGCCAACGCCTTGTGTCCGGGACCGGTCCTCACGCCGCTGCTGGCCCAGTACCTCAACACCGAGGAGCGTAGGAACCGCCGTCTGGTCCACATCCCGATGGGCCGGTTCGGTGAGGCCGAGGAGATGGTGAACGGTGCGCTCTTCCTGGCATCGGACGAGTCCAGCTACATGACCGGTCAGTCATTGCTCATCGACGGCGGTATCACCGCGGCCTACACCACTCCGGAGTGAACTCCCAGGGCCGTGCCCGACGGGCCTGGGTCCTCGACTCGGCCGCGCCCCCTCAGACGGGAACGCTCCCATCGGCCGGAATTGGACGGTCGGGGTCCGGGTCCGGGTGATCCAGGTACAGCCACAGGG
Organism: Acidimicrobiales bacterium; assembly: GCA_020439505.1. Classification (GTDB taxonomy): domain Bacteria; phylum Actinomycetota; class Acidimicrobiia; order Acidimicrobiales; family Iamiaceae; genus Aquihabitans. The sequence goes on from JAGQSO010000043.1 coordinate 53,402, forward strand.
TTGAGGCCAACACGACGAGGAAACCGAGATAGTCGTGCTGGAAGGTCCTGGACGGGAGTACCAGGAACCAGAGACCGACCGCCGCGGCCACCGGCACCACGGTGAGCCGGCCAGCCCGTCGCGCGATCACCAAGGGCAGGGTAAGAGCCAGGGCCTCGCACACCACCGTGGCCGCGGCTAGGACCGGACCCTGGAAGATTCCGGGCGCGATGACGGGCAAGCCGATTCCGCTGGCCGGGTACACCATGTCGGTCAGTCCGAAGTTGAAGAGTATGGCGTCCTCGATGAACGCTCCGGGGGAGGCGAGTGCGAAGGGGATACAGGTTGCGGCGAGGAACGCCGGTGCCGGCCACCAGCGTCGCAAGGCGCGACGCCCATGGTTCTCGGCCACCCACCAGGCGAGTGGTGGGAGTGCGATCAGGAACAGGAATTTGAACGACACAGCTACGCCGATCATCAGCGCCGCCAGACGGGGCCGTCGGCTGGCGTAGAGGCAAGCCAGGATGAACAAAGTGCTGGGAATGGCGTCGTTCCGTCCCCAGGTGGCGAAGGCGACCGTAAAGGCGCTGCCCAGGGTCAGAATGGCCGACGCCCTCGCCCATGGCGCCTCGGGCCTGAACGCGAAGTGCGCCGCCGTTACCAGGAGAAGACCCAGAGCGATGTAGCGCGGATCCCACGACAGCCCCGCCACGTCGCTCAGGGCCATGAAGGGAACCTGGACCAGGAACGCCCCGGGTAGGTAGGGGTAGTGGCGGACCAGTGGGTTCAGGCTCGGTCGGTCATTGACCCCCAGGGTCCTCCACCATGGAGGCAGGTCACGGGTGTAGTCGACGGTGTAAGGGTTGTGCCCGTCCATCACCGCTCGGGCTGCGGCTCGGGTGGCGATGACGCCGCCGTCGTGAGTCCGGGTCCACTGGACCTTCGTCGAGTCGGTGAGGTTCGCGTGGAACGCGACCGCGGTCGGAACGACGGTGAGCAGGAGGGCCATGGCGATCACCCATCGCCCGGGGCGGAGGATCCGCAGCACCGCGGGGAGGGCAACCGAGGTGAGGATGGCCGATCTCGCTAGTGGACCGAGCGAGTAGGGGCGCCAGGCTGACGAGTCGAGTTGGACTGCGGAGAGGGTCGCCAGGAGGGCCAAGGCGAGGTAGATCCCGTCGGACTGCCTGCTGCCGAGGCGTTCCCCGGCCGGAGGAACCGGCGAGTCCAGATCGGTCGGCGGCAGGGAACCGGTCCGATCGATGCCTCCTGGGTTAGCTGCGCTTCGATCGGACATGTCACCTCACCTTTCGGACGTCGGGGTCCATTACTGAGGTGACGTCCGGCCGCGGTTCGCGCTGGTCGTATTGTTTCGATCCAATGTCGATCAGGGAGAAATGATGGAACGGGTTGTGGTCCCAGTCGAGGCGCTCAGGGCCTCCATCGAATCCGGCGAGGTGGATACCGTGCTGGTCGTCTTCCCGGACCTTCAGGGGCGCCTGGTAGGCAAGCGGGTGACGGGGTCCTTCTTTCTCGAACGGGTGGTGGACGGCTCGGTGGAGGCCTGCAACTACTTGCTGGCGGTCGACGTCGAGATGAACCCGCTACCGGGCTACCGGGCCTTCAACTGGGACCAGGGTTACGGGGACTTCTCGGCCGTGCCCGACCTCTCGACCATCCGCATGGTGCCGTGGCTCACCAAGACGGCTCTCGTCATGTGCGACCTGGTCGACGAGGGAAAGCGCCAGCCCATCGAGGTGTCGCCCCGCCGAATCCTTCAGCAGATGGAAGCGCGGGCCGCCGAGCGGGGGATGGTGGTCAACATCGGAGCCGAGCTCGAGTTCTTCCTGTTCAAGGACTCCTATGCCGAGGCTGCCGCCAAGCGCTATCACGGGCTCGTTCCCCACTCCGACGTGATCGAGGACTACCACATCCTCCAGACCACCCGCGACGAGTACCTGATTCGTGACATCCGCAACGGCCTGGAAGGTGCCGGCGTACCGGTCGAGTTCTCCAAGGGAGAGGCGGGCAAGGGTCAACACGAGATCAACCTCAAGTACGCGACGGCGACCGAGATGGCCGACCGGAACACCATCTACAAGAACGCCGCCAAGGAGATCGCCGACCAGCACGGTCGATCGGTCACCTTCATGGCCAAATACGACATGGCCGAGGTGGGCTCGTCCTGCCACATCCATTCGAGCCTGTGGAACTCTGACAACACCGCCAGCCTCATGTGGGACGAAGCCGCACCGCATCACATGTCGGTGAGCTTCCGTCACTGGCTCGGAGGCCTCGTCCACGCGTCGAGGGAGCTGAGCCTGCTGTTCGCCCCGACCGTCAACTCCTACAAGCGGTTCCAGCCCGACTCGTGGGCACCGACCGCCGTTGCCTGGGGTATCGACAACCGGACCTGCGGGTTGAGGCTGGTCGGCCACGGCCAGGGCTACCGGGTCGAGTCCAGGATCCCCGGTGCCGACGTCAACAGCTACCTGGCCTTCGCCGGGGTTATGGCGGCGGGCCTGTGGGGCCTCGAGCATGAACTGGACCCGGGTGAACCGCTCGTCGGCAACGCCTACACCGATCCAGCGGTCACCCACATTCCCTCCACCTTGGTGGAGGCGATCGAGTTGTTCCGGACGTCGGAGGTCGCTCGGTGGGCCTTTGGCGAGGACGTGCACCACCACATCCTCAACACCGCCGAGCAGGAGTGGGCCGCATTCAACCGCACCGTCACCGACTGGGAGCTGCGGCGCAACTTCGAGCAGTTCTGATGGCCGCGGTTAGGAGGCGAGCTGATTTGCGAGCCGACCCATACCACGCTGCGCGGCTGAGTCAACGCCGACCGACACCATCCAATCGGGGCGGGTAGGTTGCCGGACCATGACCGAGCCTGCTCGAATTCCAGAACACGGCCGTGACGCGGCGGAACTGCTGGCCGAGATAGATCGGCGTCACGGCGAGGACATCGACTGGCGTGGCGGGCGCGCCTTCAGCCTCGTCTACAACGTGGGCGACCACGTTCATGAAGACCTGATCGAACAGGTGGGAGTGCGCTACCTGCACGACAACGCGCTGAACCCGTTCAAATACCCGAGCGTCCTTCAGATGGAGCTCGACGTGATCGCCATGGCCACCGGGCTTCTCGGCACCGCACCAGACGCCGGTTCGCTCACCTCGGGGGGGACCGAGAGCATCTTCATGGCTGTGCAGGTGGCACGCGACCACGCTCGGTCGATGCGAGGAATCGCTGAACCGGTGATCGTCACGCCCTCGACGGCCCATCCAGCCTTCGCCAAAGCGGCCAAGTACCTCGACGTCGAACACGTGAAGGTGCCGGTCGGAGCTGACGGCCGCGCCGACACCGCCGCCACCGAAGCAGCGATCGGCGAGCGGACCGCCCTGGTCGTCGGTTCTGCCCCCTGTTACCCCTACGGCGTCATCGACCCCATAGAAGAACTGGCGGCGATGGCCGATGACCGGGGGATCCTGTTCCACACCGACGCATGTCTGGGAGGATGGTTGCTCCCGTGGTGGGAGAGGCTCGGCGAACCGGTGGCACCGTGGGATTTCCGGGTTCGGGGCGTGACCTCGATCTCGGCCGACGTTCACAAGTACGGCTACACCTTCAAGGGTGCGTCGGTTGTCGCCTACCGGAACCGAGAGCTGCTCCAACATCAGTTCTTCTGGTACGACGACTGGCCCGGTGGCCTGTACGCATCGGGTACCTCGGCCGGGACACGTTCGGCGGCTCCGATCGCGGGGGCGTGGGCGGCCATCAACCACCTGGGGGTCGACGGATACATGCGGCTGGCGGAACAGGTCCGTGACACGACCCGACGCTTCCTCGACGGCATCGACTCGATCCCCGGACTGGAGGTGAGTCATCGACCCGACATGTCGCTGTTCGAGTTCGGTTCCTCGACCCTCGATATGGGGGCGGTTGGAGACGTCATGGACGACAGGGGCTGGAACCTAGATCGTCAGCAGGGCGGGCTTCATCTGATGATCTCCCCGTACCACGCCTCGGTGGTGGAGGACTTTCTGTCCGATCTCGAGTTCGCGGCGGCCAACCACGGGGAAAGCCGAGGGGTCCAGGCCACCTACGGCGGCGTGGTCTAGGGCCGGCCGGTGCGGACCGCAGGGGCCATCCTGGCCGGAGGCTCCAGTCGCAGGATGGGCTCTCCGAAGGCGCTGCTACCGGTGATGGACGTACCCATGGCGGTGAGGGTCGGTCGTGTACTTCGGGCGGCCGGCGCCGATCCCGTCGTCCTCGTCGGGGCCGGGACCCCGACGGCGGCCACTCTGGACATGGAGTGGATCGCGGATCTCACCGAGGGAGAGGGTCCTCTGGTTGGTCTGGCGACCGCACTGTCCTGGGCCCAACAGCTTCCCGGAGTGGAGGCGGTGATGGTGGCCGCCTGCGATCAGGTCGCCCTCGAGCCCGCTACCTTCGAGGCGCTGACGGCGGCGGTGTCGACCGAGGGGCGGCCAGGTCCCCCGTCGGGTGAGAGCCTTTCCGGGGCCGGAGCGGTGTCGGCATCGGTGGCGGTCGGTGACGACGGACGTGTGCACCCCTTCCCTTCGGTGTGGAGGGTCGAGCTGGCTGACCGGCTTGTCGAACTGGTGGCTTCCGGCGAGCGACGGGCACTGGCTGTGATGTCTCTCGGAGCGGTCGAGGTGCTCCGGCCCGCCAGCGAGCTGGTGGATCTGGACACCCCTGAGGATTTGTCCGCCTTCAGGCGCGACCACGAGTCCGGTGGCTGACCTCTCCGGAAGTCAGCGGTCAGACGGTGCCGACGCGGGACCGTGGGGTCCCGGTCGAAAGATCCGGAGGCGGTCTGGTCCTCGTGGGTGGCCGAGGCTCGTATTGTTCTTCTGATTCACAGGTCCAGATCGCGCAGGAGGAGTTCCGTTGAACGTGCCGGAAATCGATGTTCATGAGGCGGCCCGGCGTCGCGATTCCGGCACGCCGGTCGTCGACGTGCGCGAGCCCCACGAGTACGTGGAAGCCCATGTCCCCGGCGCGGTGTTGATCCCGCTCGGTGAGGTCATGGCCAGAGCGGAGGAGGTTCCCTCCGGCGGCGAGGTGCTCATCGTGTGCAAGGCCGGCGGTCGGAGCCGCAGAGCGGCCGAGGAGCTCCGCTCCCGCGGGCTCGATGCCATCAACGTCGCCGGTGGAACCGACGCGTGGATCGCCGCCGGACATCGGGTCGTGTCGGGCGACGAGCCCGGCGCCTGAGGTGGCCCTGGTTCGCTCGACCGGTGGTAGCGGCGGTGTTCCAGATGGTGTGAGGTGGGTTGCCGACAGCGGAGCGCTCGAGACCCTGGTGGGCGAGCTCCTTGCCGTGGATGCCTTCGCCATCGATACGGAGTTCCACCGCGAGAAGACCTACTTCCCCCAGTTGGCGCTCTTGCAGGTGGCCTGGGGTGATCAGCGCGTGCTGGTGGACCCCCTGGCGGTGGATCTGACGCCGTTCGCGGCTGCACTTTCGGGTCCGGCGCTGGTGGTGATGCACGCCGCCACCCAGGACCTGGAGGTGTTGGACCTGGCCTGCGGTGTGCTGCCGGGCCAACTCTTCGATACCCAGTTGGCGGCGGGGTTCGTTTCCCATTCCCTGCCGTCGTTGTCGTCGCTGGCCGAACGGTTGTTGGGAGTTCACCTCCCCAAGGGTGATCGCCTGACCGACTGGCTTCGGCGTCCCCTGGGTACCGACCAGTGCGTCTATGCAGCCGCCGACGTCGAGCACCTCCTCGAGCTGCGACGCCTCCTCACCGAGGACCTGGTGGCTCGAGGGCGATTCGACTGGTACGAGGAGGAGAGCGATCTCCTTCTCGGACGTGGTCGCGTGATCAGGGATCCCGATGATTCCTGGCGGCGCATCAAGGAGTCCCGTTCCTTGAGGGGGGAGCAGGCCGGGGTGGCCCGGTCGGTGGCGGCATGGCGGGAGCGACGGGCCATGGAGACGGATCAGCCGGTCCGGTTCGTGCTCTCGGACATGGCGATCATGGGGATCGCTCAGCGGCGCCCTCGCAACGTGGCCGACCTCTGCCGCGTGCGCGGCGTGGACGAAGGCGCAGCCAGGGGGCGTTTCGGCGAGGCGATCCTCGCCGCGGTTGCCGATGGGGTGGCCAGACCTGTACCGCGCTCCGCCCCGTCGCGCCCCGAACTCGATCGGAACCTTCGACCGGCGGTCGGGTTGGTGTCGGCCTGGGTGTCGCAGCTTTCCAGGGAGATGGAGATCGAGACGTCCCTACTGGCGACCCGAAACGACATCGAAGCCCTGCTGGCGGGGGACGAAGGGGCACGTCTCGCTTCGGGCTGGAGGTCCGAACTGGTAGGGGAGAAAATCCGCCGACTGGTCGAGGGGGAGGCCGCCCTGGCGTTCGATGGACGCGGGAATCTGGTCCTCGAGCCTCGCTCCGGACGTGATTGACGGCCGGTGTTGGGGCCTTTCGGCCTCTCGACGTGCATCGGCTGGTGTCGGCCCGGCTACACTTGGAAGCCGGATTGGATCATCTCTCGGGAGTGTGGCCCAGTGAAAAAGGGTCGTCATCGCCGATTTGAAGAAGCACGCGCTCTGAAGCGTTCGTCGGAACCGTCGTTCAACGACATTCTCGATCGAGCCGATGAGCAATCGTGCCCGGAGTGCGGAGCAGACCCGGGCCATGACCACGCGTCGTGGTGCCTGGTCGATACCGCCCCTTCGGAATCCGACGCCTGGGGCTGACGCCCACCGTTCCACTTCGAACCCGTCCATCGGCGGGGTCTGTTCTCCGCCGAGAGGTTCCCATCGTGTCGTTTGCCGCGCTACGCAACGTCGCTCTGGTCGCGCATGTCGACCATGGCAAAACCACGCTCGTCGACGCCCTTTTGCGTTCGACCGGTGTGTTCAGCGCCCACCAGGCGGTGGTCGACAGGGTGATGGACTCGAACGACCAGGAGCGTGAGCGGGGCATCACCATCCTGGCCAAGGCTGCGGCGGTGCAGTGGGGCGACGTGAAGATCAACCTTGTAGATACGCCCGGCCACGCCGACTTCGGGGGCGAGGTGGAGCGTTCCCTGGCGCTCGTCGACGGCGTGGTCCTGTTGGTGGACGCGGCCGAGGGCCCCCTGCCCCAGACGCGCTACGTCCTTTCCAAGGCGCTTGCCGCTGGGCTGCCTGCGATCCTGGTGATCAACAAGGTCGATCGACAAGATGCCAGGCCCGACGAGGTGCTCGATGAGGTGTACGAGCTTTTCATGGACCTGGGCGCGACCGATGCCGACATCGAGTTCCCGATCATCTCGGCCATTGCCCGCGACTCCAAAGCGGTGGTCGGGGTTGGGATGCCCGGCGACGGCGACGATCTGACCCCGCTGCTGCAGTGCATCGTCGACCACGTTCCGCCCCCGTCGGTGGACCCTGACGGCCCCCTCCAGGCGATCGTGACCAACCTCGACGCCTCGGACTACCTCGGCCGGTTGGCCATCGGACGGGTGGTGAGGGGCACGATGCGAAAGGGCGAGCGGGTCGCCCTCCTCGACGAGGAAGTCCTCGAAGGCACTCGGCCGGTCGACCGCAAGCTGGTCGGGCTGATGGGCTTCTCTGGAATCGGGCGGGAGGACGTCGAGGAGCGCATCGCCGGTGACCTTTTCGTCGTGGCCGGATTCCCCGAGGTGGAAATCGGTGACACCCTCGCCGACCCTTTGAACCCCGAGGCTCTTCCCCGCCTGAGCGTCGACGAACCCGTCCTGCGCATGACCTTCGGCGTTAACACTTCGCCCCTGGCCGGCAAGGAGGGCAAGTACCTGACCTCGCGCCACCTGCGGGAGCGCCTCGAGCGCGAGGTCCTGGGCAACGTCTCCATCAGGCTCGAGGACACCGATTCCCCTGATGTTCTCGAGGTCGCCGGCCGGGGCGAGCTCCAGCTCGCGGTGTTGATCGAGACGATGCGGCGGGAGGGATATGAGCTCCAGGCGAGCCGTCCCGAGGTCATCGTCAAAGACATCGATGGCAAGCGCCACGAACCGCTCGAACGTGGTGTGTGCGACGTCCCCGAGGAACATGTCGGGACCGTCACCCAGGCCTTGGCCCCCCGCAAGGGGAGAGTCACCGACCTCCGTCCCGGCGACACCGGGCGGACCGTCGTCACCTTCGAGGCCCCGGCACGGGGGCTGATCGGCTTTCGGGGCCTGCTGCTCACCGCGACGCGCGGAACAGCCCTGCTCCACACCCATCACGCAGGATGGACGCCATGGGTGGGAGACCTTCCTCATCGGCAGGGGGGCGCCATGCTGGCCGATCGCACCGGTGTCACCACCGCGTACGCGCTCGACAACCTCCAGACCAGGGGCGAGTTGTTCGTGGGCTCCGGGGTGACCGTCTATGAGGGCATGGTCATCGGCGAGAACAGTCGTCCGGAGGAGATGATCGTCAACTGCGTCAGGGAGAAGCAGAAGACCAACATCCGTACCCACGCCTCAGACGACGCCGTCAAGCTCGTTCCCCCCAAGGTGCACACGCTCGAGTCGGCCATCGAGTTCATCGCCGAAGACGAGCTGGTCGAGGTGACGCCGGCCAACATCCGCATCCGCAAGCGGGTGCTCAAGGAACAGGACCGGCGCCGACTAAAGCGCTGAACCCCAGCGCCGACACTGGATCCACCCCGACTAACCCCATAGTGCGTCCTAGTTGAGGACCGTTTGCGCTGCTGCGAGCTTGCGAGCAACTGGGCAAACGCCGTCGAGCCGCCGCAACGAAGTGAGGACCGGGCTCGACGGAACCAGGAATCGTCCGCCGAAGGCGGCCCATGAGAACCGGACCGCGTGTGGCTCAGGTGACTCCGAACCCCGGAATAGGTTGCCGGAACGGCATCAACGGTGGCGGACCGCAGGATGGGGAAGGTGGACCTCGGTCCCTTGGCGACGGATGCGGTCCCGCAGATGGTGAACGAGCATCTCGTGAACCACATCGCCAACCAGTTGGCGTAGCTCGTCGGTCAGCTCCTCGAAGACTGGCCTTGTGCCAACGAAGGCGTCGGGCCCTTCGGTACACCACCAGTGGAAGTCCGCTCCGCCTTCGCCCCAGTCCCGTCGCTTCCACTCCCGTACCGTCGAGGTGACGTGGCCCAGTTCGTCGGTCTCGTCGACCTGCCGTAGTGGGAGTTGCCAGCAGACCTCAGGCATCCAGTCCAAGTGACGCTGCCCAGAGGCGATCGCCGCGTGGTGAAAGGCGCAGCCCAGCCCGTCGCCCTCGAAACCCGGCCGGTTCAAGAAGATGCAGGCGTCATCCACGAGTCGAGTGGTGGTGTCGCCGTGCTCGTTGACCTCGATGACACCCTCCGCGGTGCCCAGGTCGTGGTGCTGCCACTGGTCGGATGTCAGCCGCTCGGCCATGGCCCGGGTGTGGGCGATGTCGTCGGGCCCGGTGAAGTGCGCCCCGTAGGAGCAACACCCCTGCATGGCTTCGGTGTTGTCCTCGCTCACAACACCCTTGCACCCTCCAGCGAAGATGCAGGACCAGTTGCTGGTCAGGAAGGTCACGTCGAACAGCCACGTTCGCTGCTCGTCGGGATCCTCGAATGAGATCCATTCGTGGAGGTCCTCGGGAGCGTGGGGAGTCACGGCCGGACACTACCGGCGGGCAAAGCCGCCTCCACCGCCCGGGTCATCGTCCGGTTCGCTGAGGAGGCCGATCGCCTTCTCCACCGCCCGTCGGGCCCGGGTCAGGCGGCGCTCGTCCACCGGTAGCTCGGCGCCGCCGGCGTCGATCGATTCCCGGAGGCGCACGATGGCTAGGTCGGCCAGCTCCTCGGCGATCGCCTCGAGGCGGGAGCGGATCTCATCGAACTCACCCGCCACCGACACCACCCCCGGGGGCCGCCGATGGGAACTCGTTGACGGCCCTGATGATCTTGTGGATGGACCCGACGTTGTGCAGATCGAAGTCCATGACCAGACGGGGACGGTCCAGCTCGTCACCGGTTGCGAGCTCGGGGGTGAGCGGATCGCTCCGGCGAATGGAGCCCTCACGCAACATGTGGCCGAACCGGTCATTCAACTCGGCGATCTCATCGTCGGAGGGCGGTGCGTTCAACCGCAGGACCAGCAGGTTCCCCACCCAGCGAAGCGAGTGGTAGTTGCGCCAGAACCGCAGGATCTCATCGCGTGCCTCCTCCACCGAGTCGGTGATCAGAACCCGGTCCATGTCGTCGGGATTAACCATCGAACGGCTGACGAGCTCGTCGCGGATGAAACGGGCGAAGCCGTTCCAGTAGTTCCCTGACGGCACGTCGAGGAGCACGATCGGTGTCGGTTCGGACTTACCGGTCTGCTGGAGGGTCAGCAGTTCGATGGTCTCGTCGAGGGTGCCGAACCCTCCCGGCATGGCCACGAAAGCGGCGGACTCCTTGACCAGCATCAGCTTTCGGGTGAAGAAGTAGTTCATCGAGACGAGCTTGGGATCCCGGGCGATGATCCCGTTCGCCTCGATCTCGAACGGCAGTCGGATGCGGACGCCGATCGAGCGCTCGGCACCGGCTCCCTCCATGCCCGCCTCCATGATCCCGGGGCCGGCGCCGGTCACCACCATCCACCCGTGGTTGGCCAACGCGGCCGCGATGTCACGGGTCAGATTCCAGAGCGGATCGGCAGCGGTGACTCGGGCGGAGCCGAAGATGGTCACCTTCGGTGTGTCCAGATAGGGGGCGAAGACCGAGTAGGCGGCCCTCATCTCCCGGAGTGCGGCTCGGGCGATCTTCAGGTCGAGTCGTTCCACCCCGTCGACTCCCAGTCCCAGGGTGGAACGCATCATGTCGGCCAGGAGGTCGCGGTTGTCCACCACCCGGGCGCGGTCGAGGATCATGTCGATGTCGTCGTCGAACCGGGCCAGCAGCTCACGGTCCTCGGCCGAGTCGGGTATGGCCCGCAAACCCTCGGTCATGGGACCTGCTCTACTACCCGCCCATAGAGCGTCGTCCGCTGGGCGAGCGATCGGCCCAGCGGCGCAACGAGATCGGCGAACGCGGCCTCGTCCATCGTCTGTCCGTGGCTCGCACCCGCCGCTCGGGAGATGTTCTCATCGATCAACGTTCCTCCAAGGTCGTTCACCCCGGCCTGGAGAAGCTGTCGTACCCCAGCAACGCCGAGCTTCACCCATGATGCCTGGACGTTGTCGATGAGGCCCCGGTAGGCGATTCTGCCGACGGCGTGCATCAGCACGACCTCCCGCCACGTCGGTCCCCGGCGGGCACGGTGCTGCAGGTACAGCGGCGATGCCATGTGGACGAAGGGGAGCGGTACGAACTCGGTGAACCCGCCGGTCTCACGTTGGAGGTCCCGGGTCCGGATCAGATGGCGGGCCCACGAACGCGGGGTTTCGACGGACCCGAACATGATGGTCACGTTGGAGCGCAGGCCCACCGAGTGCGCGGTGCGGTGCACCTCGAGCCACTCCTCGGTGGTCACCTTGTCGGGGCAGAGCACGGCTCGTACCTCGTCGTCGAGGATCTCGGCCGCGGTACCGGGCAGGGTCGCCAGTCCGGCATCTCGCAGCAGGGTCAGGTATTCGGCCAGACCGACGCCGGACCGGCGGGCTCCCTCTGACACCTCGAGGGCCGTGAACCCGTGGATGTGGATGTCGGGCGCGGCCTGCCTCACGGCGGCGATGACGTCTAGGTAGTAGTCGCCGTCGAAATCGGGATGGATCCCACCTTGCAGGCAGACCTCCGTGGCCCCCAGGGCGGTGGCCTCGGTGACCCTTCGGGCCATCTCATCGAGGGTCAACAGGTAGGGGGTGCCCCGCAGATTCAAAGACCGGGGCCCCTTTGAGAACCCGCAGAACCGGCACTTGAAGGTACAGACGTTGGTGTAGTTGATGTTTCGGTTGGATACCCAGGTCACGGTGTCACCCACCGCCTCGCCCCGCAGTTCGTCCGCCAGCATCGCGACGGCAGCCACCTCGCGGCCCCGAGCCGAGAACAGTGTGACCAGCTCGTCTTCGCCTGGGTCCTCACCGGCGCGGACACCGGCCAGGACCTCGCCGATTGCTCCGGTGGCGACACCCTCAGCGGGGATCAGCGGAGGAGGGTCGGCGTCCAGGCCGACATACCACTGCGACGACCGTCGTCCGGTGAGGACCACCTCGGCCCCGTCGCCCACGTTGCGGACCTCACCCACCTTCTGGGGATGGACCGAGCCCGGGTCGTCGCGGGCCAGGCCTTCGGCGTCGGATCGGTCGAGCACGGCGAAATGCAGGCCGGGGTCCAACCACGATCCCGGATCGAGGACGTAGCGGGGGTGAACGGTCAATCGGGGTGCGAGTTCGAGCCCCGCGGCTCCTGTCACCTCGGCCAGCCGGTCCCGGGCGGGCCAGGGCCGTTCGGGGTTGACGTGGTCGGCGGTCACCGGCGAAACGCCACCCCAGTCATCGACCCCCGCGGCGAGCAGTACGCCGAAGTCGTCGGAGAGGTTCGGGGGAGCCTGGATGTGGACCTCGGGCGGCAGGATGAGGCGGGCCAGCGCTATCGACTCCAGGAACACGTCGGTCGGGCAGGGCCGTTCACCTTGCATCGAGGTTCCGGGCTTGGGCAGGAAGTTCTGAACGATCACCTCCTGAACGTGGCCCCACCGGAGATGACTGGCGGCGATGGCCTCCAGCGCTTCGATGCGGTCGTCGCGGCTTTCACCGATACCGACGAGTACACCGGTGGTGAAGGGGATGGCGAGTCGACCGGCCGCCTCGAGGGTGGCGAGGCGTCGCGCCGGAGCCTTGTCGGGACAGTTGCGGTGAGCCCGCAGATCGGGTCGCAGGGATTCGAGCATCATCCCCTGTGACGGACTGACCTCTCTCAGGGCGCCGAGCTCAGCTTCGGACAGGGCACCAGCGTTGGCGTGGGGGAGTAGGCCGGTCTCGGTGATCACAAGGCGGGCCATCTCCACCAGGTACTCCACCGTCGACTCATAACCGTTGGCCGACAGCCACTCCGCCGCCACCGGGTAGCGGTCCTCGGGACGTTCGCCCAAGGTGAACAGGGCCTCGTGGCAGCCGGCTTCGGCTCCCTGGCGGGCGATCCGCAACACCTCCTCTGGTGTCAGGAACGGTTGTCCGAGGCGCGCCGGTGGCTGGGCGAAGGTGCAGTAGCCACACCGGTCCCGGCAGAGTTTGGTGAGCGGGATGAAGACCTTGGGTGAGTAGGTGATCCGGGTCCCATGGTGGACCTCGCGCACCTTGCGGGCCTGCGCCATCAGCTCGCTCAGCGGCAGGTCCCATCGTCCGATGGCGCTCATCGACATGGCCGGCAGGCTACCGGTGACTGGACGTGGCGCGATTCCGGCCCACAATGGTGCGATGTCCACGCTCAAACACAGCCCATCGGGTCCTCGTCGGCGGACTCGAGCGAACGCGGCGATGCTGGTCGTCGCCTCGGTGTTGGTCGCTGCTGTCACCCTGGTTGGCGGCCCGTTCGCGGATCAGGCCGAGGCGGCCGGGACACCGGTGATGGGACGGTCGGTGGTGTCGGCGGCGGACCTCGCCGGGTGGTTCCGGACGACCGGTAAGACCAACCGGGCGACGGTCGGCATCGACGAACTGGCTAGGTACTTCGTGGAGGAGGGCGCAGCCGAGGGTGTCGCCGGCGACATCGCGTTCGCCCAGTCGATCGTCGAGACCGGCTACTTCGGGTTCTCGGAGCGGGTGCCACCCGAGTTCAACAACTTCTCAGGTCTCGGAGCCGTGGACAACGGGACGTCGGCCGAGTCCTTCCCCGATGCCCGAACCGGAGTGAGGGCCCAGATCCAGCATCTGCGGGCCTACGCCGACCCGACGGTGACCGAAGCCAAGCTGGCCAACCCGCTGGTCGACACCAGGTTTCACCTGGTGAAGACGAAGGGCCGGGCGCCCCTGTGGGACCAGTTCGGAGCTGGGGTGTGGGCATCGGATCCCGATTACGCATCCAAGGTCCTCGGGATCCGCCAACAGATCATGAAATGGGGTCGACTCCACGGGACCGCCCGATTCGCACCCTTCGCCGGTCCCGACCAGTTCGCTCGGCAAGCGTTTCGTGACGTGCTGTTCCGTGAAGGGACCTCGGGCGAGATCAACCTGTGGCAGACGGCCATGGGTGCGGGTGCGGTGACGCCCGAGGTCATGGTGGCCGAGCTGTTCAAGGGCGAGGGTGCCACGACGGTCCAGCCGGTGACCCGCCTGTACATGGCGGTTCTGGGACGCGCTCCCGACCGTGGCGGGCTCGCATTCTGGTCGGGACGGAGGAAGGCCGGAGTGGACCTTTCGGTCTTGGCGGCTCAGGTGATGGGATCGCCTGAGTACTCGGCGCGTTTCGGCTCGCCAACCGATGCCGGTTTCGTCGATCTCCTCTACCGTCACGTGCTCGACCGTGACGCCGATCCGGCCGGGCGGGCGTTCTGGGTCGACCATCTCGTGGCGGGGCGTTGGAACCGCGCTGGGGTCCTGCTCTACTTCAGCGAGTCTCCGGAGAACCGGCAGCGAACCGGGCCCACGGTCGAGGCGGTCGTGCTTAACCTCGGCTTGGTCGCCGCCATGCCGACCGCCCCCCAGCTCGACGAGTGGGTGGCGGAGCGGGGGAGCGGTACCCCGCTCGACGCTCTGGCGCTCGGACTCTTGTTGGACTCGCGCTACTTCGCCCGTTTCTGAAGCCGACCCCTAGACACCGCCAGAACTGACCGCGTGCAGTGCAGGTGAGTCAGTGCAGGTGAGTCCCGACCTCTGCAAGGTTGCCGGGAACGCCGTCAAGCCCCGCAACGAAGTGAGGACCGGGCTCGACGGAACCAGGAAACGTCCGCCGAAGGCGGCCCACGGGAACTGGGCAGCGTGCAGTGCAGGTGAGTCCCGACCTCTGCAAGGTTGCCGGGAACGGCATTAGCGGCTCTGCGACCCCTGAGGTAACCCCGACGCGGCCGAGGGGTGGACGAGCCAGACGACCCGACCGGCGGTGATGCGCCCGGCGGGTAGGTCCGCGCCGGCGGCGATGGCGGAGAGGGCGTCGGCTCGGTCGGCTTCGCTCACGGTGATCACCACGGTCGTGGCCCGGGCGATGCCACCCGGCGTCATGGTCATCCGACGGTAGGGGGCGACACCGGTTGGGTCTTCCGACATCGACACCAGACGACCGGGATCAGCCTCCAGTGCGTCGCACCCCGGGAACAGCCCGGCAGTGTGGCCGTCGGCGCCCATGCCCAGGTGGACGAGGTCGAGTCCGCCGAGGTCGCCGAGCCTCAGCTGGTAGGCGTCGGCTCCCTCCGCACACCGCATTAGATGGGTGGCGTTGGCGGCGCCGACCCGGTCGAGGAGGGCCTCCCTGGCCATCCGGTAGTTGGAGTCCTCGTGGTCGTGGGGAACACAACGCTCGTCGGCCCAGTAGACGTCGACCTTCCACCAGTCGATGAGGCTGGACCCGTACTCTGCCAACCGGCGGTAGCACTCGCGGGCATCGTCGGCGCCGCTCAGAGCGAAGGCGAAATGGTCCTGAGGTCGGTCGCGAAACGCGGTGACCACCTCGCGAGCGAACGCCGCCGGCACGTCATCGGTGACGATCAGGTCACCCCGGAGCCCGGAGGTCTCACCGGCCATCGGCCACCAGGTCCGGTATGACGCCCTGATCCAAGGTTCGGAGCAGATCGTCGAACGACTCGACGAAGGCGTTGATGCCTTCGGTCTCGAGGCGATCGGTCACCGCGTCGAGATCGATACCCACCGATGCCAGATCGTCGAGCACCCGCCGAGCCCCGTCGAGGTCGGCGTCGGCGCTACGGGCCACGGTCCCCTCGGCCTCGAAGGCGGCCAGGGTGGCCTCGGGCATCGTGTTGACGGTGCCGGGGGCGATGAGCGTGTCGACGTAGAGCGTGGCGGGGTAGTCGGGGTTCTTGGTCGAGGTGGAGGCCCACAGCGGTCGTTGCGGTAGGGCTCCAGCCTTGCTCAGGCTCTCCCACCGCTCGCCGGAGAAGCGATCGAGGTAGAGCGCGTAGGCGAGCTGGGCGTTGGCGACGGCGGCACGCCCCCGCAAGGAGAGGGCCTTCTCGGTGCCGATCTCGGTCAGGAGACGGTCCACCTCGTTGTCCACCCGGCTGACGAAGAACGACGCAACGCCGCTCCTCCCGACCAACGGGCCGTCGGCATCCTCCAGTCCGCCAAGGTAGGCCTCGATCACCTCGGCATAGCGGGTCAAGCTGAACAGAAGGGTCACGTTCACGTTGATGCCCTCGGAGATAGCGGCCCGGATGGCCGGAATCCCCTCGGAGGTGGCCGGGATCTTCACGTAGAGGTTGGGGCGATCGATCCTTCGGTTGAGTTCCCTGGCGGCGTCGAGGGTTCCCTGGGTGTCGTGGGCGAGTGACGGCGACACCTCGACCGACACCTGACCGTCAGCCCGTCCGCTGGCGCTCGACAGTGGTTCCAGCAGGTCGCAGGCCTCGACGATGTCGGCGGTGACCAGATCCCAATAGGCGTCCTCGGTGGATCGCCCGTCGTCGACGAGGGCGCGGAACTGGTCCTCATAGGCGGTGGTGGCGGTGAAGGCCTTCTGGAAGATCGCGGGGTTGGAGGTGATTCCACGGACTCCGCGCTCCACCCAGCGCGCCACCTCACCGTTTCGGAGCCAGTCCCGCCGAAGGTTGTCCAGCCAGGGACTCTGACCGCCGGATTCGTGGAGTACGTGCAGGCGGGTCATCGGGACACCACGGACTCGAGCAACGACCGGGCGGCGTCCACGACGTTGGCGACGCTGATCCCGAGACCCGACAGGGCTTCTGGTCCCGGAGCGGACGTGCCGAAGCGGTCGATCGCCACCGTCTCGTCGGCCCATCGTTCCCAGCCCAGCGATGCTCCGGCTTCCACCGCCAGGGTCGGCACCGCGGCAGGCAGGACCTCAGCCTGGTACTGCTCGTCTTGAAGGTCGAAGTCCTCCCAACACGGCATCGAGACGACGTTGACCCCGATGCCTTCCGCGGCCAGGGCATCGGCGGCGTCCACGCAGACCGAAACCTCTGAACCGGTACCGACCAGGACCAGGTCGGGCAGGGCATCCTCGTTCACACCAGCGGAATGGACCGTGTACGCACCGCGCTCCACGCCGTCTCGACCGGTACCGGCCAGAACCGGCAGGTTCTGGCGGCTGAGGACCAGCGCAGTGGGCCCGTCGAGCTCGATGGCCCGGTGCCAAGCCGCCGCGGTCTCGTTGGCATCGGCAGGACGCACCACCCGCAGGCCCGGCATGGCGCGCAGGGAGGCGAGGTGCTCCACCGGCTGGTGGGTCGGACCGTCCTCACCGACTCCCACCGAGTCATGGGTGAAGCTGTAGATGACCTTGTGGCCGGACAGCGCGGCGAGGCGGACCGCCGGTCGCATGTAGTCGCTGAACACGAAGAACGTACCGCCGACGGGGAGTGTGCCCCCGTGAGCCGACAGGCCGTTCATGATCGATCCCATGGCGTGCTCACGGATGCCGAAGAAGATCTGGCGACCTTCGGGGGAGGCGGCACTGAACGGGGTGGCCTCGGCTAGGAGCGTCCCGGTGTTGGAGGACAGGTCCGCCCCGCCTCCGAGCAGGCCCGGCACCGTCTCGGTGAGGGCGGCGAAGCATGCACCCGAGGCGACCCTGGTGGCGACCGACTCCCCGACCTCCCAGGAGGGAAGGGCCTTGGCCCACCCTTCGGTGCCGGTGGCGGCGAGAGCCGCGTCGAAGGCGGACCGGTCTCCGCTCCAGTCGGCCAGGCGGGCCTCCCATGTGGCGCGAGCATCCGCTCCCCGGCTCCCGGCGGTGCGGTACAGGGCAGCCACCTCGTCATCGACCTGGAACGTCAGATCCGGGTCCAGTCCCATCAGCGCCTTGGTGGCGGCGATCTCGGCTGCGTCGAAGGGGTTGCCGTGGGCCTTGGGGCTGTCGGTGAATCGGGTGGACGGGTAGCCGATGTGGGTGCGGACCACGACCATCGAGGGTCGGTCCTCCACGGCGAGGGCCTCTCGGATCCCGGCCTCGAGCGCGTCGAGGTCGTTGGCTGCCTCACCAAGTTCGACCACGTGCCACCCATATGAACGGAATCGGGCCGGTGCGTCGTCGGACAGGGCGATCTCGGTCGGTCCGTCGATGGTGATGTGGTTGTCGTCGTAGATGCACACGAGCCGACCCAGCCCTAGGTGACCGGCCAGCGAGGCGGCCTCGTGGCTCACGCCCTCGGAGAGGTCCCCGTCGCCGCAGACGACGAAGGTCCGGTGGTCGCAGACCTCGTCGCCGAAACGCGCCCGAAGGTTCGCCTCGGCCATGGCCAGACCGACGCCGTTGGCGATCCCCTGGCCGAGGGGCCCGGTCGTCACCTCGACGCCGGCGGTGTGCCCGAACTCGGGGTGTCCGGGTGTGCGCGAGCCCCACTGCCGGAAATCCCGTAGGTCATCGATCGAAAGGTCGTACCCGGTCAGGTGGAGCATCGAGTACAGGAGGGCGGACGCGTGCCCGGCCGACAGGACGAAGCGGTCGCGATCGAACCAGTCGGGAGCCGCGCTGTCATAGCTCATGATCCGGGTCCACAGGACGTGGGCCAGGGGGGCCAGAGCCATGGCGGTGCCCTGGTGGCCGCTTCTGGCCTTCTCGGGAAGATCCATGGCCAGGGCCCGGACGGTGTTGATGGCGCGGATCTCGAGGTCTGGGGAGGTCATTTGGTGGAGCTCATCTCGGGTGGCGGGTCATGTAACGCTACCGGCCCGAAGGCGTCGCAGACCAAGGGTGCCAGAGCGCCCGGCAGGTGATCTGACGATGTGTCAGATCACCTGGGATAGGATCGTCCTCTCCCACCACGAACCCACGAGGGGTGCACAGCAGTGATCGTCAAGGACCGGATCTACATCGGCGGCCAACTGGTGGAGCCGTCCGGCTCGACAACGATCGACGTGGTCAACCCCTTCACCGAGGAGGTGGCCGGGCGGGTCCCCGAGGCGACCACAGCCGACGTCGACAGGGCGGTCGCCGCGGCACGCCAGGCGTTCGAGTCCGACTGGTCGCGTATGGCCGTGGCGGAGCGGGCCGAGATCTTGGCGCGGGCCTCCCAGGGGATCCAGGCCCGCATGGACGACTTGACCCGGCTGATCACCACCGAGATGGGCAGTCCCTACTCGTGGTGCATGTTCGGCCAGGTGCTGGCTCCGACCATGGTGCTGGACTACTACGCCGAGTTGGGCAAGAGGTTCGAACTTGAGGAGACACGGCCCGGCATGTTCGGACCGGTGGTGGTCCGCAAGGAACCGGTTGGCGTCGCCGCCGCTGTGGTCCCCTGGAACGTGCCGCTTTTCGTCACGATCCTCAAGCTTGCGCCGGCCTTTCTCGCCGGGTGCACCGTGGTGCTCAAACCCGCCCCCGAGACCCCGCTCAGCGCGTACGACCTCCACGAGATCTTCGAGGAGGCGGGTCTCCCCGCCGGCGTGCTGAACATCGTCGCCGCCGGTCGGGAGGTGGGTGAGCACCTCGTGACCCACCCCGGCGTCGACAAGGTCGGCTTCACCGGCTCGACTGCGGCGGGCAAGCGCATCGCTTCGCTGTGCGGGGAACTCCTCCGACCCTGCACCCTCGAGCTCGGCGGCAAGTCCGCCGCGGTGGTGCTCGAGGATGCCGACCTCGATCTGACGGTCCAGGGGATCATCGACGGAGGCATCCTCAACAATGGCCAGGCCTGCGTCGCCCAGACCAGGATCCTGGCGCCGCGGTCGCGCTACGACGAGGTCGTGGACGCACTTACCGAGGCGGTTGCCGGCCAGGTCGTCGGTGACCCGATGGATCCCGCCACCCAGGTCGGGCCACTCGTTGCCGACCGGCAGCGCGATCGGGTCCTCGGCCTGATCGACAAGGGCAAGAACGAGGGGGCGCGGATCACCACCGGTGGAGGACGCCCCGCCCTCGAAAGGGGATTCTTCGTGGATCCCACCGTGTTCGCCGACGTCACCAACGACATGACCATCGCTCGTGAGGAGATCTTCGGCCCCGTGCTCTCGGTCATCGCCTATGAGGGTGTCGACGATGCGGTCGCGATCGCCAACGACTCGCCCTACGGCCTCTCCGGCTCGGTCTGGAGCGCGGATGGCGAGGCGGCAGCGGCCGTCGCCCGCCGGATGGACACCGGTACGGTCACCGTCAACCACTTCGGCATGGCCTTCGGCGCCCCCTTCGGCGGTTACAAGGACTCCGGGCTCGGTCGTGAGCTGGGGCCCGAAGGCGTCGACGCCTACCTCCAGAAGAAGTCGATAAGCCTCGATCCCTCGGCCGGCTGACTCGCTCAGGCCCTGGCGGGCCAGCCGTGCCGTGACCGGCACCCCTGGTGTGTCTGTGGGTGTCATCGGCGCTGCACGCGGTCGGTTCTCGTGGGCCGCCTTCGGCGGACGATTCCTGGTTCCGCCGAGCCCGGTCTTCACTTCGTTGCGGCGGCTCGACGGCGTTTGCCCGGTTGCTCGCAAGCTCGCGACAGCGCAAACGTTGCCGGTGACAGCGCTAGCCGTCCTGGCTATGAGGGTGATCAGGCCGGCGTCGGGTCAGTCGAGCACGAGGACGGCGGAGGCGAAGGTGTGCAGTAGAGATTGACTCCCCGAGGGTCCGATCTCTCCCGAACAGAACATTCCAGCGGTCGGTGAGCGGCGGAGGTGCTCGTGCACCAGTTCGGCATCCCGGTGCGGAGTGCCGAACAGTGCTTCGCCCCGGCCTTCCCCGCAGAACACCAGGCCAGCACCTCCCGCCTCGCCTTGCAACGCCGCGGCGAGCTGCTCCTCTGCGGTCAGGGGGTCGCGCAGGTGGAACTGGACCGTCGTCCCGATCGGCACCTCTCCGCCAACTGCCACCGACCGTGAAGCTCGTTGCATCCCGAGGACATCACGGATCAGGAAGTCCCCCGCCCCCAGCACCTCCGATGACTCCTCGGCGGCCAAACCAAGGTGAAGGCCCAGACCCATGAGCATGCGGTCCCGGTGGTCGGCACCCTCGATCAGGTCGGTGAGGTGGTCGAGTGCCGGCCGCCCCGCGATCTGCTCGACCAGGTTGCCTCGACTGGCCGTCACCACTAGCGGCTCGCCGATCGGTCGGCATCCTTGAGCCAGGTAGGTGCGGAGAGGGACCCCGGGGGGAAAGACGATCCCCACCGCGCCATGGTTGACGACCGAAGCGTCCGCCACCAGATGATTTCCACCCGGACCGCGGGCCGCCGATGCCATTCCCCCGATCACGGTGAGCCCGGGGGCCTGGCGTCGGAGTCGGTCGAGGAAGCCGTCGACCGGAAAGCTGTAGGGATCGCCGACCAGTAGGAGGGTGGCCCCGTCCACCGCGACATCCTCGGTACCGTTGAGACGCCAACCGTCGCCGTCGCGCCGGGCGTCGAAACGTACGGTTCGGACCCCACGAGGACCGGTTCGCATACGACCCTCCCAGCTCGCGGCGAACAGGGCCACGGCGGCACGCTTCTCGACGTCGTGCCCGCAAGCCATGACCGAAACCGCGGTTGCGCCCAGTAATACCGATGGCGCCAGGGTGCGCGGACCGTCGCCGCGATGTCCTCGATGGCTCCGCCGAACCCACCGGTGGTGAACAGAACGGCAAGGTCAGGTTCGGGTCCAACCGCATCGAGCACCTGGCCCACCACCTCTCCCACCGCATGGGTGGCGAGCGGATGCTCGGAGATGGCGGCACCGAAGGGCATCAGCCGGCCGGATCTGCCGGCGGCAACAGGGTGAAGGGAACGGTCGTCGTCGGCCCCAGGTCGATGCGAACCGTCGCCTCCACCGTGCCGTAGTCGTCGAAATTCATCTCGGCCCGCACGAGTCGGTAGGCGAACTTCCCCGGCTCCACCTGGAGGGGCTGCACGTTTCGGGCGATCTGCTCCTCGCCCCTCCGGAAGACCGTTTCGAGAGCTCCGGTTCCCTTCTCGTCCGGGCCGCAACGGACGAGGACCACTAGGTGGGGCTCCACCGCCACGGGAACCGGCTGGGGGGCGGCAAGTGAGAAATGGACCCCGGTCAGGTCGATCCGGGTTGAAGGTCCGGGCGCGGGGCGAAGTTCGATGTTCTCTATGAACACGGCGGCAACGATCTCCATGGCAGGGACCGTACCCTGGCCGATCGGCCAGACGCCTAGGGTGAGGTGGAATGGCAGCCACCGAACCCGCGCTCTCGACGCGCGACGCGATCATCGTCGAGG
The DNA here is from genome assembly GCA_020439505.1 of Acidimicrobiales bacterium. Taxonomy (GTDB): domain Bacteria; phylum Actinomycetota; class Acidimicrobiia; order Acidimicrobiales; family Iamiaceae; genus Aquihabitans. Next base: position 75,560 of record JAGQSO010000043.1, read on the forward strand.
CGAGGCGGTGTTTCGCCGACCACGGTTACGACGGCACGTCGTTGAACGACATCGCCGCTGCGGTGGGCCTGCGTCGTCCGAGTCTCCTGCATCATTTCCCGTCGAAGGAGGCGATCTACGCCGAGGTGTTCAGGATCACCCTCGAGGAGTGGGGAGCCCGGGTGGAGGGTGCGATCGCCGAACAGATGGAGGGGTGGAAGCAAGTTGACCTCGTCATCACGACCGGCTTCAGGTTCTTCCAGGAGAATCCGGATTTCGTTCGGATGGTCAGGCGCGAAGCCCTCGACGGCGGCGCCCACCTCGGAATCGACCTCGGCCAGGCCCTTCGGCCCTTTCTCCTGCGCGCCATGGGCTGGTTCGAGCGGGAGATGGAGGCCGGACGGTTCAGGCGGGTCGACACCGAACAACTGCTCCTCACCGGATACAGCGTCATGTTCAGCTACTTCAGCGACATCCCTTTCCTCGAAGGGCTGTTGGACAGCGACCCGCTGGCGGCTGACGCGCTGGAGGCACGGCTTCAGCACCTGCGCAACCTCTTTCACGTCGCGCTGAGCCCGACGGCTCCCTGAGAATGGGGCTGGCCCGTTGGCGGGTCGAAATACGACCGTCACCGTCGGGGCGATTCTGACCGTGACCCCGGGCGGGCAGCCGATATTGTGCGCGCTTCGTGTCCCCCCAAACCTCAGGGCCCTCGTGAGCGCGGAACCGCTGCCCCCCCTCAGAGATCTGCCAGACGCCGTAGCCACCGGTGAGCAGCTCAGCGACCCCGAGCACCAGATCCGGGCCGACGCGGAGAGGATCCAGACCGGCAAATCGCACGAGCGGCTGGTTCAGGTCCTCGACGAGGTAGACGATCTGGTGATTGTTGGGCGCCTCGGCGGTGGTCTGCTCTATGCCAACGAGGCGGCCGCCGAACTCGTACCCGGGATCCGCATGGGGGTGCCGCTGGCCAGCTTCACCGGTCTCGCCATGCAGGCTCTGGGCAACGCCGAGATCGAGCCTTCGCTGCGCGCCATGCGCCGGTGGACCGGCGACCTCCAGTTGAGGCTCACCGACGGGCACGTACACGAGCTGGCCACCACCGTCACGCCGGTGGCCAGCGGTGAGCCCGACGAGATCTACTTCGGCATCATCATGCGTGACGTCTCGGCCGAACGGCGCCATGCTCGCGCTCTCGCCCACCAGGCCAGGATCGATCACCTGACGGGCCTGCCCAACCGCCTGGCGCTGCTGGAGGATCTGGAGGAACGTCGAGTTCGGGGGGAAGAGGTGGCGGTCCTGTTCGTCGACATCGACAACCTGAAGATCGTCAACGACGGCCTCGGTCACGGGGCCGGGGACCGGCTGTTGGCCGCCATCGCCGAGGCTCTGGGCGACGTAGCAGAGGGTGATCTCCTGGCCCGCTTCGGTGGCGACGAGTTCGTGATAATCACGGACGGCGGCGATCGTGACCGGGTGATGGCGTTGGCTGACGATCTGTTGTCGAAGATCGCCGCCGTCAAGGTTCCCGACATCGGTACCCACCTGACCGCGAGCCTTGGGGTGTCCTTCTCCGACGGCGGGAGCATCGATCCCGAGGGGTTGCTGCGCGACGCCGACGCCGCCATGTACGAGGCGAAGAGGCGAGGTCGAGCAGGTGCGGTCTACTTCGACCAGGGCCTGCGCGAGCGTGCCCAGCGTCGTTTCACGGTCGAGAGGTCGATGCGTGCGGCCCTGGCTGACGGGTCTGTGGAGGTTCATTTCCAGCCGATCGTCGATGTCGAGACCGGGGAGGTACAGGGATTCGAGGCCCTCTCGCGCTGGGGCGACCGTGATCCTGAGGAGTTCATAACGATGGCGGAGGAATCGGGTCTGGTCGTCGCGTTGGGTGAGCATGTCCTCGCCCTGTCGCTGGCGGCTCTGGCCGCCATGCGTTCCTCGCTTCCGGGCGCGGAGGCGGTGAGGATGTCGGTGAACGTGTCGGGTCGGCAACTGTTGGACCGGGCGTTCGCGCACCGGACCCTCGACCAGATCCACGAGTTTGGCCTGGCCCCGAACGACGTGATCCTCGAATTGACCGAGACCGTGCTCATCGACCCGCGGGAGGAGGTAGACCGTGCCCTTCGACTCCTACGCGACCAGGGTGTCGCCTTGGCCCTGGACGATTTCGGCAGCGGCTATTCCTCGCTCGCCTATCTGCGCCGGTACCCGATCGACGCTCTCAAGCTCGACAACAGCTATACCCAGGCTCTCCTCCACGATCCCGACACGCGGATCATCACCGAGGCGATGGTGACCATGGCCCAGAGACTCGGCCTGCGCCTGGTTGCCGAAGGTGTCGAGACCGCATCGGAGCTGAACGCAGTTCGAGATCTGGGCATCTCCTCGGTGCAGGGTTACCTCGTGGGCCGAGCGGCTCGGCTCGACGATGTGATGCGCTCGGGGTTGACGCCCCGGCCACTGCCTAGATGACCCACATCACCCGATGATGGAGGGACGCCGAGCACTCGTCGTGACCGCCCCGCTGCATCGGACGTCGATGTCGGGGCCACCGGCACCAGTTCCCGAGATCTACCCTCGACCACCATGCTTGACATCATCGCCGGGTCGCCGGACGCACACGTGAAGACCACGACGCTGAGCGAAGAGGCTTCGAAGTCGCTGCTGGCCGGTTTCGGTGTGGCCTTCGGTGCCGAACGGGTGGTCGCCGACGTCGACGGCGCCGTCAACGCTGCCCACGAGATCGGTTTCCCGGTGGTGGTCAAGCTCAACGGGGAGAACATCGCCCACAAGACCGAGCGGGGACTTGTGAAGCTGCGCCTGACCGACAAGGGCGCGGTGGCCGATGCCGCCAAGGAATTGCTCGCCGCGGCGACGCCGGCCGACGGAGAGGTGTCGCTCATCGTCGCCGCCATGTTGAGCGGAAACCGGGAGCTGATCGCCGGAATCGCCACCGACCCCCAGTTCGGCCCCACCGTGATGATCGGGGTCGGGGGAGTTCTTGCCGAAGCGGTTGCGGACGTGGCCGTACGCCCGGTACCGGTATCGGAGGTGGACGCCCGGGAGATGATCGGTGACCTTCGGACCCAGGCTCTGCTCGGTCCGTTCCGAGGGGAACCGTCTGTCGACCGAGATGCGTTGGCCAAGGTGATCCTGGCACTGTCGGACGCCGCGGTCGCCGATCAGCGCATCGTCTCTGCCGATCTCAATCCGCTCATAGTCGTCGACGGGAAACCGGTGGCGGTGGACGCCCTCGTGGAACTGGCCGCCGAGGGCCGACCAACGGTCGAGGCCGCGCTGGGAGATGCTGTCGACCGTCCGTTCGACGCGCTCTTCGACCCCTCCGGCGTCGTGGTAGCCGGCGCATCCACCCACCCCGGCAAGTTCGGTTTCGTCACCCTGCACAACATCGTGGCCGCGGGCTTCGAAGGTCAGGTCATGGCCACCAACCGGGACCGGGCCGAGGTACTTGGGATCCAGACCGTGGCTGAGATCGACGAGATCCCCGACCGGGGTGCCGACCTTCTGGTGTGCTGCACTCCGGCTGCCGCCAATCCGGCGATCATCGAAGCGGCGGCAGCCAAGGGGGTGCGCGCCGTCTTCGTCACCTCCGCCGGGTACGGCGAGGCGGGTGAAGATGGCCGGCGGGCGCAGGATGAACTGGTAGCGCAGACAGACCGGCTCGGACTGTTGCTGGCCGGCCCGAACGGGCAAGGCGTCGTCTCCACCCCCGCCCGGCTCTGCGCCCAGATCGTTGCCCCCTATCCACCAGCGGGACACATCGGTGTGGCCAGCCAATCGGGAAACTTCGTCTCCTCGTTCCAGAACTACGCGGTGCAGACCGGGGTCGGTATCAGTCGGGCGGTGAGCGCCGGTAACGCCGCCGCGACGACGGTGGCCGACTATCTAGCCTTCTACGCCTCGGACCCTCACACCAAGGTGGGCCTTGCCTACGTGGAGGGAGTCGGCGACGGCCGGAGGTTCCTCAGCCGGATGAGGGCGGTTGCCGAACGGAAGCCGCTGGTCCTTGTCAAAGGCGGGTCCACCGCGTCGGGCCAGCGTGCCGCGGCCAGCCACACCGGGTCGCTTGCCACCGACGACCGGGTCTTCGACGGTGCCACCCGCCAGGCGGGGATCACCCGGGCCGCGACCGTCGAAGAGGCGTTCGAGGCGGCGGCGACCTTCGCAACCCAGCCCCTGCCTCGCGGTCCCAGGGTGGTGGTGCTGACCACCGTCGGCGGATGGGGCGTGGTAGCGGCCGATGCCCTCGCCGATACCGACCTCGAGCTCGTGGTGCTGCCTCCCGACCTGTTGGCGGCCATCGACGAGAAGCTCCCACCGCGCTGGAGTCGGAACAACCCGGTGGACCTCGCTGGGGGGGAGACGCGCGACACCATCCCCGATGTCCTGTCGCTGGTGGCCGGCCACCCCGAGGTGGACGCCGTGATCATGTTGGGACTCGGGATTCAGTCCAACCAGGCTCGTCTGATGCGCAACGGGCCCTTCTACCCCGACCATGGGTTGGAACGGATCGTCGATTTCCACGAACGCCAGGACGCCCGGTACGCCGCCGCAGCGGCGGAGGTGTCGGTGGCGACCGACAAGCCGATCCTGATCGCTACCGAACTAGCCGTGTGCGACCCGGCCAATGCCGGCCCGGCCGCAGTGCGGGAGTCGGGGCGCCTCTGCTACCCATCCGCCAATAGGGCAGTCACCGCGTTGGCCCACACCTGGTCCTACAGCCGGTGGCGGCAGGCCCGCCGGTTGGGCGTGCTTTGACCAGACGGTGCCCGTTTCGGGAGGCGAGCTGAGCTGGTGAGCGCGCCAAGGTGTATCCCGGTGGCCCTGATGGGCCTTGTCCTTCTCGGAGTGGGGTTCCCCGCCTCGACCCGACCGGCGAACCGAGTAGCCGGGGTTGCAGGGGAGGGGCGGGTCGAAAGCGAGTTGATCGCTGACGCCTCCCTGGCCGGCGGCCGAACTTGGAGGACGGATCCACTGACCTCACGCCGCGGTGAGACCGACCCAGCCCTGGTGACGGGATTGGACGGGGTGGTGGCGCTCTCGCCCCCCGATACGTGTCTGCGGGTCGACATCGGTCATGCCACGGTGTTCCGCCACCAGGCTGATCGGGCCTTGATCCCCGCTTCGACCCAGAAGGTGTTCGTGGGGGACGTGGCTCTCGATCGCCTTGGGGCCGACCATCGGTTCAGGACCATGGTGGTCGGCCCCGGACCGGTCGACGGAGTTGTCAACGGTGATCTCACCCTGGTGGGCGGTGGCGACCCACTGCTGACGACGGCCACCTACGCGTTCGTGCGTCGCACCGCCGACCAACCCTTGACCTTCCTCGACGGACTGGCCGATTCACTTGTGGCTGCCGGGGTGCGCCGGGTGACGGGGCGTCTGGTGGCCGACGAGAGCCGCTACGACACCATCCGGAGCGTTCCGAGTTGGCCGGCGCGCTACCTGAGCCAGAATCAGGTTGGTCCGCTGGGTGCGCTGACCGTGGACGACGGGTTCCGGCTGGATCCGATCGTGCCGGGGTCGACGGCGCCCCCCGACCGTCAGAAGGTGGATCAGCCCGCCCTTCATGCCGCCGATGAGCTCCTGGTGCTGTTGAGGGCAAGGGGAGTGACGGTCGATGGTGGCACCGCGTTGGGGGTCGCTCCGGTAGGGGCGGGTGAGGTCGCGGCGGTGCAGTCGGCACCGCTGGGCGAGGTGGTGCGACAGATGCTCGAGGAGAGCGACAACGCGACGGCCGAGTTGCTCACCAAGGAGATCGGCGTGGTGGCGGGAACCGGCGGGAGCACGGCCTCGGGGACCGCGTCGATCCGAACCAGGGCGGCAGAGATGGGGGTACCCGTCGACCAGATCACCTTCGCCGACGGGTCCGGGCTCGATCGCGGCAACCGACTGACCTGTGACGCCCTGACCGACGTGCTCGAGAGGTCGGGCGGGCCCGACGGGGTGATCGGGAGTCGACTCCCCGTGGCCGGCCGTTCGGGCACCCTGGAGAACCGGTTCCTCGGTACGCCGGCCCAGGGTCGCCTGAAAGCCAAGACCGGGACTCTGAACGGGGTGACGGCGCTCGCGGGTTTCGTGACCATGACCGACGGCCAGACCGCCACCTTCGCCTACATCGCCAACGGGGACCAGGCCGAGGACCCACGTCGGGGACAAGACTTCCTCGGGGTTCTGCTGGGTCAGTTCGAGACCACGTGCACCGACGACACCAGCGAACCCATGGTGATCCCGCTGGCTGGCTATGCGGTCAGGTCGGTCGCGCTCGGGGCGGTACCGGTCGGCGCGTTGCTGGTGCCCGCGGTCGCCTCCACCCTTACTGCGTTGGCTGCGGTGCCGGACACCGCGGTCGGTGGGTGTACCGCCCGCGCCGAAGGGTTCTCCCTCGATTTCGGTATTGGTTTTCAGGCCGGTGCCGGGCCGTGAACCGACGACGGTCCTTGCATCGCGGGTGTGGGACAGATAGGAAATGCCGTCCGACAACGAGGAGGCACCGTGGCACCCCTAGGTGCAGGTCAGGAAACGAACAACGGTACGGCCGAGATCATCGGCGACCTCTGGCAACTGATCAAGGACTACGCCAAGCAGGAGACGATCGACCCCCTGCGCTCCATCGGACGGTTCTTGGCGTGGGGAATCCCGGGGGCGATCCTCCTCACTCTCGGGCTGCTCTTCGGTTCGCTGGCGATCCTCAGGGGACTGCAGACCGAGACCGGTGCGCACCTGAGCGGGAGCTGGGACTATGTGCCTCACATGGCTGCCTTTGTATTCGCACTCACCGGTGCCGGGATCTCCGCCGCTCTGATCAAGCGCCCGTCCAACCCGTCTCAGACTCCGCGGTGAACTGGTGTACCCCCGTTCTCCCAGCTGTGGCAAACACGACGACCACGCGTTATCCGCTAGCACCCTAGGAAGCTGAAATGGCCCAGACGATCACCCGTGACGATCTCGAGTCCAAGTTCCGTCAACTGACCACCGACGTCGATGACCGGGCTGACGCCGCCAAGAGCACCGTGGTCGCAGTCGGCGCCGTCGTGGCCGCAGCCGTGGTGATCGGGGTGTTCCTCCTCGGTCGCAGCCGCGGCCGTCGAAAGACGACGGTGATCGAGGTGAAGCGCTACTGATGGCACGTAGATCGATCAGCCTGTCCGCCGGGGGTGGTCTCTTCCGGTCCGTCGAACGACTCGGGATCAGTCGCGGGGTGTTCGGGGGAAGCCGCGGCTGGTTCTACGTCGGTACCGGTCTCTGGACGGTGCGCAAGGTGCGCACCCTGGCCCGCCGGGAACCCGAGATCCTGCTACGCGAGGAGCTCCGGCCCGGCGGTCGCATCACCATCGCCAACGGGGTCGCCACCATCGAGAACATGCCGCTCGAAGACCGCCATCTCGGCCGACGCGGTCGTAAGGCCCGCCGCAAGGCTCAGGTGGAGGGCCGCAAGGGTCGTCGGGCCCGAAAGCGCCTGCTCACCCAGGGCGACCTTCGCAAGTCCCGGCGACGGCGCATCCGCAAGTAGGCGAGCCGGTTCCGGCCTTTGGGGGCCGAAGCCGGAGGCGGGCAGGATGGAGCGGTGAAGGTGCACCTGCGGAATCCCTCCCGGACGATCGAGGTCGATGGCCCGGTGAGCATCGTGGCCCTGCTCGGCCGCCTCGAGTTGAACCGGGAGTCGGTCCTGGTGATCCGCGACGGCACCCTGGTGCCCGGTGACGCCATGCTGAGTGATTCCGACGAGATCGAGATCCGGCCGGTGATCTCGGGGGGAGCGGCATGAAATGCCGGGTTTGCCGAGAGCCGGCCGTCATCGACATCCGCCGTCACAACGCGAACTTCTGCGTTGAGCATTTCCTGCGACTGTGCCGGGACCAGACCGCCAAGGCCATCGAGGAGTTCTCGATGTTGTCACCGGGGGACAAGGTGCTGGTGGCGGTTTCGGGCGGCAAGGACAGCCTCGCGTTGTGGGACCTGCTGGTCGAACTGGGTTACGAGGCCCACGGGCTCTACATCGGGCTCGGCATCGGTGGGTACAGCGACCGTTCCGGTGCGATGGTGCGTGATTTCGCCCAGGCACGGGGACTGGAGCTGACCCAGATCGACCTGCGTGCGGACTACGACACCGATGTCCCCACCGCGGCCAAAGCCACCCGACGGGTGCCGTGCTCGGCCTGCGGGCTTTCCAAGCGACACCTCTTCGACCGGGCGGCCCTCGATGGTGGTTATGACGCCGTTGCCACCGGACACAACCTCGATGACGAGGCTGCGGTTCTCTTCGGCAACACCCTTCGGTGGCAGACCGAGTACCTGGCGCGCCAGATGCCGGTGCTCGAGGCCAGGGCTGGTTTCCCTCGGAAGGTGAAGCCATTGGTGAGGTTGGGGGAGCGGGAGATGGCGGCCTACTGCGTCCTGAGGGGCATCGACTACATCGTCGAGGAATGTCCGATGGCGGTCGGCAACAAACACCTCGGCTACAAGGAAGCGCTGAACGAGATCGAGGCGCGTTCTCCGGGATCGAAGCACGACTTCTACTTCGGATACCTGGCCCGTGCCTCACATCGTTTCGCGGATGCAGCACCCGGCGTGTCGTCGGGGACGCCGGGTGACACCGACTCCGCCTCGGTGGGCCGGTGCGAGCGATGTGGGTCCCCGAGCACCTCGAACACCTGCGCCTTCTGCCGCCTCATAGAAGCGTCGGCGGGGGCGCAGCCGGTCACCATCACCGAGAAAGGCAGGCTCAAGTGACTGATGGAGGCGAGGTTCGCCCGTTCCAGGCGGGCGAGGAAATCCTCCTCATCGACCGCAAGAAGCGCCGTTACCTGGTCTCACTCGAGGATGGCGCCGAGTTCCACACCCATTCGGGCTTCATCCCCCACGCGGAGATCATCGGCAAGGCCGAAGGGATCGTGGTCCGCAGCTCACGCGGTGCCACCTTCACCACTTTCCGACCCACGTTGAGCGACTTCGTACTCAAGATGCCGCGGGGCGCCCAGGTCATCTACCCGAAGGATCTCGGGCCGATCCTCATGCTGGCCGACATATTTCCTGGTGCCCGGGTGCTCGAGTCCGGTGTCGGTTCGGGTGCGCTGTCGATGACCATGTTGCGTGCCGGCGCCGTCGTGACCGGGTACGAGCTGCGCGAGGATTTCGCCGCCCGAGCGGTGAAGAACGTGACCACCTTCGGCGGTACCCAGCTCACCGAGCGCTATCGGGTTGAGCATCGCGACTGCTACGACGGAATCGACGAGACCAACCTGGATCGGGTGGTTCTGGACCTGCCCGAGCCTTGGCAGGTCGTTCGTCATGCCGAAAAGGCCCTGCATCCGGGCGGCATAATCCTCGCCTACACCCCGACGATCATCCAGGCCGTTCAGTTCAGGGAGCGGCTGGTCGACAGCGCGTTCGAGCTGGCCGAGACGATCGAGGTCCTCCAAAGGGGCTGGAACATCGACGGCACTTCGGTGCGCCCGGACCACCGGATGGTCGCCCACACCGGGTTCCTCACCCACGCCCGTCTGCTCCCGTCGGAGTGACGTCCCCCGGACGCGCAACGACGGGGCCCTTCGGGCCCCGTCGTTGTCAGAACTGGTCGGAGGGCCTTTGGGTCCCCGCTCAGACCTCGATGAAGATGCACTCCCCGGGGCACTCCTCGGCCGACTCGATCACGGCCTCCTCCTGCCCGGCGGGCACGTTGGCGAGACCCTCGGCGCCGCCCGGGTCGGAGAACACCTTGGAACCCTCCTTCACGTAGGCCAAGCCGTCGTCGAGAAGGGTGAAGACGTCGGGAGCGATCTCCTCGCAGAGCCCGTCGCCGGTGCAGAGATCCTGGTCGATCCAGACCTTCATGGTTGCGGTTGCCTCTCTCGTGGGTCTCGTCGTCCGAGCGGACGACAGGGCGGTTGCCGTGACGCGGAGCGTAGCGGACCTCGGGGCCGGAACCGAACCCGAGCCCCGGCAATCGGAGACAGATGAAACGGTCTTGTGTCACATCGTTGGATGGGGCGCTCTGGTCCGTGTTCCTGGGGGTGCGCCTCGTTCGCCCGAGTGCCGGTTATCGTCGCCATGGGGTCACCCGAAACCGGGTGCGAGCCAGGGAGGATTGCCGTGAGCGACGACGATGCCATCCGACGCCAAGATGACCAGGAGGCGGAGCTCACCGAGCTTCGTGACCAGGCGGCCGCCCTCGAAGAGGAGGTCGGGATCCTCCGAAAGAGACTCCAGGACGCGCCGAAGCGGGTCAGAACGCTCGAAGAACGGTTGCTGGAGACCAAGGGGCAGCTTCAACAGGCGGTCAGCCAGAACGAGAAGCTCACCTACACCCTCCGTGAAGCTCGGGACCACATCGCCGCCTTGCGCGAGGAGGTCGACAAGCTCACCCAACCCCCTGCCGCCTACGGAACGGTGCTGGGCAGCAACGACGACGGAACCATCGACGTCTTCTCGGGAGGACGGAAGATGAGGGTGGCCGCCCTCCCCGAGGTCGGTCCGGAGCTTCGACGGGGCGACGAGGTGGCGCTGAACGAGTCCTTCAGCGTCATCCTGGCTCGTCACCCCGACCGGACCGGAGAGGTGGTCACGGTCAAGGACAACATGGGCTCGAATCGGGCCTTGGTGGTCGGCCGAGCCGACGAGGAACGTGTCTGCGAATTTGTTGACGCTGCCCTGGCCGATTCGGTGAGAGCGGGTGACACCGTGTTGATGGACACCCGTTCTGGGCTGATCCTCGAGAAACTGGCCCGACCCGAGGTGGAGGAGTTGGTGCTGGAGGAGGTCCCCGACGTGTCCTACGCCGATGTCGGCGGCCTCGACGGGCAGATCGAACAGATCGCCGACGCGGTGGAACTGCCCTTCGTGCACGCCGAACTTTTCGGCGAGTACGAGCTACCCGCCCCCAAGGGCATCCTCCTCTACGGCCCGCCCGGTTGCGGCAAGACGCTGATCGCCAAGGCCGTCGCCAACTCCCTGGCCCGCAAGGTGGCCGAGGTTTCCGGCGATGAGCACGCCCGCAGCTATTTCCTGAACATCAAGGGTCCCGAGCTCCTCAACAAATACGTCGGCGAAACCGAGCGCCAGATCCGGCTGGTCTTCCAGAGGGCCAGAGAGAAGTCCGAGGAGGGCTGGCCGGTGATCGTGTTCTTCGATGAGATGGACTCGATGTTCCGGACCCGGGGGTCGGGGATCAGCTCGGACATGGAGTCGACGATCGTTCCCCAGTTGCTGGCCGAGATCGACGGCGTCGAGACCCTCAAGAACGTCATCGTGATCGGTGCCTCGAACCGCGAGGACCTCATCGACCCGGCGATTCTCAGGCCGGGTCGACTCGATGTGAAGATCAAGATCGAACGCCCCGACGAAGGCGCGGCGGCGCAGATCTTCGCCCGCTACCTGACCACCGGTCTGCCCCTGGATCCCGACGAGGTGCGCGACCTGGGCGGGGGAGATCCTGACAAGTGCGTCATGTCGATGATCGAGTCGACGGTCGAGGAGATGTACCGAGCCGACGACGACAACCAGTTCTTGGAGGTGACCTACCAGAACGGTGACAAGGAGGTCATGTACTTCAAGGACTTCGCTTCGGGCGCCATGATCGAGAACATCGTGCGCAGGGCCAAGAAGCTGGCCATCAAGCGCCAGATCGCAGGCGGTACCAGGGGAATCCGCTCCCAAGACCTGTTGGATTCGATCCACCAGGAGTACAAGGAGCACGAGGATCTGCCCAACACCACCAACCCCGATGACTGGGCGAAGATCTCGGGCAAGAAGGGCGAGCGGATCGTCTACATCCGCACCCTCGTCAAGCACGACGAGGACGCCGAGCCGGCCGGGGGCAGGTCGATCGAGAGGGTGGCTACCGGCCAGTACCTGTAGCCGGTGTTCGGAAGCGGCGGGTGACCGTCAGCTACGACCCCGGACCGCATTCAGAACCGCGAGGACGATCACCGCACCCAGGACCGTACCGATGAGGCCCGAGGGGGCGAGGTCCAGGCCGTTTCCGGTGAGGAGGTTCAGAACCAGGCCACCGACGAAGGACCCGGCGAGGCCTGCCCCCAACAGCGGCCCCCAGTCGGCGGGTCGGGAACTGCCGCCGAGGATCATGTTGGCGATCCAACCGGCGAGCATGCCCCAAAGCAGGATGGCGAGGATTATCACGAGGGAGACCGATCTGGTGGCTTCTTTGTAATGACGGCCCTGAGCGTTGCACATCACAGTTGACGGGGAGAACAGCGGATAGTCCACCCCGCCTGCCGGTAGGGTGCGCGGCGTGGCGCTTCGGAAGGTTCTGGGTATCGAGACCGAGTACGGGATCGTGCAGCGGGGCCCAGGGGAGTCGAACCCCGTAACCGCGTCGTCCTTGTTGATCAACGCCTACTTGGCCGACCTGCAGAACCGGCAGACCAATGTGCCCACCGTCGGGTGGGACTTCGAGGATGAGACCCCAGGCAACGACGCCCGGGGTGGGTCTGGCCGCGCCGGTCGACCGCCTGAGGTCGAAACCCACCTGGTGAACGCAGTGCTCACCAACGGCGCCCGGTACTACGTGGACCACGCCCATCCTGAGATGTCCAGCCCGGAGTGTGCCGACCCGATGTCGGTCGTGCTCTACGACGCGGCCGCCGACCTCATCCTGCGGAGGTCCATGGCTGCGGCGGCGAGGTTCCTTCCCGAAGGCTCGGAGCTGGTGGTCTACAAGAACAACTCCGACGGCAAGGGCAACTCCTACGGGTGCCACGAGAACTATCTGATGGCCCGCGGCGTGCCGTTCAGTCGCATCGTGGCCGGCGTCACGGCCCACTTCGTGACCCGTCAGATCTACACCGGCAGCGGAAAGATCGGATCCGAGGCACCCGGGCTCGGCGTGGCCGAGATCCCCTATCAGATCACCCAGAGAGCCGACTTCTTCGAGGCTGAGGTCGGTCTGGAGACGACGCTCAAACGTCCGATCGTCAACACCCGCGACGAACCGCACGCCGACGCTCAGAAGTACCGCCGGTTGCACGTGATAACCGGTGACGCCAACTGCTCCGAAGTCGCCACGCTCCTCAAGGTTGGAACCACGGCGTTCGTGCTGGCGATGGTCGAGGACGACGCCCTCGACCACCCCACGATCTTCCGCTCACCGGTTCAGGCCATGCGTCAGGTGTCCTACGACCTCACCCTCAGATGGCCCATCGAGCTGGTCGACGGCGGCACCACCACCGCCCTGAACGTTCAGTGGGATCTGTTCAGGAAGGCGCGTCAGTGGAGCGAACGTCACGGCTTCGACGCGGTGGGAGGCGAGGCGGGTCGGGTCGTTCTTCAACGTTGGGAGGAGATCCTGACGGGCCTCGAGGAGGACCCTGCCCGTCTCGCCGATCGACTCGACTGGGTCGCCAAGCACCGGCTGCTCACCGCCTACCAGGAACGCCACGGTCTCCGATGGTCCGACCCTCGCCTCGCCGCCGTCGCCCTGCAGTATCACGACCTTCGACCTGAGCGATCCCTCGCGGCGCGTGCCGGGTTGCAACGTCTCACCGCCGACTCGGCGGTGGAGACCGCCACCACCGACCCCCCGGCCGATACCCGTGCGTATTTCCGGGGTCGATGCCTTCAGCGCTGGGGTGTCGATGTCGTCGCCGCCAACTGGGACTCGATGGTCTTCGACACCGGAGCCGAGGCGTTGCGCCGAGTGCCGATGATGGAACCGCTCCGGGGTACCAAGGCTCATGTGGGGTCGTTGATCGACCAGAGCACCGATCCGGCCGACCTGCTGGCTAGGTTGAGCAGCGCCGGATGAAGGAGGTCCGACATGGCTGAACAAGAGCAGAAGCGCAAACCAACGCCCACCCGGGCAGCAGACGAGACGGTCGATGCACCCGCGGCGTCCGAGGCAGGAGCGAAGCTGAAGGCTGACATCGACGACCTCCTCGACGAGATCGACGAGGTCCTCGAATCCAACGCCGAGGACTTCGTGCGCTCCTACGTCCAAAAGGGTGGCCAGTAGCTGTAGGCGCAAAGAGATCGACGGCTACCCTGACCGCGTGCAGATACCGACCTTCTCGCCCGGCGACGATCCCGGGCCCGATTTCGCTGCTCTCCTGAGGCGCCAGGGGCTGGTCCCCGAGATGCCGACGGGACCGGTCGCGGCCGCAGGGCCGGTCACCCACGGGACGACGGTTGTGGCACTGCGCTATGCCGACGGTGTGGTCATGGCGGGCGATCGGCGGGCCACCTCGGGACATCTGATCAGCCACCGCTCCATCGAGAAGGTGTTCGCCGCGGACCGGTGGTCAGGGGTGGCGATCGCTGGGGCTGCCGGTCCGGCGATGGACATGGTCAAGCTGTTCCAACTTCAGCTCGAGCACTACGAGAAGGTGGAGGGATGGCCCCTCTCGCTGGAAGGCAAGGCCAACCAGCTCTCGGCCATGGTGCGCAACCACCTACCCGCCGCCATGCAGGGCTTGGCGGTCGTACCCCTGTTCGCGGGCTTTGACACCCGACGTCGCCTGGGACGGCTGTTCCAATACGACATCACCGGTGGCCGCTACGAGGAGAACGACTACGCCACCTCGGGATCGGGCGGCCTGCACGCCGCCACCGTCCTGAAGCTGGGATTCCGTGACGGCCTGGAACGCCAGGCCGCCCTGGACCTCGCGCTGCACGCTCTGGTCACCGCGGCGGACGAGGACTCGGCTACCGGCGGTCCCGATGTGCGTCGCAATATCTGGCCCGTGGTGGCAACTATCGACGGCGAGGGTTTCACCCGCATCGACGACGAGGAACTGGCCGATGCCTACACGCGGCTCCTGGCCCTGACCGATGGAGGGTCGGCCCGATGAGCATGCCGTTCTACGTCGCCCCCGAACAGGTCATGAAGGACCGCGCCGACTACGCGCGCAAGGGGATCGCTCGGGGCCGAAGCCTCGTCGCACTGATCTGTGTCGAGGGGATCCTCGTCGTTGCCGAGAACCCGTCCAGCACGCTCAGGAAGGTCTCGGAAATCTATGACCGCATCGCCTTCGCCGGGGTCGGCAAGTACAACGAGTTCGATCAGCTCCGGATCGCGGGTGTGAGGGCAGCCGACCTGAAGGGCTACTCCTTCAGCCGGGAAGATGTGGATGCGAGAAGCCTCGCCAACCAGTACGCCCAGATCCTGGGCCAGGTCTTCACCCATGAGATGAAGCCGCTGGAGGTGGAGATCCTCGTCGCTGAGGTCGGAGCCGATCCCCACGACGACCAGCTGTTCCACCTCCTCTATGACGGCACCGTGATCGACGAGGACTCGAACTCCACCCTGGGCGGAGACGCCGAGGCGGTGGCGGAGCGTCTGCACGGCGACCTCGGTGACACCGAGACCCCCGACCTGGCAGCGGCCCTCCATGCCGCGGTGACCGCCCTGGGGGGACCGGACCGGGCGCTTGGGCCGGCGGATCTCGAGGTGGCGCTGCTGGAACGAAACGGGGCCCGCCGCTGTTTCCGTCGCCTCGACGACGCCGAGGTCGCGGCCCTGCTTCCCCCAGGCTGACATTCATGAACCGGTCGGCGGCGATCCGACAGGGCACGCTCGAAGCCCGATCGCACGCGGCAATCGGGTGGCTCCTGGTCACGGCACTCACCATGGCCCTGATGGTCGGGTGCACGTCTGAGCCGACCGCGACCGACCCTCCCGGTCAGCGTGACTCGGTGGTCGGGCCTTCGGGGTCCTCCCCGCCATCGACGAACGGCACCGTGGCCGTCGACGAGTGGGCTCAGGGCTTTTGCCGCGGCTTCACCCAGTGGCTGCAACAGATGAGCGCAGCGGGAGAGGCACTGCCTTCGATGATCGTTCCAGGCGATCTTCCCGGTGCCCGTGACGCCATCGCCCAGTTGTTCGAGGACGTCGCCACCGGTACGGAAGAGTTCACCGAGACCCTCGAAAGGGGTGACCCGCCGGCCATTTCGCGCGGGGACGAGTTCGAGTCGGCACTGGTGTCGCGCTTCGAGCAGTTCGGTCGAGCCATGTCGTCGGCCTCCGAAGCCGCCGGAGCCGTCGACACCTCCGATCCCATCGAGTTCCAGAACAAGGTCACCGAGTTGGTGGCCACATTTCAGAGCGAGATAGCGGCGGTGAGCACGTCCTTCACCGAGATCGACGACCGTTTCCCGGACCGTCGCCTGGCGGCCGCGGTGTCCAAGGAGTGCTCCATCGGCTGAACCCTCTCCGATTGCCACGACGCATCATCTGGATCGTTGACAGGGCTGGTGGGCCGAGGGCCTCAGGTGCCCGCCAACCTTGTGGTGACGCCGGTACGGTGAGGGGGTGGAGCGCCGGATATTTGGTCTCGAGAACGAGTACGGCGTCACCTGCACGTCCCGGGGCCAGAGGCGGTTGAGCCCCGATGAGGTCGCCCGCTATCTGTTCCGGAGGGTGGTCTCGTGGGGACGCAGCAGCAACGTCTTCCTCGCCAACGGTGCCCGCTTGTACCTCGACGTCGGCAGCCACCCGGAGTACGCCACGCCCGAGTGCGACTCGGTGCGGGAGCTGGTGATCCACGACAAGGCAGGGGAGCGCATCCTCGAGCAGCTCGTGATGAGCGCCGAGCAGCGGCTGAGCGAGGAGGGCATTCGGGGCACGATCTACCTGTTCAAGAACAACACCGACTCCGCCGGCAACTCCTACGGATGCCATGAGAACTACCTGACCAGCCGGCGTGACGACTTCGGCCATTACGCGGAGGTGCTGATCCCCTTCCTCATCAGCCGCCAGATCTACGCCGGGGCAGGCAAGGTCCTCCATACGGCGCGAGGGGCGATGTTCTCGATCAGCCAACGGGCCGAGCACATCTGGGAGGGGGTGTCCAGCGCCACCACCCGGTCCCGGCCGATCATCAACACCCGCGACGAACCCCATGCCGACGCGGAGCGGTACCGCCGGCTCCACGTGATCGTCGGCGACTCGAACATGAGCGAGCATGCGACGTTCCTCAAGGTGGGAGCGACGAGCCTGTTGCTGAGGATGCTCGAGGAGCCCAACGTGGTGCTTCGGGACATGACGCTGGAGAACCCGATCCGGGCCATTCGTGAGATCAGCCACGACATCACCTGTACCCGCAAGGTCCGCCTGGCCAACGGCCGCGAAGTATCAGCGCTGGACATCCAGAGCGAGTACCTGCAGCGGGCGCTGCGCTACGCCGAGACCCGAGGCCTGAACCCGGAGGAGAAGATGGCGCTGGACGCCTGGGAACATGCCGTCACCACCATCGAGCGCGACCCTCTGGCCCTCGACACCGGGTGTGACTGGGTGATCAAGCACAACCTGATCGAGGCGTACCGCGAACGCCACGGCCTGAGCCTGTCGGATCCTCAGGTCGCCTTGGTGGACCTCCAGTACCACGACATCAGCAGGGAGCGAGGCCTCTTCTACCGGATGCAGAACCGCGGTCTTCTCGACCGGGTTTGCGATGACGAGGAGATCGACGTGGCCACCGATCAACCCCCGCAGACGACGCGGGCGAGGTTGCGGGGTGAGTTCATCCGCAAGGCCAAGGAACGTAAGCGTGACTACACGGTCGACTGGGTGCACCTGAAGCTGAACGACCAAGCCCAGCGCACCGTCTTGTGCAAGGACCCGTTCAAGGCTCACGACGACCGGGTCGAGAAGCTGATCGAGTCCCTCTGATGCCGTCCTTCGCCGAGGGTGTGGTGGCCGCGGTGCTGGGCGAGCGGTCGGGGATCGTCCGGGTACGGCTGGAGAACGGGGACCGTGCCTACAGCGTCACCCAGACCACCGGTCCGGTCGAGGTGGGTGACCGCGTGGTGGTCAACACCACTGCTGTCGATCTCGCGCTCGGTACCGGGGGGTGGCACATCGTTCACTGGAACCTGACCCGGGGACCCTGGAAGGTGCCGGGTCCTGGCCACCTGATGAAGTTGCGTTACACCAGCGTGCAGGTCGACACCGGAGCGGCCGAGGAACACGACCCCGACATCCCATCGGATCTCGGGGGCACGCCAGTGGTGGTGGCGGGGCTTCACAGCCAGCTTCCGGTTGTCGCGGTGGCACTCGACGCGGCTCTGCCTGGTGTGCGGATCGCATATGTGATGACCGACGGGGGCGCCCTTCCGTTGGCCCTGAGCGACACCGTTGCGGAGCTAGGTGAGAAGGGGCTGCTGGTCGGAACGGTCACCGCTGGTCACGCCTTCGGAGGTGACCACGAGTGCCTCAACGTTCCCAGCGCGCTTGCGGTGGCCCGCCATCGCCTCGACGCCGACGTGATCATCGTGGCGATGGGCCCTGGGGTGGCCGGTACCGGGAGCCGGCTGGGATACACCGCCCTCGAAGTGGCGCCGATCCTCGACGCGGTCGACTGGCTGGGAGGATGGCCGATCGCATGTGCCCGGGCCTCCTCGGGTGATGCCCGGTCCCGCCATCAGGGCCTCAGCCACCACACCATCACCGCCCTGGAGGCGGTTCGCTCCAAGGTGACGATCGCGCTCCCGCCCGCCCTCGAGCCGCCGACCCATCTCGGTCGGCACGACTGGGTGCAGGTCGAACCAGGTCCGATTGGTGACGAGATGGCCGCCCGAGGTCTGACGGTCAAGACGATGGGACGCGGTTTCGACGAAGACCGGCTCTTCTTCGAAACCACCGCGGTCGCCGGCCGGCTTGCCGCCGAGCGAGGCGGGACCTCTCGTCGGGGCGTTTAGTCTCACTCGCTGATGTCCGCTCGTCGCCTGGAACGCCTCGTCTCGCTGATGAACGTGCTCCAGGACACGACGCGTGCCCTGTCGGCGGCCGAGCTGCGCGACCGGGTCGCCGGCTATCCCGACAACAACGATTCGTTCCATCGGCAGTTCGAGCGCGACAAGGACGAACTGCGCGAGATGGGGATTCCTCTGGTCGTGGAGGCGGTACCCGCCTCGGACCCCCCGATCCTGGGCTACCGGATCGACAGGAGAGAGCTCTTCCAAACGCCCTCGGACCTGACCGAGGACGAGGTCGAGGCGCTGAACATGGCGGCCTCGGTGGTC
This sequence comes from Acidimicrobiales bacterium, assembly GCA_020439505.1. Taxonomy (GTDB): domain Bacteria; phylum Actinomycetota; class Acidimicrobiia; order Acidimicrobiales; family Iamiaceae; genus Aquihabitans. The sequence goes on from JAGQSO010000043.1 coordinate 94,535, forward strand.
GGCTTTTCGGGTGGGCTCTCCCGGCAGGCCCTGTTCAAGGTCGGTGGTGTGGCGGCGGCTGGATCGCAGCGGGTCGAGATGGTCTACGACGCCGACCTGATCGCCATGTTCACAGCCGTGGTCGACCGGTGCGTTCTGCGCTTCGTGTACCACGGAGAGGCCCGCGAGGTGGATCCCGCTCGTCTCCAGTTCGCCCGTGGTCGGTGGTATCTGGGTGGTTTCGACAGAGGTCGTAGGGGGTTTCGTTGGTTCAGGGTGAGCCGTGTCGAAGGTGGGTTGGAGGTTGGGGCCCCCAATTCGGCCCAGACCATCGCCGATCATGGCGCAACCCTCACCCTCGATCCCTGGGCGCTTCCCGGCGATCCACCGGTGACGGCGCGTATCTGGTTCGATCCGGTGGCGGCCTCGACGGTCAGGGACCAGGTTCCGGACGCGACGGTTCTCGCCGACGACGGTGACGGCCTGGTGGTCGAGATGGAGGTGCTCAACTGGGAGGGATTTCGCTCCTGGGTCCTGACCTTCCTGGAACGGGCCGAGGTCCTCGGGCCACCGGACCTGCGCCAGATGATGGTCGACTGGCTCGAGTCGATCGCCGCCTCCGGTGCTGCTCCAGGCGGCGAGGCCACCTCATGAGCCGGATCACGGTGGCGACTCGGATCCAGCGGTTGCTGGCGATGTTGCAGTGGATCGCGTCGAGCCCTGACGGCGTCGAGATCTCAGAGGTGTGCGCTCGGTTCTCGATGGGCAGGAGCGAGCTGCTGGCTGAGCTTCGCATGGCGGCGATGATCGGCGACGGGAGCGCCAATTTCGACGACATGCCCTTCCAGGTGATCATCGAGGAGCAGAAGGTTCAGGTGTGGCTCCTGGCCTTTCGGCGGCCGTTGCGCATGACCAGGGCGGAGCAGTTGGCGCTGCTCACCGCGGTCGGAGCCCTGCTCGGCACCGAGGCCGATCCTGAAGACGCACTGGCCCGGGCCCTGACCAAGCTGGCGGCACAACTCGGGGTGGATCCCGGCGCAACGCTGGAGGTGGCTCTCGACCACGATGGTGGACCGGTGGTAGCGGAGCTCGAGTCGGCGGTGTCCAACGGGCGACGGGTGAGGTTCTCGTACTGGGCCTTCGGCCGCGACGCGGTGTCATCGCGCCGGGTTGAGCCCTGGAACGTCTTCACCCAGGATGACCAGTGGTACCTGGTCGGACTCGATGTCGACCGGGGTGAGGCTCGTACATTCCGTCTCGACCGACTGAGCGATCTCGAGACGACCGACGAGACGTGCTCACCCCCGCCCCGCGACCTCCCCAACCGCATCGACCTGGTGTCGGACCTCCCCGTGGTCGAGTTGGACCTGCCGCGGTCGGCTTGGTGGGTGGCCGAGGCGTACCCGGTGAAGGACGTGACCACCGGTCCTAGCCGGATTCGCCTCAGCGTCCCGGTGGCGGGGATCGGGTGGTTGGAGCGACTGCTTCTCCGCCTGGGGCCCGATGCTCAGGTCCTGCGTATCGACCCTGGGTTGGAGGCCGGCGATCTCGCGGCCACGGCGGCAGAGCGGGTGCTCGACCGCTATCGCTGACCGATGTCGGTCCGGATCACGCGACCCGGCGGAGGGCCGTGGGGCTGGGCCCGATGTCGAACGGAGGCGGGGTCTTGCTAGCGTCGCCCGCCGTGACCGGAACCCCCGTCGACAGGAACCTACCGATCTGGACATCGGAGACCGACGGTTCGGGGGGAGAAACCAACGACGCTGAACCGACGACGGCGGCGGTCGGCCCCAAGCCCACCCAGGCGAAACGCTCGCCGCTGCGGAACCTGTTGGAGTGGGTGGTCGTGGTGGGGGGTGCGCTGGCGGTCGCTCTGGTCATCAGGGCCTTCCTGTTCCAGACCTTCTGGATCCCTTCACCCTCGATGACCACGACCCTCATGGTGAACGACCGGGTCATCGTCAACAAGATGTCCTACCGGCTTCATGATGTGCGGCGCGGCGACATCGTGGTCTTCCATCGTCCCAAGACCGATCAGGTCGGCACCTCCCAGGTCAACGATCTGATCAAGCGGGTCATCGGTCTCGAGGGCGAGCGGGTCTCCATCCTCGACGGTGGCGTCCGGATAGACGGCAAACCACTGAGTGAGCCCTACACCCACGGACTCGAAACCATCGACCAGGGGTGCAGTACCGGCGAGATGAAGGCCCTGTTCACCGACGAGGGATACCAGGTTCCGCCCGGCCACGTGTTCGTCCTCGGCGACAACCGGGTCAACTCCGGTGACGGGAGATGCTTCGGTCCCGTGGACGAGGATCTGATAGTCGGTCGAGCATTCTTCAAGATCTGGCCTCCGGGCCGAATCGGTGGCGTCTGACTCAGCACCGGGAACCCGCGCGGCAACTGCAAACTTTTGCAAGCGCCTGTGGGTGGGCATACGCTCCACCCATGGCACAGAGCAAGGTTCTCAAGAAGTTCCTGGACGCGGGTGTTGCTTTCACCGAGATGACCCAGGCCAAGGCCGAGGCCTTGGTCAAGGAGCTCGTGAAGGCCGGTGAGGTCCAGACCGAACAGGCCCAGGTCCTCGTGGCCGAGATCGTCGACCGCAGCCGACGAAACACCGAGTTGCTGGTGGAGCAGATCCGGGGCGAGATCATCGCTTCGGCCGATGCATGGGGTCTGGCGACCATCGCCGACCTCGACCGGATCGAGAAGTTGATCCAGTCCGTCGTCTCTCCCCGCAAGACCAGCGCTCCGAAGGCCGCTGGCACCGCCGCGACCGCCCCGGCCAAGAAGGCCGCGGCCAAGAAGGCTCCCGCCAAGAAGGCTGCGGCCAAGAAGGCTCCGGCCAAGAAGGCGCCGGCCAAGAAGTCCGGGGCCAAGAAGGCTCCCGCCAAGAAGGCGGCGGCCAAGAAGTCCGCGGGCTGAGCGACGGCCTCCCTACGGCGCCGGCTCGACGTCGAGCTGGTCCGACGCGGACTGGTCCCGAGCCGGGAGAAAGCCAGAGCCGCCGTCGAGGCCGGCCTGGTGACGGTCGGTGGCGCTCCTGCCACCAAGGTGTCCAGGCTGGTCTCGGCTGATGAGTCGGTCGCAGTTTCGGGTCCGCCGCCTCGATTTGTGGGTCGCGGTGGGGAAAAGCTGGCTGCCGCGCTGGAACGCTTCGGGGTCGTGCTGACCGGTAAGCGCGTTCTCGACGCCGGTGCGAGTACCGGGGGCTTCACCGACTGTGCGCTTCAGGCCGGAGCGGCCAGCGTGGTCGCGGTCGACGTCGGCCGGGGCCAGCTCCACCAGAGCCTGCGCACCGACCCCAGGGTGGAGCTGCACGAACAGACCAACATCCGCCACTGCCGACGGGGAGACCTGGGAGATCTGGCCCAGGTAGTGGTGGCCGATCTCTCGTTCATCTCGTTGCGGACCGTGGCACCGGCCCTCCTGGACCTGGCCGAACCGGGGGCCGATCTGGTCTGGTTGGTCAAGCCTCAGTTCGAGGCCGGTCGCCAGGAGGTCAGCCGGGGTTCAGGGGTGATCACCGACCACGCGGTGTGGCGCCGGGTGCTGACCGAGGTGGGCGCCGCGATCGAGGGGCACGGAGCAGCAATCATGGAGCTCATGCCCTCACCGATACAGGGAGCCGACGGCAACGTGGAGTTCCTCCTGCACGCGAGACGCGGGGCCGGCGAGATCGACCGCGCACCGGCCCTGGCGGTACTGGTGGACCGGGTGATGGACGAGGTGCTCGCCCGGTGAGCACGGTGGCGGTGTTCGTCCACGGTGGCCGACCCGACGCCATTGACACCGGTCGGCTCGTCGCGGCGTGGCTGAGGGCGCGCGGACATCTGGTGACAGCGCCCCGGGACGAGGCCGACCTCTTGGGAGCTGATCTGGTCGGCGCCATCAGCGCCGACACCTGCGACGGTTCGGTCCGTCTGGTGGTCGCCATCGGAGGTGACGGCACGATGCTGCGCGCCGCCCGCTGGGCGTTCGGGACCGACGCTGACCTGGTGGGCGTGAACCTGGGCCAGATGGGGTACCTGACCGAAGTGGAGCCGGGTGCATGGGAGGAGGCACTGGACGCCTACTTCAAAGGCCTCCATGCCGTCGCGCCCCGCATGATGATCTCGGCCGAGATCGACGGCCCGACAGACGGTCCGGCACCACCTGGCTCCCCGCTCCCTCCAGGTCTCAACGAGGTGGTGATCGAGAAGCAGTCCATCGGCAGAACGATTCGACTGGGGGTGAGCATCGACGGTCGCTTTTTCACGAGCTACGTGGCGGACGGACTAATCCTGGCCACACCGACCGGTTCGACGGCGTACTCGTTGTCCGCCCGGGGCCCCATCGTCGATCCCTCCCACCGGGCGATCCTGCTCACGCCGGTGTCGCCCCATTCGTTGTTCGACCGTGCGCTGGTGCTCGATCCCGCCAGCGAGGTGACGGTGTCGGTGCTGGGGGACCGTCCCGCAGCGCTTTCGGTGGACGGCGTTCAACGGGCGTCCCTGGAGCCCGGTCACCACGTGACGGTGCGCGCTACGCCGCATCCGGCCCGCTTCGTGTCCTTCGGCAACCGGGACTTCCACCAGATCCTCAAAGCCAAGTTCGGACTGAGCGACCGGTGAACGCGGTCCCGTCGCCCTGCCGACTTGTCGAGTTGTCGGTGAGCAACCTGGGCATCATCGATTCTCTCGCCCTGGTTCTCGAGGACGGGATGACGGCGCTGACCGGCGAGACCGGTGCGGGCAAGACGATGGTGGTGGGCGCGATCGAGATGCTGCTCGGGGCCCGGGCCGACTCGGGAGCGGTCAGGCCCGGTGCCGACGAGGCCGTGGTGGAGGGAAGGTTCGACCTGGGCGGGGATGAGGTCGTGATCAGCCGGGTTCTCCCTGCCGATGGTCGCTCGCGGGCCTACGTCAACGGCCGGATGGCCACCCTCGCCACACTCGGCGAGGTCACCGGTCCACTGGTCGATCTCCACGGACAGAACTCCCACCAGTCGTTGCTCGCACCACCGGTGCAGCGCCTGGCCCTCGATGTCTACGGTGGCATCGACACCTCGCGCCTGAACGAGCTCCGGGTCGACGTGTCGCGGCTGGAGCGTGAGATCGCCGGACTGGGCGGCGACGCCGGGGCACGCGAACGTGAGCTCGACCTGTTGCGATTTCAATTGGGCGAGATCATCGGCGCCGGACTTGACGACCCCGACGAGGACGATCACCTCGACACCGAGGAGACGGAGCTGGCGTCCATGGACGCGCACCGTGAGGCGGTGAGCGCGGCGATCACTCTGATCGCGGACGAGGCGGCGGCTGAGGACCTGTTGCGCCGTGCCCTCGCCTCCTTGGCGGGCCGCGCTCCCTTGGCCGAAGCCGACCAGCGCATGAGGGAAGTCCTGACGGAGTTGGGTGACTTGGTGGCCGAACTGCGCTCGACTGTCGACACCTTCCATGAGGACCCGGAACGTCTTGCCCAGTTGCGCTCCCGTCGCCAGCTGCTCGTCGACCTACGCCGCAAGTACGCGTCGGCGCCCCGACTCGATGGCACGGTCGGTTTGGGAACCCTCGCCGATGTGATCGCCTACGGCCAGGACTGCGAACGCCGCGTCCATGACCTGGAGACCTTCGAACAGCGTGCGTCCCAGCTCGAGCGGGATCTGGTCGATACCCGCGGGCGCCTGCGAGAAGAAGAAGCCAAGGTCGGCGCGGCACGGCGCCGCGTCGCTCCCGCTCTGGCTTTGGCGGTGGAAAGCAGGCTGGCTTCCCTGGCCATGGCCCGGGCCCGATTCGAGGTCGCGGTTCCCGACACCGATCCCGGTGACGATCTCCGCTTCCTACTCGCCGCCAATCCGGGGCTACCCGCTGGCCCACTGAGCCGGGTGGCATCGGGGGGTGAGCTGGCCCGCGTCATGCTCGCCCTGCGATTGGTGGTGGCCGGAGCACCGCCTATCCTCGTCTTCGATGAGGTCGACGCCGGGATCGGGGGCGACGCCGCCGTCTCGGTCGGGCGGGCGTTGGCGGAGCTCGGGCATGACCATCAGGTGCTCGTGGTGACCCATCTACCCCAGGTGGCAGCCTGTGCCGACCATCAGGTGTCCCTGCGCAAAGACCAGTCGGGCGAGATGTCGGTCATGAGGGCGCAGCGGCTCGGAACCGAACAGCGCGTCGATGAGATCGCCCGGATGCTCGCGGGCAGCGCGGGGGGATCGTCCATGCACTCCGCGGCCCGTGAGCTGCTGGCCGCCGGGGCCGGAGAAGCCCGGTGAGCGAAGGTGCCGGCTCCGCGTCGACCGCTGCTGCTGACGTCCTGACCGCGGTTGCCAGGGTCGACCGGCGAACCAAGGACCTGGCCAAGCGCATCAAGCCGGGAGAGATCGCGGTGATCGACCACCGTGATCTGGACACGGTGGCCACCGAGAGCCTGATCGAGGCGGGCGTAGCCGCGGTGGTGAACGCCGATGCCTCGATCTCTGGGCGCTACCCCAACGTCGGGCCCTTGCTGTTACCGGCCGCCGGCGTCCCGATGATCGATGGCGTCGGAAACGAGGTGATGGACAGGATCAGCGACGGTGACACCATCACGCTGCGAGGCGACGAGATCCTCTGCGGTGACGACGTCGTGGCCAAAGGCATCCGCCAGGACATGGACAGCCTGACCGCCATCCTCGAGGAATCACGCCAGTCGATGGGTGACGAGCTCGAGCGCTTCGCCTCCAACACGCTCGAGTACCTCCGGCGCGAGGGACACCTCCTGGTCGACAACCCCGAAATCCCCGACATCCCTGTCGATTTCAGAGGTCGCCACGTCCTCGTGGTGGTGCGAGGCGTCGACTACAAGAAGGATCTCCAGCTCCTCGAACGAAGCGGCTACATCCGTGAGCAGCGTCCGCTGCTCATCGGCGTCGACGGGGGAGCCGATGCGCTGTTGGCCCTGGGCAAGACACCCGACGTGATCATCGGCGACATGGATTCGGTGTCGGAGAAGGCGCTGCGCTGTGGCGCGGCCATCGTCGTCCACGGCTACGCCGACGGGCGGGCTCCGGGAGCGGAACGCCTGGTGGAGATGGGGGTGGACCACGTCGTATTCGCCTCGACCGGCACATCCGAAGACATCGCCATGCTCATCGCCTTCGAGCGCGGCGCCGAACTGATCGTGGCGGTGGGTACCCACAACTCGATGGTCGACTTCTTGGACAAGGGTCGCGCCGGAATGGCCTCCACCTTCCTGGTGAGGATCAAGGTCGGCCCGATCCTCGTCGACGCCAAGGGCGTGAACCGCCTCTACGACTCCCGGGTGCGCAAACGCGACCTGGTCCTGATGGTCGCGGCCGCCGTTCTGGCCATGGTGGTCATCACCCTGGTCAGCGATCCCGTCCGACTGGTCCTTCGGGGCCTGACCCTTTCGTTCCGCTGAGGAGGCGAGCGCTCCCGTGATCAACCTCCGCTACCACATCGTGAGCCTGACGGCTGTCTTCCTCGCCCTGGCCATCGGGGTGCTGCTCGGGGGCACCTACCTCGACAAGTACACGGTTGATCAACTCGACCAGAGCATCACCAACGCCGAGCGCCAGATCCGCGAGACCAGGGCCGAGAACGACCGCCTGAGAGGGGGCCTCGCCGACGCCGAAGCCCGGAACAAAGCGCTGATAGGCGGGGGGACGAACTCCCTGTTCGCCGACAACCTCACCGACGTGCCGGTCCTGGTGGTGGCGGCCGAGGGTGTGGACGAGAACTCGCGGCGCAGCCTGGTCCAGGCGTTGAACGCCAGCGGGGCGGAGTTCAGGGGCACCCTCACCGTCACCGGACGGGTAGCGCTGGACGATCAACAGGCCGAGGCCCTCGCCGACGAGCTGGATCTGCCCAGCGCCAAACCGGCCAGGGTGTCCGCCTCGCTGGTGGAGCGTTTCGCCAAGGCACTCACCCTTGCGGGGGAGCCGGTTTCTCCGGCTGACGTCCCGGGCGACACCGCTTCCTCGACGACCGTACCGGCTGGTACCACCCAGCCGGGTACCGAGCCCGCCACTCCACCCGTCACGGCAGCACCCGACTCGCCCTCGACCGTGCCGCCCGGTGCCGAACCGCCGACCACGACGGTTCCCGAGCCCCTGGTGCCCGCCGAACAGCCTGCGGTGGTGACCGCCATGATCGACTCCGGTCTGCTGGCTTTCGAGGCCCCCGCCGACGAACAGGTGAGCGGTCCTCTCCTCACCTCCAAGGGTTACCGATACGTCTTCCTCGGCGGTACCGTCATCACCGCCCCCGAGACCGACTTCATGGTCCCCGTACTCCGCCAGATGGCGACCCAGGGCACGGTGCCGGTAGTCGTCGCGTCGGCCCAGCCCGCCCGGGAGGGCGATGACACGCTGGTGGCCAGGGTTCGAACCGACGTCGAGCTGAGCCGCCTGGTGAGCACCGTCGACAACCTCGACTGGTTCAACGGCATCGTGTCCAGCGTCCTGGCCCTCGACGAGATGGGCGTCGGCACCCGAGGGCACTACGGCGAGGGACGCGGGGCGGCCGCTCCGATTCCCTCGGGTACGTGACGGCCTCGCGCTCCCGACCTGCTGCCGGGGCGGGGTCAGCCGCGGCCACCATCACCTTCTGGAACCTGGTGTCGCGTGTTCTCGGATTTGTCCGGGTCATCGCGACCGCGGCTGCTCTTGGTATCGCCGCCCTGGGTGACACCTACCAACGAACCAACCAGGTCTCCAACCTCCTGTTCGAGCTGCTGGCCGGTGGGATGCTCTTCGCCGTCCTGGTACCCACGTTCGTGACCGAACTGGAACGGGGGGACCGCAGCCGCGTCGGGAGACTGGCGGGCGCGGTGGCGACGCGCGCCGTCGTGATCCTCGGCGTCGTCGTGATCGCCGGACTCGCCCTGGCCGATCCGCTGATGCGGTTGTTGTCGGCCGGTGTCCACGGCCCCAGCCGTGAGGCACAGATCGACCTCGGCGTCTTCCTGCTGTGGTTCGTCCTTCCCCAGCTGTTGTTCTACGGAATCGGGGCGGTCTCGAGCGCCCTGTTGCAGGCTGACCACCGATTTGTGGCGACGTCTGTCGCTCCGGCCGGCGCCAGCCTGGTCGTCACGGCGACGATGGTGGCCTTCGCCGTCGGCCGTGACCCCTCGGCGGGGCTCTCGCTGTCCCCCGGGGACAAGGCCCTGCTCGGGGGTGGCACCCTGGCCGCAACCGTGGTGCTGGCCCTGATTCCACTCCTGGCCTCGGCTCGGGCCGGGTTCCCGCTCCGACCGGGATGGACGGTTCCCTCGGCTGAGATGGCGGCACTTGTCCGTCGTGGCGCATGGGCGACGGGACACGTTGGCCTGAACCAGGTTCTCGTCGCCGCCACGGTGATCCTCGCCGGTCGCATCGAGGGAGGCGTCATCGCGTACCAGACCGCGTTCACGTTCTTCCTGTTGCCTCACGCCCTACTAGCCCATCCGATCTTCACCGCTCTGTATCCCCGGCTGGCGACCGCGGGAGCCGGACGGTCAGATCTGGCCGGGTTCGCGGGGGTGATGAGCCGGGGCCTTCGGACCATGACCGCGCTTACGCTTCCCGCCGCCGCGCTGATGGCGGCCGTGGCCGGACCGGCGTTGTCGCTGGTGAAGGTCGGGGCGTTCGATGCCGACGGGGCCGAGCTCGTGGAAACCACCCTCGTCGCCTACCTGAGCGGGCTGACCGCGTATTCGGCGATGTTCCTCCTGACGCGGGCGTCCTACGCCCTCGACGATGCCCGCCAGCCGACGGTGGTGAACCTGTGGGTGACGGTCACGGCGGTGGCGGCGATGACCGCAGTGAGCACAGTGGTCGAGGGTCCAGGACTGCTCGTCGCATTCGGGCTGATTACCGCGGTCACCTCGGCCGCGGGGACGGTGGCGCTGCATCGCCACGTAAAGGGATTGATCGGCATGCCCTTGCCGGTTGGGCGTTCGATCGTCCGCTCCGTCGGAGTCGCCGCGGCTGGCGGGATCACGGCATGGGCCATGACCCGACTGGTGTCCCGACTCGATGAGACGACATCCATGGTCCGCTCGATCGGTGAGCTGTCAGCCGGAGTCACGGCGGGGTCGCTCGTGGTCGTCGGCGCCTTCGCGGTGCTGGGGAGCGAGGACGTCGCCCCGGTGGCCGACCTTGCCCGCCGAATGGCACGGCGCGCGCTACCGGGGGTGCGCTCATGAGGCGGGCCTTCACGCTGGCCGCGGTGCTCGTGTTCATCGCCGTGTCGTTCGGGCTCTCGCGTGAATCGCGGGTGGAATCCGAGCCCGCCCCCGGTCCGGTCGCCTCGGTGGTTCTCTTCACCGTTCCCAACCTGGGGATCGACGACATCGACCCCTCGGTCATGCCCACCCTCAGCCGGCTGGCCGGTGAGGGGGCCATCGCGGCCACCAACGTACGAACCACCGGCGACGGACCGAACCCGTTGGACGCCTACGCCTCCCTCGGCGCCGGCAACCGGGTGGGGGTGGCCGAGGAGCAGATACCCGGCACCGACGGGGCCGCCTCGACCACCACCACGTCCGGTGCCGGGCCGTCCATGCCGGGGTCGACCGTCACCTCCGTTCCGGAGACTCCTCTCGACGAGACCCGCCCGGTCATCCCCACCGCCCGCCAGATCTCGGCATCCGAGGCCGGGCTTCAGCCCGGATCACCAGATCCGATCCAGGTCCGTGAGATGTCGACCATCATCGACCTCGTCGACGCCGGCACCGACCCGGGGGCCCAGCCGGGGTCGCTGGCCTCCGCGCTGGAGGCGGGAGGGCACCGGGTGGCGGTGGTCACCAACGCCGGCGGACCGGTCCCGATCGACTATTCGGGCGCGGTGGTTGCGCCTGCTGCGGTGGCGGCCGCCAACCACCGGGGAATCGTCGATGCCGGGTCGGTCGGCAGCGATCTCCTCCGTGCCGACCCGACCCGTCCCGGCGGAGCGACCGCCACGGCCGGATCGTTCGCCACCGCCGTACACGAGGCGCTCGATGACGCCGACCTGGTGGTCGTCGATCCCGGTGAGACCACGCGGGCGGCCACGGAGGCGGACCCAGCCGACCCGGTGAATGCGGTGGCGAGCGAGCAACGACGGCTCGACGCCCTAGCCGTGACCGACACCGTTCTGGCCCGAATCGAGCGGTCTCTACCCAAAGACACCCTGCTGATCGTGGTGGGGATAACCCCGCCCGGCCAGAGATGGGCGTTGACGCCCATGGTCATCGTCGGAGCGGGAACACCTCGTGGCTATCTGCATTCATCGTCGACGCACCGACCCGACCTGGTCACGCTCACCGACCTGGCGCCGACGATCCTCGATGCCCTGGGAACCCCGGTACCCACGGCCATGATCGGTCACCCGCTCGCCTATCGACCAGGAGAGGCGAACTGGAACGGCGCCCTGGCCCTCGACACCCTGCTGGAGCGACGAGCCCCCATCGACCGGGCGATGGCCGTCGGGTTCATCGTCGTCCAATGCGTGGTCTACGCCGCCGCCGTGGCGGTCCTGGCCTTCCGGCCCCCCCGACCCGACTGGTTCGACGGGGTTCTGTTGACCGCCGTCCTCACCTGTGCTGCCTGGCCGCTCGCCACCTTCGCCCTCCGGGCGGTGCCGTCGCTCTATTCCAGTGGCGTGGTGACGTTCGGGTTGTGCTGGCTGGTTGCCGCCGGGGTGGCGTTGTCGGTGAGTCGACTTCGTCGCCACACCCTCGATCCGGTCCTCGCCTTGTGCGCGGTGTCCGCCACCGTCCTGGTAGCGGACCTGGCGACAGGGGCCCACCTCCAGTACGGGAGCTTCTTCGGCTATGCGCCGACCACCGCCCCTCGGTTCACGGGCATCGGAAATGCATCGTTCGCCCTGCTGGGTGGGGCCACCGTCGTCATATGCACGGCACTCGTTGCCAGAGGTCGCAACCGCAGGGACGCGCTCTGGTCGGCCGGAGCGGTAGCGGCGACGGTCGTCATCGCCGATGGTGCGCCATGGATGGGCGCCGACGTCGGGGGCATCCTCACCCTGGTTCCGGTGCTCTGCCTGATGATGTGGTCCCTGTCAGGTCGTCGGGTCCGCTGGTACACGATCGCACTGGCCGTCGCCGCCGCGCTCGGAGTTCTCGGAACCGCGGTGGCCATCGAATCGCTGCGAGATCCGGCCCAGAGGACCCACATCGGCCGCTTCTTCTTGTCCTCGGGTGAAGGCAGCCTGTTCTCGGACACCCTGGCCCGGAAGTGGTCGGCCAACACCGAACTGCTGAGACGATCGCCTCTGGCCTGGGCGGTACCCCTCCTCGCCGGAGCGGGGTTCGTGGCCGTGGCCAGTGGGCGGGCATGGAGGCGGGTGCTACCGCTGGGAAGTCCGGAACGAACCGGGGTGACCGCGACCCTCGCCATGGGTTTCGTGGGGTTCATCCTCAACGACTCGGGGGTGGTCGTCCTGGCTCTGGCCTCGGTGTTCCTCGGGCCCTATGTGTTGTTGCTGGCCCAAGCCGCCGAGCGGGATGTCCTCCCTGGCGCGGCGACGACCGGTACCGTTGGGTCACCCATGGCTGAGGAGATCGAAGAGACCGGCGGTGATCTCGAGATCACCGGCCGTACGTCGCCAGGTGAGGAACCGGTCGGCAACGCGGGGGATCTGGTGATCGACCTGACCGACCAACCCTCGGGCGTCGGACCCGTGGTCGTCGCCCTCGTTCCCGCAAAGGATCGTGAGGACTCGATTGCCGACACCGTGTCGGCGCTTCTCGGTCTTGGCCGGGTGGACCGGGTGGTCGTGATCGATGACGGTTCGTCGGATCAGACCGCCGAGGCCGCCCGACTCGCCGGTGCCGACGTGGTGGTCCTACCGCGCAACCGGGGCAAGGGTGGCGCGGTGGCAGCCGGGGTGGAGGCGACACCCGACGCCGACGTGTTCCTGTTGATCGATGCCGACCTCGCCCGAACCGCGGCCAGCGCCGACCTGCTCCTAGACCCGGTCATGGCCGGTGATGCCGATCTCGTGATCGGGATGCTTCCCTCGGCGGAAGGCAAGGGGGGATTCGGACTGGTCCGTGACATGTCGGCCCGGGGTATCCGCCGAGCGTGCGGCCTCGAGGTTCGTGCCCCGTTGAGCGGGCAGAGGGCGGTGCGGGCCGGGCTGATCCGCGACCTGGTCGACGCTGAGCGTTTCGGCCTAGAGGTGGCGATGACCATCGATGTCGTGCGGGCGGGCGGGCGGGTCATCGAGGTCGAGGTGCCGATGGACCACCGCCACACCGGACGATCGCTGGCCGGTTTCGTCCACCGGGGGCTTCAGGGTCGCGACATCATCCGGTCACTGTGGCCAAGGGTGACGTCGTCGAGGCTCCGGATGGCGTTGCTCGTCGCCTCGACGGTGGTGGTCTGTGTCCTGGCTCCGATCCTGGGCGCGTCTCAGGTTCCATCGACCACGGCGCTGGCCGCCCGGCCGGGACGGGTCTTGGTGTTCGGGATGCAGCCGCTCTCCTTCGATGACCTCGAACGGGGGGTGACGCCGAACCTGCAACACCTCATCGACACCGGTGCCACCGGTGCGCTCTCGGCCAGGACCGTGGCCAGGACCCCAACCGACGGCGAGGGCTACCTCTCCCTCGGCGCCGGCGCCAGGGTGTCGGGCGGCGGGTTGGTCGAGACCGTCCTCCCCATGGCCGAGCCGGTAGGGGGCACGACAGCCCAGGACTACGTGGCTTCGCTCACCGGCACCCGCCCCGAAGGGGAGTTCGTGGTGATGGGGGGTCCTTCCATCGTGCGCCGCACCGATGACCCCGATGCCGCGGGAACACCGGGGACCCTGGGTGACGCCCTCGCCGCCAACCGTCTGACAGGCGTGGCGATTGGCAACGGTGATCAACCGCCCACCTACACCAGCAGCGGCTACGTCAACCGGCCTGCCGCTCTGGCGGTGATGACCTCGGACATGGGTGTCCCGGGAGGGCTCATCGACCCTGACCGAACGCTGGAGTCATCCACTTCCGCCCCGTTCGGGGTCCAGGCCGACAGCGCGGCGGTGGTGCAAGGCGCTCTCCGGTCGCTCCAGGATTCCGCGGTCGTGGTGGTGGATCCCGGTGACCTCGGACGCGCTGCCCGTTTCGGGAAGGCGGCGGTGTCGGGTGCGGCCGAGGAGATGTGGGAGCGCCAGCTGGCTCGTTCGGACGAGATGCTCGGTCGCATCGTCGCCGCGGCCCCCGAGGACACGATGGTGATGGTGGTGGCGGTGGTGCCCAGCGGGTACCCCTATCGCCCGACCCCGCTGGTGATGGCCGGCCCCGGGGTGCCCCACGGATCGATCACGTCTCCCTCCACCCGCCAGTCCGGTGTCTCGGCCATCACCGATCTTGCCCCCACGATCCTCGACGCGCTGGGCGTGGCCCCGCCGGCTGAGCTACCCGGTAGCGCGGTTCGCTTCGAAGCCGGTGAGGTGGATCTCGCCCGACTGCGCACACTGGACCGCGACACGATGGTCCGGGAGAAGACCTACGGACCCGTCTCCAGTCGCTACATCCAGGCCTTCACCGTCGTCTACGGGGTCCTGCTGGTCATGATGATCGGTCGGCGCCGGTCGACGGGACAGGCTGGCCTGATCCGGTGGGTGATCCTCACCCTTGCCGCCTTCCCGGTGGGGACCTTCCTGGTTCGTCTTGTCGAACCGCTCAACCGTGCCTCGCCGTGGGCGCAGCCGGGGGCTGCTCTTCTCGTCGCCGGGCTGTTGGCAGCCGCGGCGGCGCGCTCACGTCGTTCGTCGCTCAGTCCGCTGGGATGGATAGCCGGTCTGACCGTTGCCGTCATCGTCGTCGATGCCTGGACCGGTACGACCCTCCACCTGTCGAGCTGGCTCGGCTACTCGCTCCACAACGCCGGTCGGTTCTATGGGATCCCCAACACGACCTTCGCCGTCCTCGGTGCGTGCACGGTGCTGGTCTCGGGAGTGATCGTTCATCACAGCAGCCGGAGAACCGAGGCGTTGGTGAAGGTGGCGTGCCTGTTCCTCGTGGTCCTCTTGTCGGCCGGGCTACCGATGCTGGGGGCCGACGTCGGATCTCTCATCACACTCGGACCGGTTTTCGCGGTGACGTTGTTCGCCTATACCGGCCGCAAGGTGCGCCTTCGCAACCTTGCGCTCGCCGCGCTGGCGATGGTCGTGCTGGTCGGTGGCGCCGCCGCTCTGGATCTGTCACGACCGGCCGAAGAGAGAAGCCACCTCGGCCGCTTCGCCGAGCGGGTGCGAGAGGACGGTCCGTCGGCCTTCGTGGACACCGTCGTGCGCAAGCAGGAGGCCAACACCAGGCTGGCTCAGTCGTCTCAATGGGGACGGATGGTTCCGATTGCGGGCGCATTTCTCTTCGTCCCCCTCGTGTGGCATCGCCGCCGCAAGCGGCTCCTCCCCCCGGGGGGACCGGTGACGATCGCCTTCTGGTCGGTGCTGGGGGCGACCGCTCTCGGCTACCTGTCCAACGACTCAGGTCCGATCGTGGTCGCCCTGTTCCTCGCCTACCTGCCACCGTTGATCCAGATCCTGGTCATGGACGATGAGCTCGGGGGACCCCGGTTCCTGCCCGCCGCCTCTCGGGCGGTGACTGGGCCGTGAACGTCGCCCTCGCCCTGGCGATCGGGATCGTCGCCGGAACCGTGATGGTTCGTCTCGTGCTGCCGACGCTGACCACCCCGTTGCTGGAGCGCACCAACCACCGTGGAGCACCGATCATCACCTCGGCCGGGCTCGTAGTGGTCCTGGCGGTACTCGCCGTCGAGGGATCCCTGGGGGTGGTCGAGGCCGCCGGATTCGACCCGGTAGGCGGCTCGGTGGGGCGCCGGCTCGTGGTCATGGCCACCGTCGGCTTCGGTCTCCTAGGGTTCATCGACGACCTCCTCGGAGCGGGGGAGAGCGGCGGGTTCCGGGGCCATCTCGGGGCGTTGGCGAAGGGCCGACTCACCTCGGGCGGGATAAAGCTGTTCGGCGGTGGCGCCCTGGCCCTGGCGGTGATGGCGGCCATCCAGCCCGGCTCGATCGGGCGGATCCTCGCCGACGGCGCCCTGGTGGCTCTGGCGGCCAACCTGGGCAACCTGATGGACCGTGCCCCGGGACGTTGCCTCAAGGTGACCGCCGTGACCTTCGCGGCACTGGTCGTGGCGGTGTCCGCGGATCCCGCGCTGGTCGGGGTGGCGTTGGTGGTGGGAGCGTCGATGTCGCTGCTGCCCGCCGACCTGGGCGAGCGCCTGATGTTGGGTGACGCCGGGGCCAACGTCGTCGGGGCGGCGATCGGTGTGGGCGTGGTCCTCACCAGCACCCCGACGGCCCGCAACATCGTCTTGGTCGTACTCCTGGTGCTCAACGTCCTCAGCGAGAAGGTCTCCTACAGCCGGCTCATAGATTCGACCCCGCCCTTGCGGGCACTAGACCGTCTAGGCCGCCGCAGCTGAGACCGAGGGCCCATGCCGTACTCATGGGTCGGCTCGCCGCCTGAGCCAAGTGAGACGGCGATCCCCTCTGCCGAGGATCAGCTAGTGCTGCAACAGACACCGTTTGCGCTGTGGCGAGCGTGCGAGCCACTGCGCAAACGCCGTCGAGCCCCCGCAACGAAGTGAGGACCGGGCTCGACGGAACCAGAAATCGTCCGCCGAAGGCGGCCCACGAGACCTGGACCGCTCCCAGTGCAGGTGGCTCCCAGCCGCTGCAAAGGGTTGCCGGACACGGCACTGAGTCGGGGTGGCCTACAATGTGAGCCCGTGACCAAGCACATCTTTGTGACCGGTGGGGTGGCGAGTTCTCTCGGCAAAGGACTGACAGCCTCCTCGCTGGGGCGGCTGCTCAAGGCCCGGGGCCTACGGGTCACGATGCAGAAGCTCGATCCCTACATCAACGTGGATCCGGGGACGATGAACCCCTTCGAGCACGGCGAGGTTTTCGTCACCGACGACGGGGGAGAGACAGACCTCGATCTGGGGCACTACGAACGCTTCATCGACGAGAACCTGTCGCGGGACTCCAACGCCACCACCGGGTCGATCTACTCAGCGGTCCTGGCCGCCGAACGGCGGGGTGACTACCTCGGCAAGACGGTCCAGGTGATCCCCCACATCACCGACGAGATCAAGCGGCGCATCACCCGCCTGGCCGGAGCCGACGTCGACGTGGTCATCACCGAGGTGGGCGGCACCGTGGGCGACATCGAGATCCTCCCGTTCCTGGAAGCCATCCGTCAGTTCCGCCTCGATGTCGGTCGTGACAACGTCTGCTACGTCCACGTCACCCTGGTTCCCTTCATCGGGCCGTCGGGCGAGCAGAAGACGAAGCCCACCCAGCACTCCGTGACCGAGCTTCGCAGCCGGGGCATCCAGCCCGACACGATCGTCTGCCGCAGCGAGGAAGCACTGTCTCCCGACCTCAAGCGCAAGATCTCCAACCTGTGTGACGTCCCGCCAACCGCGGTGGTCAACGCCGCTGACGCCGGGAACATCTATGAGATCCCGCTGGTACTGCACGAGGAAGGCCTCGACGCCGAGGTCTGTCGGATCCTGCGTCTCGACGACCTCGAGCCCGACCTCTCGGAATGGGAGCACCTCGTCGAGCAGGTCGAAGCGGCGACCGAGCCGGTTCGAGTCGGAATCATCGGCAAGTACGTGACGCTCATCGACGCCTACCTGTCGGTGGTCGAGGCGGCCAAACACGGTGGCTTCCACCACGGGGCCAAGGTCCAGATCGAATGGATCCAGGCCGAAGAGGTCGAGGGCCTCCTCGCCGCCGGCCGTCTGCGTGACCTCGACGGGATCATCATTCCGGGCGGCTTCGGAGAGCGCGGCGTGGAAGGCAAGGTCGCAGCCGCCGGCTACGCCCGCGAGAACCAGATTCCCTGCCTCGGGTTGTGTCTCGGCATGCAGGTGATGACCATCGACTACGCCCGCAACGTGCTTGGGTTGACCGGCGCCAACTCCTCGGAGTTCGACCCTCATACCCCTCATCCGGTCATAGACCTGATGGACTCCCAGCGCGACGTCACCGACAAGGGCGGAACCATGCGTCTCGGCGCCTACGTCGCTGAACTCGAAGCCGGTTCGAAGGTGGCGGCGGCTTACGGCCATACCGTCGTCTCGGAACGTCATCGTCACCGTTACGAGTTCAACCCGCGTTACCGGAGCCAGTTCGAGGCATCGGACCTGTGGTTGTCGGGTTCGTCGCCCGACCACCGCCTGGTCGAGTTCATCGAGCTTCGCGACCATCCGTTCTGGGTCGCGACCCAGGCCCACCCCGAGTTCAAGAGTCGCCCGACCAAGCCGGCCCCGTTGTTCAAGGACTTCATCGCCGCCGCGATGCAACGGGCGGAGGGTCGTGCCCCGCACCTGTTCGACGCCCCGGCTCCCCAGCCCGCCGCCAAGGCCTGACGTGGGGGACTTCCGCCACATCGCGGATCGGGAGATCGCGTCGCTGGCCCGCTGCACCGTCGTGCAGGCCACCTTCGCCGCTCCCGATGGCACCACCTTCGAACGCGATGTGATCCGCAACCTGGACGTGGTGGCGATGGTGCCGGTGCACGAGGACCTCACGGTGAGCCTGGTCCGCCAGTACCGGGGCCCGGTCGATGAACACCTGCTCGAGATCCCCGCCGGATTGTGTGACCTGGAGGGGGAGACCCCCGAAGCGACGGCGGCACGTGAACTCCACGAAGAACTCGGGATGCGCGCCGCCAGCCTCGATCTGGTCGCGCAGTACTACCCGGCCGCCGGATTCGCCGATCAGTTCGTGAGGTTGTTCATCGCCACCGACCTGACCATCGGTGAACCCGAGCGTGAGGGGGTCGAGGAACAGCACATGACCGAGGAGCGGATCGCGCTGGACCAGGTGGCCTCGCTCATCGCCGACGGCACGATCCGCGACAGCAAGACCATCATCGGCCTGCTGCTGGCCCGAGACCGCTTTCTGTCATCTCGGTGAACCCACCGGTTCCCCTCCCGGCCGAGGCGGAGGACCTCTTGACTTGGCTGCGGGTGGAGCGGGGCCGCTCGGCCAACACGCTGGAGGCCTACCGACGGGACCTGTCGGCCTATTCCCAATGGCTTACGGCACGCTCGACCCCGGTGTCGGAGGTGGTCGAGGGTGACATCAACGCCTACATCGCCCACCTCCGTGCTTCAGGCCGTGCCCCGTCGTCTCAGAAGCGTGCTCTGGTCGCGGTCCGTAGCCTCCATCGCTTCCTCGCCGAGGAGCACGAAGGTCGTGTGGATCCCGCGGCCGAGATCGAGGTACCACGGGTGCCGGCAGGGCTACCCAAGGCCCTCACCGAGTCGGAGGTGGACGCTCTCCTGCAGGCGGTGAGCGGGACCGACGCCCTGGCTCGCCGGGATCGGGCCCTGTTGGAGCTCCTCTACGGCACTGGCGCGCGGATCTCCGAACTGGTCGGGGCATCCTTGAGCGACCTCGATCTCGACGCCGGTCTCCTCCGGGTCTACGGCAAGGGTTCAAAGGAGCGGGTTGTGCCGCTCGGGCGGTACTCGCTGGTCGCGCTGGTGGACTGGCTGTCACCGGCGGGCCGCGATGAGCTCGAGCCCGACCGGTGGGCCCGTCGCAGCGACTCCGATGCCCTTTTCTTGAACCGACGAGGGGGGCGGCTCTCACGACAGGGCGCGTGGATGGTGGTCAAACGGGTCGGCGAGCAGATCGGCATCGGCGACCGGTTGTCGCCCCACGTCCTGCGTCACTCGTGTGCCACCCACATGGTCGACCACGGTGCCGACATCCGTACCGTCCAGGAACTGCTCGGTCACGCATCGATCAGCACCACCCAGGTGTACACGAAGGTCTCCACCGAACGACTGTGGGCGGTCTACCGCCAGGCCCATCCCCGGGCTCGCGACATCTGAGCTCCGCCGACCTGTATCCTGGGCTCATGACTAGCAGTGCCGTCAACGACTCGGTCCGTGATGGACTCGAAACGGAGCGCGACGAGCTCCGTCGTCGCCTCGACGAGCTAACCAGCGACGGCGCCGCGGCGCCTGACTTCGACGAGAACTTCGCCGACAGCGCTCAGGTGGCGGCCGAGTTGGGGGAGAACCTCTCCCTCGCCGCTGCCCTCCGGGACCAGTTGGTTGACGTGGAAGGAGCGTTGGCCCGCCTCGATGACGGCACCTACGGCCGGTGCCAGGAGTGCGGCGACGCAATCTCGCAGGCCCGGCTGGAAGCCATGCCGGCGACGCCGTTCTGCATCGCTCACGCCTGACCATCGCCCGTGGCTGGCGCTGCCCATCTGGTCCGGCGGTTCTTCGGGTCGCTGACGCCGCTCGGCGAGCCGGCATCGGACCGGCCCTGGATCACCGAGAACCTCACCGAAGGTGAGCTCGCCGTGTGGCGGTCGATGTCGCGTGCTGACCGGCGCCATGCGGCCGGGGTGGCGCGGCGGGTCGAGCGGGCCTTGGGCCATGAGGCGACCCGGCCGGTGATCGCCGCGGCCCTGTTGCACGACTGCGGCAAGACGGTCTCAGGGCTGGGGACCTACGGGCGGGTGATCGCCACGCTGTCGGTCAAGCTGGCGGGCCACGAGCAGGCCGTCGCCTGGCGGGAGACCAGGGGTTTCACGCGCCGGGTCGGTTTGTACGTGCTGCATCCTGAGCTGGGGGCCGACCGTCTCGGGATGGCGGGGTCGGCACCTTTGACCGTGGCCTGGGCGGCGGAGCACCACCTGCCGGCCGACCAGTGGACGGTACCGACGGCGGTCGGCGAGGCGCTGAAGGCCGCCGACGACGATTAGGAGGCCACCGCGTCGGCTCGGGGCGTTACAGGGCAGGTAGGAGGCCGATGTGGTCACGGGCTCGGGCCAGCGTGGTCGCCGCTTGGGCCCTGGCCTTGGCCGCACCTTCGGCCAGGATCCTTGCCGTCTCGCCCGGGTCGGCGGCCAGTTCGGCGTAGCGGGCCTGCATCGGCGCCAGACACTCGATCACGGCAGCCGCGGTGTCGGCTTTGAGAGGCCCGTACTGGGTGTAGCCGTCGGCCGCCTGCTCGGGTGTCCGACCGGTGGCGGCCCCCAGGATCGACAACAGGTTGGAGACGCCGGGCTTGGTCGCCACGTCGAAACGAACCTCGGACTCGGTGTCGGTCACGGCACGCTTGATCTTCTTCTCGATCGTGCGGGGCTCGTCGAGGAACAGGATCGTGCCCGGGGCGTCATCTTCGGACTTGGACATCTTGGCGGTGGGGTTCTGGAGGTCCATCACCCTGGCTCCGGCCACCGGGAACGTCGCACGGGGAACGGTGAAGGTTTGGCCGTATCGGCTGTTGAACCGCTCGGCCAGGTCACGGGCCAGCTCGACGTGTTGACGCTGGTCGTCGCCGACGGGAACCTCGTCGGTGTCGTAGAGCAAGATGTCGGCGGCCATCAGCGCCGGGTAGGTGAACAACCCGCCCGACACGAAGTCGGACTTGTCCGACTTGTCCTTGAACTGGGTCATGCGACGGAGCTCACCGAAGGCCGCCGTGCATTCCATCAGCCATGCTCCCTCGGAGTGCTCGGGCACGTGGCCCTGGACGAAGAGCGTGCTGACGGTGGGATCTATTCCGACGGCGAGCAGGATCTGGGCCAGGCGAAGGGTCGACTGGCGGAGTTCGGTCGGGTCCTGGGGCACGGTGAGGGCGTGGAGGTCGACCACGCAGTAGATGCTCTCGGCCCGGTGCTGCTCCTCGGTCCAGCGCACCAGGGCTCCGAACACGTTGCCCAGGTGGACCTTGCCGGTGGGTTTGATGCCCGAGAAGACGCGTGTCATGGCCCGGGATCCTACGGTGGAAGCCCCGAAACGCCGAAGCAGGTTCCCGACGAGGGCAACAGCCCTTTACGAAACCACATCCATGTAACTATCCTCTCGTCCATGGCCTATGAGGTTCAGACCACGGTGTTCGAGGGCCCCTTCGACCTGCTGCTGCACCTGATCCTCAACGAACAGGTGGACCTCTACGAGATCTCCCTGAGCCGCATCGTCGACGCCTACATCGCCGAGCTCGAGAAGATGGAAGGCCTCGATCTCGAGGTGGCGACGGAGTTCCTGCTGATCGCGGCCACCCTCGTCGAGCTGAAGGCCCGGCGCCTGCTGCCCGGTGACCCCGACGTCGAGCTCGACGACGAGTTCTCGCTCTGGGAGGAGCGTGACCTGCTGCTGGCCCGCCTGGTGGAGTGCAAGACCTTCAAGGACGCCGCCCTGTTGCTGTCGGCCATGGCCGACGAGGCGGGTCGCTCGTTCCCTCGGACCGCCGGGCTGGACGAGCGCTACAGCGACCTGGCCCCCGATCTGCTGGCCGGAGTGACCGCCGCTGACCTCCAGGCGGCGATGGTGCGGGCATTGACGCCCCGCCCGGTTCCCAGGGTGGAGCTCGACCACGTGGCCCCCTCACGCATGAGCGTGACCGAGGCGGTGGCCGAACTGGTGGACGAGCTGCCCCGCATCGGACGCACCACGTTCCGGGCGCTCACCGACTCCTTCGTGGAACGGCTCGACGTGGTGGTTCGGTTCCTGGCTGTCCTCGAGCTCTACAAGCAGGGCATGATCGATCTCGACCAACCCACGACCTTCGGGGAGCTCACGATCTCGTGGCTCGGTGGCGACGGTGAGGACGACGACCGCTCGGTCTTCGCCGATCTGGTCGGTCGTATCGACGTCTACGAAGGCTGAGGCTTCCGCCATGGCAACCGAGGCCACCCGGGCCATCGAGGCCATCCTCATGGTCGCCCAGGAACCGGTGGACCCCCATCTTCTGGCCCAACTGCTCGAGGTGTCGCCGGCCCGGGTCGAGGAGCTCTGCCACGAGCTGCAGGCGGCCTATACGGCCGATGACCGTGGTTTCGTGCTGGTGAAGGTGGCGGGCGGCTACCGATTCCAGAGCCACGGAGATCTGGCCCCCTACGTGGAGCGATTCGTCCTGGAGGGCCAGACCGCCCGCCTGTCGGCTGCCGCGCTCGAGACCTTGGCGATCGTGGCCTACAAGCAACCGATCTCGCGGGCTCAGGTGGCGGCCATCCGAGGGGTGAACGTCGACGGGGTCATGCGCACGCTCCACCAGAGGGGTTACATCGCCGAGGTCGGGCGCGACCCGGGCCCGGGCCAGGCCACCATGTTCGGGACCACCTCGGAGTTTCTGGAGAGGCTGGGACTCGCCTCCCTCGGCGATCTCCCGCCGATTGCTGACCTGCTGCCCGACGCATCGGTCCTCGAGGCGCTCGAGCGTGGCCTCCGCCCCGAGCCAGCGGTAGCCCCGGCTCCCGACGACACCGGGGAGTCCGGGAGCAGAGCGGAGTCCTCGGAGGACCCTCTGGCCGACTTGAACGACTCCAACCCCACCTCGTCGCTCGAGCACAGCTACGGCCAGCTTCCGGACACCTCAGATGTCATCGAGTCTCCCGGGCCGGGCGAGCGGGGCGGTGCCGATGACTTGGAGCTCCCCTCGTGGTTCGACGCGACCGAGCCGGCTTCACCTCCTCAGGAGGTGCCGGGGACCGGCCCGATCCACGACGTCAGCCCGGGTCCCGCCGGTGAGACGGGGCCCGAGGCTCCCGATGGCAGTGCCTGACCCGGACCGCTGGGCCACCCGCCAGACCGACGGCACGACGCCCCACGCCCCAGCCGGGGTTCGCCTCCAGAAGGTCCTGGCCCAGGCGGGTCTGGGGAGCCGGCGGGTGTGTGAGGAGCTGATCGCGGACGGCATGGTTACCGTCAACGGCGAGATCGCCGATCTCGGCCGTCGAGTCGACCCCGAGCTCGACCGGGTGGAGGTCGACGGCGTCCCCGTCGGGATCAGGCCGGGGCTCGTCCACTACCTCGTGAACAAGCCAGCGGGTGTGGTCACCACCGCGAGTGACACCCACGGCCGACCCACCGTCGTCGACCTCGTCCCGACCGAGCCGCGGGTTTTCCCCGTCGGCCGATTGGACATGGACACCGAGGGGTTGATCCTGGTCACCAACGACGGGGACCTGACCCATCGCATCACCCACCCTTCCCATGGGGTCGAGAAGGAATATCTGGCGGAGGTGGCTTCGCCCCCGCCGCGCTCGTCGCTTCGACGCCTGCGGGAAGGGGTGGAGCTCGACGACGGCCTGACCGCCCCGGCCAAGGTGTCGCTGGTGTCTCCCACGCTGGTCCGTCTGACCATCCACGAAGGTCGTAATCGCCAGGTACGCCGGATGCTCGACGCGGTGGGGCATCCAGTTGTTCGACTGATCAGGGTGCGGATCGGTCCGATCTCGGACCGACGACTGGCTCCGGGAGAATGGCGCGAGCTTTCAACGGCCGAGGTGCGAAGCCTGGAGGAAGCTGCCGCCGGTGCCACCGAACGCTCCGAGGGCGAGTCCCATACCAAGGATCGACCCCGCGAGCCCGGTCGGTAGGATCGCCCCCGATGCCGACCGCCGTACGTGCCCTCCGGGGTGCCACCACCGCCGACGTTGATTCCCCCGAGGAGATCGAGGCCCGTACCGTCGAACTGCTCGAGCAGATGTTCGAGCGCAACGGTGTGGACCACGACGACCTGATCAGCATCTGGTTCACCGTGACGGTCGACCTCGTCTCGGCCTTCCCGGCAAGCGCGGCCCGCACCATCGGCCTGGGTGACGTTCCGCTCCTGTGTGCCACCGAGATCCCCGTCCCCGCCAGCACCCCGCGCTGCATACGGGTGCTTGCTCATCTGACAACAGACAGGGCGCGCAACGAGTTGCGCCACGTCTACCTCCACGGTGCCGCGGGACTCCGCGACGATCTCCCCGGCTGAGATGTCGGCCAACGCGACGCGACGGGCGTCGATCATCGGAACCGGACTCATCGGGGGATCGGTGGGGCTCGCCCTGCGTCACCTCGGGTGGCACGTCACCGGCAGCGATGCGGATCCCGCCTCGGCGCAACGGGCCCTCGAATTGGGCGCCATCGACGCGGTCGGTCTGGATCCGCTGTCGGAGCTCTCCCTGGTGGCAGCCCCGGTTTCGGCCATCTCGACCGAGGTCCGACGAGCGTTGGCGCACACCGCCGGCGTGGTGACCGACGTCGGGTCGGTCAAGGCATCGGTCGTGGCCGAGGTCGACGACCCCCGCTTCGTCGGCGGACATCCGATGGCGGGATCCGAACAACTCGGAGTCGACGGGGCATCGGCCGACCTGTTCGAAGGGGCGGTGTGGGTTCTGACTCCGGTCGCCGGTACCGATCCGGACCACTTCGCCACCGTCGACGCCATGGCGCGTTCGCTCGGGGCCGACGTGGTCGCCCTGGATCCGAACCGCCACGACGCCCTGGTGGCGGTGGTGAGCCACGTTCCCCATCTCACCGCCGCAGCCCTCATGACGATCGCCGATGAACGATCCGACGAACATGCCGCACTGTTGCGACTGGCGGCCGGCGGGTTCCGGGACATGACCCGTATCGCCGCGGGGAGTCCATCGATCTGGCCCGACATCTGTGCCGAGAACCGCGAAGCGATCGTCGAGGTAGTCGACCGGCTCACCGAGGAGTTGGCACGGCTCAAGGCGCTGGTCGTAGCCGACGACCGGCCCGGCCTGATAGCGACGCTCGAACGCGCCCAGGCGGCCCGCCGGAACCTGCCCAGCCGTTCCGTCCAGCCCGAGTTCCTGGCCGAGGTGCGCATCCCGGTGCCCGACCGGGAGGGCGCTATCGCCGGGGTTGCCACCCTGGCCAGCGACCTGGCGATCAACATCGCCGACTTCGAGATCGCCCACTCCAGCGAAGGAGACCGTGGCGTAGTGATCGTGCTGGTGGATCGGGCGGTGGCCGGGATCTACCAGCAGAGCCTCGTCGAGCGGGGTTACCGCCCGTCGGTCCGGGCACTGGACTGAAGCGGTGCCCGACCTCACCGACCTCGCCAGCCTCCCTGACCCGTTCCCGGTGGAGCCGGTGCGGGGACCGCTGAACGCCATGGTGAGGGTGCCCGGCTCCAAGTCCATCACCAACCGGGCCCTGATCTGTGCTGCTCTGGCCGACGGGACGACGGTCATCGACGGGGCCCTCTTCGCCGACGACACGTCCGCCATGGTCGAGGTGCTCCGGGGACTCGGGTTGGCCGTCCAAACCGACCGTTCATCCGAACGGATCACCGTTGTCGGGTGCGGAGGGACCCCACCGCCTTCGACCGAGGTGCTCGACGTGCGCCAGTCGGGGACGACGGCCCGTTTCGTTCTTCCGCTTCTCTCACTCGGATCCGGGTCCTATCGGGTGACCGCCCACCCTCAGATGCAGGCCCGCCCCATGGGCACCACCTTCGGGGCCCTCCGGGAGTTGGGCGCCGGCGTGGAGTGTCTGGACCAGGACGGATACCTGCCGGCCACCATCACCGGTGGGGGGATCTCATCGAAGGTGATCTCGGTCCCGGGAGATGCCTCCAGCCAGTTCCTGTCGGGACTGCTGTTGATCGGTCCATGTCTGGCTGACGGACTGGTCATCGAACTGACCACCGACCTGGTGTCACGACCCTATGTGGACATGACCATCGCGGTCATGGAGGACTTCGGAGCCGTCGTCGACCGACCTGACGACCGGAGCTTCGGCGTGGCCCCGGGCGGCTACCGGGCTAGGGCCTACCGGGTCGAGCCCGATGCCAGCGCCGCGTCATACCCCCTCGCTGCCGCGGCCGTCTGCGGCGGATCGGTGGGTGTCGAGGGTCTCCACCGGACCTCGATCCAGGGCGACACCGCGTTCGTCGACGTTCTGGCCGCTCTGGGGCTGACGGTCGAGGACCGCGAGTCGGGGCTGTGGGTGTCCGCCGATGCTCCGCCTCTCGGTGGCTCCTTCGACATGACCCACATGTCCGACACCGCTCAGACTCTGGCCGTGATAGCGCCGTTCTGTCTCTCGCCGGTCACCGTCACCGGCATCGGATTCATCCGACAAAAGGAGACCGACCGGATCGCAGCCGTGGCCACCGAGTTGGCCCGCTGCGGCATCGAGGTGACCGTCGACCCGGACGGCTGGACGATCCATCCCGGCCGGCCACGACCGACGGTGGTCCAGACCTATGACGATCATCGGATGGCCATGAGTTTCGCCCTCATCGGCCTGGCGGTGGACGGCATCGAGATCGCGGACCCTGGTTGCGTCGCCAAGACGTTCCCGGGCTTTTGGGAGCTTCTCGGTAGGGTTGGCGACCGTGGGTGAAACAGGGGATCGTCACGAAACACGACCGCCCCAGGTCGTGGCCATCGATGGACCGGCGGGATCGGGTAAGTCGACGGTGGGTCGGGCCTTGGCGGCACGCCTCGGCGTCGAGTACCTCGACACCGGAGCGATGTACCGGGCTGTCACCTCCGCGGTGCTGCGGCGAGGCCTGGACCCCCAAGATGCCGTGGCGGTGGCGGAGTTGGCCCGCGAGGTCGAGATCTCGGTCGGGGCCGGCGGGGTGAGTGTCGATGGGATCGACGTCACCGCCGAGATCCGCGGCCCGGAGGTCACCCGGACGGTGAGTCTGGTGGCCGCCAACCCCGACGTCCGAGCCGAGATGGTTCGCCGGCAACGGGAGTGGACCAGGGTCCGGGGCGGGGGGGTCCTCGAGGGACGCGACATCGGGACCGTGGTGTTTCCCGACGCCGCCCTCAAGGTGTACCTCACCGCCTCACCCGAGGTGAGGGCACGGCGGCGTACGGCGGAGGTCTCGGACCTGGACTTCAAGACGGTGGCCGCCGACATCGCCCGTCGTGACGCATTGGACCAGGGACGTGAGGCCAGCCCGCTGACCCAGGCCGACGACGCGGTGGTGGTCGACACCAGCGACCTTTCGGTCGAGGCGATCGTCGACCAGCTGGTGAGCCGCCTCCCCGGCCAGCGGGAGGCGGCGTCGACCAGGCCAGCTCCGGATTCGACCGCCTTGGCCCATGGCGGCGACAGGGGCCGCCACGGTCACGCCCGTCCGGGAACTCGGGGTGAACTGATCCTCTACGGAGTGGTCCGCGGTGCCCTCTTGGCGTTCGCCCGGCTGTGGTTCCGGGTCAAGGCTTCAGGCACCCACAACGTCCCCGAGCGGGGGGCGTTCATCCTGGCTCCGGTGCATCGCTCGAACCTGGACTTCATGTTGGTTCTGGTGGTGACCCGCCGCCGGATGCGGTTCCTGGCCAAGGACACGCTGTGGAAGGGGCCGTGGGCCAGGCTGTTCACCGCCTTGGGTGGTATTCCCGTGGCCCGCGGGACGGTTGACCGCGAAGCCCTGCGAACCTGCATCGAGGTGATCGAGGCCGGTGAGCCGCTGGTCATGTTCCCCGAGGGAACCCGCCAACACGGCCCGGTCGTGCAGCCGTTCTTCGATGGTCCAGCCTTCGTCCAGTCCCGGACCGGGGTTCCGATAGTTCCGGTGGGTATCGGGGGCTCAGAGGCGGCGATGCCCAGGGGGTCGAAGCTGATAAAGCCGCACCGGGTTCGTCTAGTGGTCGGCGCCCCCATGAATGCCGAGTCGGTGGACGGCTCCAAGGCCCGGCGCGCCTGGGTACGGGCGCGTACCGCGGACCTCCATGCCACGGTTCAGGAACTCTTCGACCGAGCCCAACGCGACGCCGGCACGCCGAACCCGTCCCGTTGAATCTTTGTTTCCGTGACCGGCGAAGGCCGGTCCCTCCACCGGCGGGGGAGGGTACCTGGTCAGCCGTGGAGCCAGACTCCTAGGAACAACGCTCCGAGGGCGCCGATCCCGGCCAGCGAGCCGCCGATGGCCAGGGCGACCTTGGATCGTGAAACGACGTGGGCCGCCGCTCCGATCCCCGACGCCGCGACCAACACCAGCTTGATCCCCAACGCCATGTGGTAGCTGGTCGGACGGTCGCCGATCTGGATCTCGAGGAGGTTCCAGACCCCGGTCAGGACGAGGACGCCGAAGGCGGGCCAGGCCAGCCGGTTGAAGGCGCGAGCCACCTTCGCCGTGGCTTCGGGCCCGAACCCTCGAACGGTGGGTACCACGCCCGCGAGGGTGAACTGACCGCCTACCCAGATCGTGGCGGCGAGGACGTGCAGGAAGATTCTGATCAGCTGGAGATCGAACGGGACCATGGTGGTTCAGCCCACCACAGGCCGCGACCGGGCCCCCAATCGCCCGACGTGACTTCCGGCGCAGCGCCACCGCTCGCCGTCATCTGGACCGTGGCTGCAAGGGGGGACCCAGTCGAGTCCGTCGGTCGCTGGCCGAGCGTTGGCTCAGAGCGACGACAAGACGTCGGCGGCCCTCACCGACCGTTCGTTCACCGAAGGTCGGTCCTGCACCGGGCCACCGAGGCTCAACGTCGCCGCGGCGTCGACCACGTTCAACAGGTCGCGGAGGTTTCGGGGCGGAGGGAAGTACTCGTCTTCGTCGGTGATGCGAACCTCCTCGACTCCGTTGACCGGGTCGAGCGCCGCCAGGACCTCTTCGACCAACGAGTCCGGCGCCGATGCCCCGGCGGTGACTCCGACAACTCCGCTCAGGTCATCGGGGAGCTCGGACGCCGCGTTGACCCGCAGCACCCGGGGGGTTCCGGCCTGGCGGGCGAGCTTCTCCAACGCCACCGTGTTGGAGGAGTTGGCCGAGCCGATGACGATCACGGCATCGCACTCGGGAGCGATCTCGGCCAACGCTCCCTGCCGGTTGGTGGTGGCAAAGCAGAGATCGGACCGTCCGGGGGTCCACAGGTCGGGCCAGCGGTCCTGGGCCGCTTCCATCACCCCCTTCCAGTCCCGGTGGCTGAGGGTGGTCTGGGCCAGCATCGCAACCGGTCCGTCGAGTTCGCCAAGGGCCTCCACCTCTTCGACGCTCTCGACCCGGTGGATCGAGTCGGGGGCGACCGCCATGGTTCCCACCGCCTCCTCGTGGCCCTCGTGACCGACGTAGACGATCTGGTAACCCTTCCCGGCTCTTACCTTCACCTCGTGGTGGACCTTGGTGACCAGGGGGCACACGGCGTCGACGACGTATCCGCCCTTGGCCCGGGCGGCGGCGACGACCTCGGGGGCTGAGCCGTGGGCCGACAACATGAGCGGCCTGCCTTCAGGGACCGAGGCGATGTCATCGACGAAGACGACACCCTGCTCCTCGAACCGGCGTACCACCGACTGGTTGTGGACGATCTCGTGGTAGCAGTAGACGGGCGGCTCGAAGGCCCTGACCATCCAGGCCAGCGCCTTGATCGCCATCTCCACCCCGGCACAGAACCCCCGGGGGGCGGCGAGAAGAACACGGTCGACGGCCATCGCCTTCCACCATAGGGACCGCGTCGGCGCCGACAAACCATCGTGCACAGATGGCGGTCACCGATGACCACCCGGGGGCCACCCCGACCGGAACAGGCCGCGTCCCAGGGCCGACCGGTAGTCTGGCGGGGTCATGTCGTCGCCCAGAGTCCTCGCGGTCACGCCCGACTCGCCGGCGGCGCTGGCGGGGTTGGAGGTCGGTGACGAGATCCTGTCGGTGGACGGTGAAGCACCCCGCGACATCATTCGCTGGACGTGGCTGACCGACGAGGCCGATCCGACCCTCGAGATCCGCCGCGGAGGGCTGGACCTGACGATCACGGTCACCAAGGGGGCGGGCGAGAAGCTGGGGATCGACGTCCATTCGGCCCTCTTCGACCAGTTGCGAACCTGCGACAACCACTGCGAGTTCTGCTTCATCTACCAACTGCCACCGGGGTTGCGACAGAGCCTGTACCTCAAAGACGACGACTACCGGTTGAGCTTCCTGTACGGGAACTTCACCACCCTGACCCGGTTCACGGAGGCGGACTTCGAGCGGGTGGTCACCGAGGGTCTCTCACCCCTAAACGTGAGCATTCACGCCACCGACCCGTCGGCCCGCAACGAACTCCTACGAAACCGACGGGGTGGCCCGTCGTTGAGGTGGCTGCGCGCCCTCCTGGACCACGGGGTGGAGATCCACGGTCAGATCGTGTGCTGTCCCGGACTCAACGATGGGGCGGTTCTCGACCAGACCCTGGCCGGCGTTCTCGACCGGTACCCCGAACTGGCCAGCTTGTGCGTGGTGCCGTTGGGGGTCAGCCGGTACAACCACGAGCCCCGGATGCGTTCGGCCACGCCGGCTGAAGCCGAAGCGGTGGTGGACTGCATCGAGTCCTGGCAGGAGACCTTCCTCGAGATCCTGGGCCGACGTCTGGTCTTCGCGTCGGACGAGTACTACATCTTGTCGGGACGTCCATTTCCTCCCGCCGAGGCCTACGAGGGCTTCGCCATGTACGAGGACGGGGTGGGAATGGCCCGTACCTTCGAAGCCGAGTTCACCGGGGTTGTCGAGGACGTGACCCGTCCCCGGGCCGGGTTCTTCGCCTGGGCCGACGGTACGGCCCCTCCGGCTCCGGCCGGCCACCGCTACGAGGCGGCAGGCGACCTGGGCGCTCCTCCCGAGGGCTACCGGGCGATACGCATGGCGGCGCCCGACGAACCACGATCGGACGAACCACAATCGAAGGCGGACGACACTTCAGCGCCCGAACCGCCCGCGACCACGTCACCCGCCCGGGAGCCGGGCTCGCCCGGCCGAGGGGTGACGGTGTCGGTTCGCCCCCGGGCGGGCGCCCCGGTCGGCATCCTCACCGGCACGGCGGGCGCCGCGGTGCTGGCACCGCTGGTGGCGACCATGGCGAGGCCCGACGTACGGGTGGTCGCGGTGGAAAACCGGTACTTCGGTGGATCGACCTCGGTCACCGGCTTGATGGTGGGGGAGGACCTCGTCCGGGTGCTCTCGGCCCAGCCGGTGGGACACCGCTACCTTCTTCCTGATGTCTGCCTTTCGGGTGGACGTTTCCTCGACGGCGTCACCCCGGGCGAACTGCCCCGTCACGTCGAGATCATTCCCACCGACGGCGCGGCGCTCCGCCGAGCCCTGGAGCCCGCCTCGCCATGACCAGCACCCATACGACCGACCTTCCGATGGTGGCCATCGTCGGACGCCCCAACGTCGGAAAGTCGACCTTGCTCAATCGCATCGTCGGCCGCCGCGAAGCCATCGTGGAGGAGAAGCCGGGGGTGACCCGCGACCGCAAGGAAGTGGTGGCGGACTGGCAGGGGCATGGGTTCCGCCTTGTCGACACCGGCGGATGGATGCCCGGCGGTGACGCCTTGGACGAGAAGGTCAGCCGGCAGAGCGAGAGGGCGATCGCCGAGGCCGACGCCGTGCTCCTGGTGGTCGACGTCACCACCGGCGTTACCGAGGAGGACGCCCGGGTGGCCGAGCTCCTCCGGGGATCGGCGACCCCGGTGATGGTGGTGGCCAACAAGGTCGACGACTCCTCCCACGAGGCGCTGATCTGGGAGTTCCTCTCGCTCGGGCTCGGCACCCCGTTCCCGGTCACCGCCCTTCACGGCTTGGGAACGGGCGACCTGCTCGACGCTCTCGTCGAGGCCCTGCCCGAACCGGCCGAGCCCGACGCCGAGGCGGAGTCGACGGCGAAGGACGAAGACCGGATCTTCTCGGTGGCCCTCGTCGGTCGGCCCAACGTGGGCAAGTCCACGCTGTTCAACCGCCTGATCGGCGAGGACCGGTCCGTCGTCCACGACATGCCCGGCACCACCCGTGACGCCGTCGACACCGTGGTCGAGACCCCCGATGGACCCATCCGCTTCGTCGACACCGCCGGCATGCGACGCAAGGCCCGCATCGAGGAGGGGACGGAGTACTACTCCTTCGTAAGGGCGCTGAAGGCGGTCGACTCCTCCGATGTCGCTCTGCTGGTGATCGACGGGACCGAGGGCGTCACCCACCAGGACCAACGCCTCGCCGAGCGCATCGACGCCGCGGGCTGTCCGATCGTGGTGCTGCTCAACAAGTGGGAACTGCTCGATACCGACGCCCGCGCCGCTGTCACCTACGAGGTCGGCCAGAAGCTGGCCTTCCTAGGTGAGAGCGAGGTGATCCGCATCTCGGCGCTAACCGGCAAGAACGTGCACCGACTGATGCCGGCCCTGGCCGAGGCGATCACCGCATATCACCGGCGGGTCCCGACCCGGCGGGTCAACGAGGTGGTGTCGGCGGCCCAGTCCGCTCAGCCCGCTCCCCACGGGGCCAGGATCCTCTACGCCACCCAGGGCGCGGCCGATCCGCCGACCTTCACGCTGTTCGCCAACAAGGAACTTCCCGCCACCTACCTCCGTTACATCGAACGGAAGCTCAGGGAGGCCTTCGACCTAGGCGCGACCCCGATCAAGCTGCGCGTACGCCAACGTTCGAACTGACAGTGACGGCATCCGACGTCCCCGAGCCCGTAACACCCACCGATCCCGGCGGTCTCAGTTCGGCCGAGGTCAGGGCCCGGATCGAGCGGGGGCTGACCAACCAGGTCGAGGAGACCACGTCTCGAACGGTGGGCGAGATCGTTCGCGCCAACGTGATGACCCGGTTCAACGCCATTCTCGCGGTGCTGGCGGTGGCCGTCCTGGCGACGGGTCGGGTCGGTGACGCCATGTTCGCGGTGGTGGTCGTCCTCAACGCCATGATCGGTATCGGCCAGGAGGTACGGGCCAAGTTCACCCTTGATCGTCTCGCCGTGCTTCACGCTCCGACCGCGAGGGTCAGAAGGGACGACCAGATCAGCGAGGTACCCCTCGGCGACGTCGTGCTCGACGACATGATCGAGATCCGAGCCGGGGATCAGGTACCAGCCGACGGCATCTTGTCGGTGTCGGCCGGTCTGGAGATCGACGAGTCGGCTCTGACCGGTGAATCGGACCCTGTGCCCAAGTCGGCTGGTGAGGGGGTCCTGTCGGGAACGGTCGTGTTGGCCGGCACCGGCCGCTTCCAGGCCACTGCGGTCGGCTACGACGCCTATGCCCGACGCCTGGCCGCTGAGGTGAAGGTGTTCGCTCGAGCCCGTTCGGAACTGCAGGAGGGGATCGACACCCTGCTGCGCTACATCACCTGGCTGATCGTCGGGGTGACCCCGCTGTTGATCTGGACCCAGGTCCGTAGCGACGACACCGGCGACTGGCGCGAACCGGTGACCGGAACCGCGGCGGCGTTGGTGGGGATGGTCCCCGAGGGTCTGGTGTTGTTGACCAGCGTCTCGTTCTTTCTGGCCGCGGTGAACCTGAGCCGACGCCGGGTACTGGTGCAAGAGCTTCCCGCGGTGGAAGGGCTAGCCCGGGTGGATGTGGTCTGTCTGGACAAGACCGGAACGCTCACGGTGGGCGATGTCGGCTTCGATCAGTTGTTGGTGCTCGACGGAAGTCATGACGAGGCGATGATCAGGGCGGCCCTGGGGGCGATGGCTGCCGACCCCGACGCCAATGCCAGCCTCGCCGCCATCGGCGCGGTCTGTCCCGCCCCGACCGGTTGGGTTCAAGACGGTGAGGTTCCGTTCTCCTCGGCTCGCAAGTGGAGCGCCGCATCCTTCGCCGGGCACGGCGCTTGGATACTGGGAGCCCCCGATGTGCTCGCCCCCTCCGACGCCCCTGAGCGAGAGCTGGTGGCCACGCTGGCCGCCCAAGGACGACGGGTACTGCTGGTCCAGTCGGCGGCTGGGGTGCTCGACGGACAGGAGGCACCTCCGGATCGCCGGAGTGAGGCGCTGGTCACCCTGGCCGAGAGGATCCGGCCCGACGCAGCCGAGACCCTCGGATACTTCCGGGATCAGGGCGTCGACATCAAGGTGATCTCGGGCGACAACCCCGCGACGGTCGCCGCGATCGCCGAGAGCCTGGGGCTGCCGGTGGGTGAGCCCGTCGACGCTCGCCGGTTGGGCGAGGACCCCGAGGATCTATCCGAAGCGGTCGCCGGTCACAGCATCTTCGGACGGGTGAGTCCCCACCAGAAGCGAGCGATGGTGCGGGCCCTCCAAAACCAGGGACACACCGTCGCGATGACCGGCGACGGGGTCAACGACGCCATGGCGCTCAAGGACGCCGACATCGGAGTCGCCATGGGTAACGCCGCCCCGGCGACCAAGGCCGCCGCCCAACTCGTCCTGTTGGACGGCGAGTTCTCCCGGCTGCCTAACGTGTTGGGCGAAGGACGACGGGTAATCGGCAACATCGAGCGGGTGGCGAGTCTCTTCCTCTCGAAGAACACCTATTCGTTCTTACTGGTGATCCTGGTGTCGATCGTTGGATTGCCGTATCCGTTCCTGCCCCGCCACCTGACGTTGATAAGTGCGGTCACGATCGGGATCCCAGCCTTCTTCCTCGCCCTTGGCCCCAACCCGGCCCGCTACCGTCCGGGCTTTCTCGCTCGGGTGCTGGCCTTTGCCGTCCCTGCTGGGGCAGTGGTTGCGGTGTCGGTGTTCGCCGCCTACCTGCTCGCCGACTTGGAGCACGCCTCGGTCGATGAACGACGAACCGCGGCGGCCATCGCGGCTCTGGTCGTCACCCTGTGGATCCTGGTGGTCCTGGCTCGCCCGGTGAAGGCGTGGAAGGCGGCTCTGGTCGCCGCGATGGCTGGGATCGCGGCCGCGGCGGTGGCCGTTCCACCGGTGAGGGATGTGTTCGAGCTCGACGTGCCGATGACACTGCTCCCTCAGGCACTGGCCATCGGGGCTGCGGGAGCGATCGGCGTGGAGCTGATCGGTCGACGAGCCCAGGGGGCATCCGGTTCACACACCCGATGGGAAACTGGCCCTCGAAGGCCTGAGCCCCGCTGAGCCGCTACCTGACGACGCGCGGGCTCGGAACAGCCGGGGCACAAGAGCGGTAGGATCGGCCGACCATGCGCTATCCGTTGCTGCTCGTGGTTGCGGCGGCCTGTGCC
Organism: Acidimicrobiales bacterium; assembly: GCA_020439505.1. Lineage (GTDB taxonomy): Bacteria > Actinomycetota > Acidimicrobiia > Acidimicrobiales > Iamiaceae > Aquihabitans. The sequence continues at coordinate 130,171 of JAGQSO010000043.1, forward strand.
ATCGCCGCGGCGGTATGGGCCCGCTCGGCTCGTCGGCTGCAGATCGTGGCGGGCCGCACCGAGCGCGAGTTCGGTCGAACTTCGGACGCTGCGACCGTCGCCCGTTCCGCTTTTCGCAAGGACGTGCACACGGCGGTGCTCTATTCGGTGCTGGCGGTGGCGGTCGGCGCGGGCTCTGTGTTGGAGGCGGACGCCCGCTGGCTGTTCGCGGTGGTCCTGCTCCCGGTGGGCGTCTCGATCTTGTTCGGCCGGGATTTCGTGCGGGATGCCCGGCTGGCCGAGAGTCGGTTCGAACTGGAGCGTCGGGCCGAGGAGGTGCTGTCCCAGGAGGACCTGGCGCCGCGGCGATGGGCCGAGCGCCTGGCGCCCGAGCAACTTCCCGACGTGGCGGGTTTCGAGATCGGACGGGTGTATCAGGCCGGGACCGGCCTGATGGCCGGGGACTTCTACGACGTCTTCCCGGTGGCCCCGACCCGGGTGGCGGCGGTGATCGGTGACGTCACCGGGCACGGCATCGAGCCCTCCATCACCGCCTTCCAGGCCAAGTACCTGCTCCGCGTGTTCCTGCTCCAGTACCGGGACCCGGCCCAGGCCCTGGAGGAGCTGAACGTGATCATGTCGGGCTTGGGTCGAAGCGAGGAGATGATCTCGCTGTGCGTGGTGGTGTTCGACCTCGAAGCCGAGACCATGCGTTACGCCTCGGCCGGCCACCCCCCGGCGTGGCTGTGGCACGAGCGCGACGTCCGCCCCCTGCGCTCCACCGGTCCGCTCCTGATGTTGGACCCCAGGGGTACGTTCCACAGCCGGGAGTTGCCTCTGAACCTGGGCGACGTGGTCCTGCTCTACACCGACGGCCTCTCGGAGTCCCGGGCCGGCGACCAGCTCTTCGGCGAGGAGCGCATCGCCAACACCTTGCGCCGCGACCCCGGCGCCTCCCCGGCGGTGATGGTGAAGTCCCTGCTGGAAGCCGCCCGAGACTTCGCCCGCGAGCCCAACAACGACGACATCGCCATCCTGGCGATCCGCCGCGGTTGAAACCAGCCTTAGGGACCTGGCGGATAAGTCCAGCCGTCGTCGCTGCGAGGGTGATCAGACCGAGGCTTCGCCTCGGTTAAACCATGCCCTACTTGTGGGTCGGCTCGACTACCCGCTCGCCTCCTTGCCCCGAAAAGTCCCGCTCGTGGCTCATTCGCCGGCATCCAGCGGCCCGATACTGGGCCTGGTCGTCATTAGGCTCACGACGTGTTGGATTCTGAACCCCAGATGACCGAGCCCACGACAGCGGATCGTGTGGCGGCCGCCGCGGAGCGTGCGCTGGCGGGGAACCTGGCCAAGGGGGGCGACAAGCTGACCCAGCAGAGCAAGCTCTTCGTCCGCGACCGGCTGGACCTGTTGTTGGACCCGGGATCGTTCGTGGAGGACGCACTACTGGCCAATACCTCCGCCGTCGATCTTCCCGCCGACGGTGTGGTCACCGGGGTGGGCACCATCGAAGGTCGCCCGGTGTGCGTTATGGCCAACGATCCCACGGTGAAGGCCGGGTCGTGGGGGGCCCGCACCGTCGAGAAGATCGTGCGGCTCACCGAGTACGCCCTCCGCCACGAGCTGCCGGTCTTCTGGCTGGTCGACTCGGCCGGGGCCCGCATCACCGACCAGGTCGAGCTGTTCCCCGGGCGGCGGGGAGCGGGGCGGATCTTCTACAACCAGGTGCGCCTGTCGGGCCGGGTGCCCCAGATCTGCTGCCTGTTCGGGCCGTCGGCCGCCGGCGGGGCCTACATCCCCAGCTTCTGCGACATCATCATCATGGTGGAGGGCAACGCCTCCATGTACCTGGGGTCGCCCCGCATGGCCGAGATGGTCATCGGCGAGAAGGCCACCCTGGAGGAGACCGGCGGCGCCCGCATGCACGCCACCGTGTCGGGCTGCGGCGACAACCTGGCCGTCGACGACGAGGACGCCCTAGAGCAGGCCAAAGCCTGGTTCACCTACTTCCCGGTCAACTGGCGGCACGACCCGCCCCACTACGAGCCGTCCGAGCCCGCCCACCCCCTGACACCAGAATCGGTGCCCGAGGACGACAAGGCCGCCTACGACGTGCGTACGGTGATCGATGGGTTGGTCGACGCCGAGAGCTTCTTCGAGATCAAGCCCCTGTTCGCCCCCGAGCTGGTGTGCGGTATCGGCCTGGTCGATGGCCGCCCGGTGGGCTTCGTGGCCAACAACCCCCAGGTGAAGGGCGGGGTCCTGTTCGTGGACTCAGCCGACAAGGCCGCCCGATTCGTGTGGTGTTGCGACGCCTTCAACATCCCGCTGGTGTTCCTGGCCGACGTGCCCGGGTTCATGATCGGCACCGAGGTAGAGCGCCAAGGCATCATCCGCCATGGCGCCAAGATGGTCACCGCCATCTCCGAAGCCACCGTGCCCAAGCTGTGCGTGGTGCTGCGCAAGGCCTACGGCGCCGGGCTCTACGCCATGGCCGGCCCGGCCTTCGAGCCGGAAGCGACCATCGCCCTGCCCACCGCCAAGATCGCGGTGATGGGGCCGGAGGCCGCGGTGAACGCGGTGTTCGCCAACCGCATCGCCGCCTTCGAGGACCCCGCCGAGGCCGAAGCGTTCGTCTCCGAGCAGCGGCGAATATACGAAGAGGACGTCGACATCTTGCGCCTGGCATCGGAGTTGGTGGTCGACGCCATCGTGCAGCCCGAGAACCTACGAGCCGAGATCATCCGGCGCTTCGCTCTGGCTAAGGGCAAGGACCGCCACTTCTCCGACCGTCGCCACGGCGTCCCGCCGGTGTGAGGCCGGCCCTACCGTGATGATCAACGGCGCCCGTCCCGAGCTGCCCGACTCCGTCACCATTCGAGACGTCGGTCCCCGCGACGGACTTCAACCCGAACGTCCCGTCGATGTCCGCGACCGGATAGCCCTGATCGAGGCCCTCGCGGACGCCGGACTGCGCCGGATCGAGGCAGTGGCGTTCGTGTCACCCAAGGCGGTACCAGCCATGGCGGGAGCTACCGAAGTCCTGGCCGGATTGAAGCGGCGGCCCGAGGTGAGACTGACCGCACTGGTACCGAACCTCAAGGGAGCCGACCTGGCCCTCGCGGCCGGAGTGGACGAGATCACCGTCACCATCTCGCACTCACCCACCTACAACCAGCGCAACGTGAAGATGACGGTGGAGGAGTCACAGTCCGTGATCGCCGAGGTGACCCAGCTCGCAACGTCCGCCTCGGTCCCGGTCGACGCCGTGATCTCTTGTGCCTTCGGTTCGCCCTATGAGGGTGAGGCGGATCCGGTATCGGTTGTGGATCTGGCCCGCCGCCTGGAGGATCGGGGGGTGGAGGCGGTGACGTTCGCCGATACGACGGGAATGGCCACCCCGCGGCGGATTCACGATCTCCTCGACGCGATCGCCGGGCTTCCATCCACCAGCCGTTGGGTGGACGAGACCGGCCTGCACCTCCACGACACCAGGGGTACCGCTCTTGCCAACGCGCTCACTGCCTTGGAGCGGGGCGTCACCCGATTCGATACCGCAGTCGGAGGGCTGGGGGGTTCCCCCTTCGCCCAAGGCGCAGGCGGAAACCTTGCCACCGAGTCGCTGGTGGCAACCCTCGACGACATGGGGGTAGCCACCGGGGTGGACATCGAAAGGCTGATCTCGGCGGCGTTGCTCGTTGAACGCCTTGTCGCCCGTCCGGTACCGAGCGGGATCGCCCGCCACGGCCCCCGTCTCCGGACCCCGAGCTGACATCGAGCGTTTGGACCCCGAGGCTCGGTAGGGGAATGCTTGTCGGCCGTGCCCTGGTGTGAGACCTGCGACCGCTACTACAACCCCGAGTCGCTCGCCCCCGATGGGACCTGTTCGACCTGCGGCCGCTTCATAGCCGACCCCTCCGAGGACACCGAGGAGACAAAGATCCCGTGGCACTTCTGGGTGTTGGTGGCCGCACTGGTCCTGTACCTGGGATGGCGCCTGATCGAGGTGATCATCTGGGCGGTGACGGGCGAGTGGCCATGATCCCGACCACCAGCCGCCGGGTACCACGCCGGCCAAGAAGTGACCCTCCGGAGTTCTGAGCCACCGCCGGTGCGGGCTAGGGTGGCGCTTCCCACGGGCTGTGGCGCAGTTTGGTTAGCGCGCTTGACTGGGGGTCAAGAGGCCGGAGGTTCGAATCCTCTCAGCCCGACGGAATAAACCGCAGGTCAGAGCCGGTCCGCAAGGGCCGGCTCTCCTGTTTCTAAGGCCCAGGTGAACCAACGAGGTGACCAACGGACGTGTCTGGGGCGCACTATTGCGGGCTGGGCCACGCCGGTCAGGAGACCTCATGGCCGAGGTTGTCGCTATGCAGCCACGTCATGAGTTCGTGGGCAGTCCAGGTGGCCATCAGAGACCGGAGAAGCTCGATGAGCTCCGCTTCTTCGGGGGTGTCAGGTGCCGCGTTGGTTTCGGCGAACAGGACGCTCACCCCGGTCTCGGGGTCTGGGCGGAGGCCCATGGTGGTCACACCGGTCATGACGAGTGCCTCGTCAACCGTCGAGTGACCGAGCTCGAATGCGATCTTGGCATCCAATGTGGTGGCGAACGCCCACCGCCATCGTTGGCCATCGACGGGCATGCGGTAGATCCCTCCCGGCAACGCCAGACCACAAGAGGGTGTTCCTACGTCGACCACTGGGTCCACGCCAGCGGGAAGGTGAAGGAAAGTGAGCTGGCCGCCCCTCACCACCTCCTGATGAGCCTGGGCGACCGCCCGGTGGAATCCGCAGGGCGACATGACGATCACCGGCGACTCGGGACCCATCACCTCGCCGCGACCTGACGGGCAGACTTCGACCAGGACCGTCGAGTCCACCCTGACCCGGGCTCGAAGGGCGGGTAGGAAGTGCACCAGCGTCGCCGCCAACCGCATGGATGCCAGGGCCCGAGATGAGATCATCCCGAGATGTTAGGCAGGCCTTACACCAACCATCAACTTGCCCGACAGGGGCGCCGGATTCCCAGGATCAAGGCCACTACGAATGCCACGAGCGCAAGGGTGAGGACGATTCGCTCCAGTGTCCAGCGGGTCGCCTCCCCGTAATACGAGGCGGGAACCGACATCACAAAGCCGGCGGCGGCCAATAGGTCGACCCGCCCGATGTTGTGCACCGTCAGTCGACGACCTGTCACCGCTTTGATAGGCGAGAGTCGGCCGCTGCACAGCTGGGCCAGGTCCAACCATTGCCCGACCATGCGAGGAGCACCGTCGAGAGAACCGTCGGCAATCGACACCTCCCGCCCAGCAAAGGTCACGGTCACCGACCGGTCCCGGTCCGCTGCCGTCATCACCACCGAACCCCGAACCAGGTGGGCGACCCGGGACCGGGCGGGATAGTCCCTGAGGTTGTCGGCGAGTAGGTCAGCCAGCATCACCGCCATTCCCGAGGCGTCGTCGCCATCGGACAGGCGAACTGACGGGACGGTGTCGGCCTCGCCGGAACGGTCACCACCCACGTCAGATCTTCCTCCACCAGGGCTTCAGCCCGATGTCCTCGACGATGATCTGAAGGGCGTTGTAGGCGGGGCCGAAGGTGATGAACCCGTGGGGATGCTGGGTAGACCCCGCCATGTACAGACCCTCGATCGGGGTGCGGTACTGACCGAGCTCGGGCAGAGGCCGCTGGTCCAACATGTTGTCCAGGGAGATCTCGCCCATCATCCAGTCGCCGCCGATCATGTTCACCATCTTCTGGGCGATCTCGAGCGGGGTGAAGGGTGCCCAGTCCAAGATCACGTCATCGGTCAGGTTGGGGGCATAGCGCCGCCACGCCTCGATGCAGCGCTTGCCGTACCAGCGAGCCGCACCCTCCCACCCGCCCGGGCCAGTCCCCTGGAGCGAGAACGGGGCGAACTGGCGCAACAGACCGGTGAAGTGGCCGGGAGGAGCGTCGGTCGGGTCGTACAGGGTGTTGACCGCGGCGTTGGGTCGGGGATCAGGGAGCTCACCCCGGCGAATGCGGGCCCACTCGGCGTTGAGCTCCTCGGGGGATCCGTAGCCCAGGTTGACCACCCATGCCCGGTCCACATCGGGGTCGAACGCCGCCGCCTCGTATCGGGGCGCCTCGGCCATAGCCAGATGCACCGAGAACAACGTCCAGTCCTTGTGCTTGACGTCGCGACCGACCCGGGTACGGAACTCTTCATCGAGGCGCTCGGGTTCGATCAGGCGCAGGAATGTCTGTTCGACATCGAGGGTGGAGGCGACCAGCTTGCGGGCCGAGAGCTCCTCACCCGACGCCAACCTCACCCCGACCGCCCGGCCGTCGTCGACCACGATGTGGTCGACCTCGGCGTCGGAGATCAAGGTGCCGCCGTGTTGAGCCAGGTCTCGCCACAGCCCGTGGGCCAGGCGATGGGAACCACCGACGCAGACGTGCCAGTTGTCGATCTTGCCGATCAACAGGGGAAAGCCGATGGCCAAACCGGGGATGTCGTTGGTGTAACCGCACACCGCACCGTGAAAGGCGAGATGGGCCTTGACCTTGGGGTGGGTGAAGTGCTGGTCGAGAAACTGGTTGATGGTCTCCCGACGGAGCTTCACCCCCAGGAACTCCGAACGTCCCTCGACCCCGAACATGGCCAGTGCCTTGGTCAGTTCCTTGACCGACATGGGCGGCTGGTACATGAGGGTGCCGAGCAGCAGGTCGACATAGCCGTGGGCCTCGGTGTTCAGCCGCCGGAAGGTCTCGGCGTCCTCCTCGCTGAACCGGGCGATCGACTCGCACGTCTTGTCCAGCTCGCGGTGGATGACCAGGGCCGTGCCGTCGTCGTAGATCGAAGCCATCTGGACCTCGGGGCGGACGTACTCGACCCCGTGGGAGCGGACCTCCAGATCGTTGACCGGGGGAGCGAGGTCCACGAACGTGTGGTAGTTGGCGTGGACGTTGTGGAGGAAGCCGGGGAGGGTCAGCTCCTCGGTGCACAGTCCTCCTCCTTCCTCGTGGCGACGTTCCAGGACCACCACGTCCAGGCCGCTGCGGGCCAGGTAGGAGCCGAGGGTGAGCCCGTTGTGGCCCCCTCCGATGATGATGGCGTCGTACTCGCTGCGCATCGCCGTCGGGCCCTATCCGGCTTCGCCGTAGGGGGGCCGGCCCTGAGGCCAGTCGGTGCTCACCCCGTTGGTGTAGGCCTCCAGGAGCACCTGGACGTGTTCGGCCTGGCGCATGAGGAACCGCATGTCGCCACGCACCTTCACCTGGCCCCCCAGGGCGGCGTCGATGGGGTCGATGAGGCCGGCCGCGATGTCATCGAAGACGGAGGCCGGACCGATGAACCGATAGTCCAGATCGACGTCGTCGTGGTCGTGGGTTGCGGCCTCGGTGGAGTCCACCTCGCGGTACCACTCGCAGCGCCCGTCGTCTATGCGGATCAGGAAATGCCGGGCACCGTCGGCGGGGAAGTACGGCGACCGGCCGTCGCCTTGGATGTCGACGGCCACGGTGAAGCCGCCGTCGGGCACTCCCGTCATCGCGTCGACCTTCGAGTTGATGGTGTCGCGCACCGCGTCGTACCACGCTGAGGTGTAGATGTCAGCCATCAGTAGGCCCTTCCTGATCCGATCGGACTGGGTAGATCGAGGTCCTCGGCGATCGCCTTGTAGGCGTTGTAGCCACAGGCGGCGTGAACGCCTCCCCCGGGGAACGAGGACGGCCCGCACAGGTAGAGGCCGTCCACTTCGGTCCGGTAGTTGGCGGCCTCGGGGAACGGCCGGTTCACGCCCATCTGGTCGGGTGAGTACTCCCCGTTGGAGAAGTCACCCTCCATCATCATGTTCTTGCGCTCCATCTGGTCCGGTGTGTACAGGCGGTGGGCGATCACGTTGTCCCGCGTCATGTTGGGAGCGAAGCGCACCCACTCGTCGAGGAACCTCTCGTTGAAGGTGGCTCGCACCTCGTCCCATTCAGCCGAGGACAGCGATGACGCAGGGGGGAAGAAGTACCACCCGGTGGCGGCGTGACGACCGGGTGGCGCCTGGGAGCGGTCCCACAGCGAGTTGACCCACGTTCCCGCTGCCGGCTTGGGCAACGCACCCGAGTAGGCGTCACGGATGTAGCGGGCGGTGTCGTCGGGCCCGTCGAAACCGACCATGGTGTAGAAGCACCGGTCGATTTCGGCGTCCCAGCGAGCTGACCGATACGAGGGTGCTTCGTAGAGACAGAACATCGGGGTGCCCAGAACGTGGCTGGGCCCGTAGCGGAACGCCTCACTTCGCTTGACCCAGGCATCGCTGAGGTGGTCCCGGCCGACCAGGTCCAACATGGTCTGTTGAAGATCGGCGTTGGATGCCACCAGGCGCTCGGCGCGGATGATCTCGCCGTCGCGGACCTCGACCCCCACCGCTCGCCCGTCCTCGACGATCACCCGGTTGACCATGGTGTTCTCGATCAGATCGACACCCTCGCGGTAACAGGCCTGGGTCATGGCCTTGGCCAGGGTGTGGGTTCCCCCGAGCGCCATCTTCCAGTTGCCCATGGTCCACAGAACGAAGGTCATGAACATGCCCCCGGTTCCGTACTGGTCGATCGGGTATCCCCACTCGACACAGGCCCGGTAGAGCAACGCCCGCAGTTCGGGGGTTTCGAACAGCTCGTCGATGACGATCTTGGGGGTCTTGGTGACGTAGTTGTTGGGGATCCCCAGATCGGCGAACGCCGCCGCCAGTAGGTCGCCCTGGGCGGTCTCGGCGGTGGGCGAGGGGGGGTTGTAGATCCCGATGGCCAGCAGCGTCTCGAGCTGGGCGGCCCGGGTCTTCAGTTCCACGTACCGATCGGCGTCGTCTTTCGAGTACCGACTGATGCTCTGATGGGTGCGGTCGAGCAGGTCTGGTCGGTGGAGGATCACCGGTGGCCGCCCGTCGGCGAACGCGATGCCAGCCTGGGCTTCGGGCATCACGGTTCGCAGTCCGATCTCATCGAGCTTGAAGTCCTGGATCATCGGCATGATGTCGAAGAACTCCATGTACTGGGCATGGAGATTGAACCGGAATCCCGGGAGCAGCGGTTCCTCGGTGTTGACTCCGCCCCCTTCCTCGTGGCGACGCTCGACCACCGCGGTGCGCAGCCCCGCCCGTTGGAGGTAGGCAGCCAGACACAGACCGTTGTGTCCAGCACCGATGACCACCGCGTCGTACACCCTCGGAGCCATCCAAGACCTCCATTCCGGTCGAGACGACCGCTCGGGGCAGAATCGCCACCGATCGTTCTCAAACCGACAGACGCCGACTAGGGACCTTTGTCACTTCGGTCCTCAGCCCTCCCGACGCGGCAGTCCGGGCAAGTTCGACCGGTCACCGCGACAGCGCGACAGTGCGGTCGGGACGGGTGTCATTCGTCGATGGCCGGGAACCCTTTGGCGGCAGTCGGGCATCTACCATCCGTCGATGACCGCCAACTCTGAGTCGCAGCCGTCGTCCAGCATCCCTTCTCGTCGGTTCCCCGACAGATTCACGTGGGGTACCGCGACCGCTGCTCACCAGATCGAGGGCGGGAACTGGAACAACGACTGGTGGGCGTTCGAACACAGCGAGGGTTCCGGAGTGGCCGAGCCGAGCGGCGACGCCTGCGATTCATGGAACCGTTGGAACCAGGATGCCGACATCGTCGCATCGCTCGGCCTCGACAACTACCGCTTCTCCATCGAGTGGAGCAGGATCGAGCCCGAGGAGGGGGAGTGGTCGATAGCGGCCCTGGACCACTACGCCAGGATGTGTGACGGACTGCGCGAGCGCGGCATCGACCCGGTGGTGACCTTCCATCACTTCACCAACCCTCGATGGCTTGCAGCGAGGGGAGGCTGGGAGTCAGCCGACACCGCGGAGCGCTTCGCCACCTTCTGCAAACGAGCGGCGAGCCACCTGGGGCACGACCGCATCGCCCGCGCCTGCACCATCAACGAACCCAACATCGTCGCCTTCTGCGGGTGGGTCCTCGGGGTGTTCCCGCCGGGGGTCTCAGACATGGCCACGGCGCTGAAGGTGGGGGCCAACTTCATCGAGGCTCACCGGCTGTCGGTTCAGGCCATCCGCGCCGCGGCCCCCGGAGTTCCTGTCGGTCTCACGCTTTCGATGCAGGAATGGACCGCGGTCGGCGAGAGCCCAGAGGACCTGGCCGCTGCTCAGGCCCACATCGACGGCGCCAGGGGGCACATGGAGGATGTGTTCCTGGCCGCAACCGAAGGAGATGACTTCATCGGGGTGCAGACCTATTCCCGGGGACGTTGGGGATCGGGCGGGATGCTCGGGGCCGAGGACGGGGTGGAGACGCTGATCATGGGCTACGAGTACTGGCCCCAGTCCCTGGCCGCCACCATCCGCCGGGCCTGGGAGGTCACCGGTGGGCGGGTTCCGATCGTGGTCACCGAGAACGGGATCGGAACCGATGACGATGAGCAGCGGATTCGTTACACGAGGACCGCGCTGGAAGGTGTCCTCGACTGTCTGGCCGAGGGCATCGATGTTCGCGGCTACACCTACTGGAGCCTGCTCGACAACTTCGAGTGGGCGTTCGGGTACGGCCCCCGCTTCGGGCTGGTCGACGTCGACCGCCGGACGTTCGTGCGCTCACCCAAGCCCAGCGCCACCTGGTACGCCTCGGTCGCCCGGTCCAACGCCCTCCCAGCCTGAGCCAAGGGCTTTCACAGGATTGCTGTTCCGGGGCGGATCGAGGCGAGATGTCTACCGCCATCACCGAGCACCCTCATGCCTCGTACATGCATCACGTCTCGCGACATGGGTTTCCATGGCGGTTTCCCCCCGCGATGAAGGCGATATCCGACGCCACCGTATTGGAACCCCCTCTCACCGGACATGGACCAAAGTCCCAACGGCCCGGGAATCCCTCCGAGGGACTTCCAACCCCAGCGAAGGTTCCCCGACGCGGCACTAGCTTGACGCCATGTGCGGCCGGTTCGTGTCATCCTCCTCACCTGAGGAGATCGCCCGATACTTCGACGCCGAACCTCCGGCGGCCGAGGCGGCACTCGAGCCGTCGTGGAACGTTGCGCC
>JAGQSO010000044.1 GCA_020439505.1 Acidimicrobiales bacterium
CGACGTCGACACCGGTCGCCTCCCTCAACGGCAGCCCGGCGGCGCCGGGATCGACGGCGACCACCAGCTCCAGTTCGGGGTGTTCGTCCACCGCTCGACAGACGGTCGCACCCATCCGGCCCGCGGCACCGAAGACCCCGACCTTGGTCGTCTCTCCCATCAGGCTCCCTCGGAGGTCACCGCACCCGGAGGTGGCGGTGGTGCAACCGACCCGGGTGGTGGTGGCGGAGCAACAGCACCCGGAGGCGGCGGTGGAGCGACCGACCCCGGCGCAGGCGGCGGAGCAACAGCACCCGGAGGCGGCGGCGGCGTGGCCCCGCCTCCCGGTGGAGGCGGCGGAGAAGCCGCCCCGGGAGGAGGAGGCGCGGCGGCCGGTGTCGCGGCCTCGTTGCTGGCCCCGAGCTCACCGTGCTCGGCTTCGTGGGCCTGGAGCTCAGCGGTGATGCGGGCGATCTCCGCCTCGCCCTGGCCGTTGTCCCTACCGGTCTGGGTGGCGTAGTACCAGGCCCCGAGGTCACGAAGGAGGCCGTCAGCCTTCTTCTTGGCGTTCATGTCGTCGATCTTGTCCTGGCCCTGTTTGGCGGCCTGTTGAACCTGCGACATGGCCTTGTCGAGAAATCCCATGACGTTCTCCGTTCCGGCGATGATGACGATGCGGTCGCGGCCGGGAGCCAAGGACCCGACCAACGATCGAAGTATGGCCCAACCGCGCCCCGCATGCGCGCGGGGCCCCTAGTGGGGGCGATCAGCGCGAGGCCATCTCATCGACCAGCTTCGGGCCGAGCCATTCGTTCCAGAAGGCCTTCCCCTGGTCCCAGCCCAGCACGTGGTTGCTGTCGGCCATCCATCGGCGCCGATCCTCGGTCGGGGTACCGGTGATACCGCCCTCGCAGCTTTCGGGACCAGGTTCCAGATAGCGGGCATCGGCACCGGCCCGTCGGGCCCTCTCCATGGCGGAGCGGAACACGCGGTCGACCCAGCTGATGAATTCGGGATCTGACCGGTCCGACGGGGTGCCCTCGCCCGGGCAGGCCCAGGCCACCACGATGAACGTCGATCCCACCCGGTGGGCGTCGAGGGCCCGGGTCACCAGGTTGTCGGTCAGGACCTCGGCCATTCGGGTCGAGCGGGCGGTCACGACCTCACCCTCGGGAGATCGGGCCGCCTGGGTCTCCCACGCTCCGGGGAAGGTGACCACCACGTCGGGGCGTTGGGCCAGTCCCCGTCGTTCCGCCTCGGCCTGCCCGACACAGTCCCCCGACGACGGCGGCGCGAATCCCCCTGAGCCGTCGGGGTACTCCCATCGGTCCGCCGCGAGCAGCCCGCAGCCGATCACCGCCCGGCTGTCCACCCATTTCAGTCCGTTGGGCAACTCCTCGGGCTCGGGCTTGTAGAGCCCGATGGTGAAGCTCACGCTGTCACCCGTCACCAGCACTCCCAGTCCGTCCTCACCCGCCGTCCCGGCCGGCGCGGTGGTCGGGACGGCCAGTGCCCTCTCGAGGGCCTCCGCGGTGTCGAGGCGCTGGTGGGCCGGCGCCACCGAAGCGGCACCGTAGGTTCCTACGACCGAAGCAACCGCGACCATCGACCCAACGACCCAGGCGGGACGTCGACGCCGGGCCTGAGATGCCCACCGGTCGCGACGCCGGAGCGGATCCTCGACGAAGCGGTGAGAGAGCTCGGCCAGCCCCAGCGAGAGCCCGACGACACCAACGCTGAGTAGCCAGCGGCTGGTATCGGGCCAACGATGGGCAGCGAGTACCTGCATCGGCCATGACCACAGGTAGATGGCGTAGGAACGAGTGCCGAGCCAAGACAGGCCGGTACCCAGACCCGAGCCGATCCACGCCAGCTCCGCCCGGCGCCCCGGTCCGGATCCAGGTCCGTGTCCGGATCCCGGTCCGGGTCGGTCCGCCTGGCCTGCCACCACCATCGAGGCCAACAGGGCAACCGCCACGAAACCCCCGTACCGGAAGAAGCGAGCGTCATCGACCCGTACCGTCGCCATCGCCCCGACCAGCGTCAACACCGGGAGCACCGTCACCGCCCTGACCCCTCCCCCGCGGCCCACCGTGGCACCGCTATGACCCGCCGGCCGGTCCGAGGGCCGCAGGCCCCAGGGGGAACAAGCCGTGGCGCACCCGATCAGGATCGCGAAGGCGCGGGTGTCGGTCCCGAGGTAGACCCGGGACAACTCCGAGGCGTCGAGCCGGCGGGCCAAGACCACATGCCACAGCGCACTCACCCCCGCGCCAAAGGCGGCGATGGCGCCCACGGCGAAACGGGTCGACGTCACCGCACGAAGGGGTCTCACCCCGTTCTGAGCGGAGCGACGATGTCCAAGGACCCCGACGATGACCACCACCACCACGGCGATGACCGGCCACACCAGGTAGTACTGCTCCTCGATCGCCAGGCTCCAGGCGTGTCGGAACGGGCTCGGGGCCGGGTCCCAGTAGCTCTGCCCGGCCAGGATCTGGCGCCAGTTCTGCCACCAAGAAAGGGTCGCGGCACCGTCGACGGCCAACTCGTCGAGGCGAGACTCGGGCCACCCCACGGCACGGGCAGCCCAAAGCACGGTCGGGGTGACCACCACCACGGCCGGGGTCAACCGTCGAAGTCGCGCTCCCCAGAATGCACGAAGGTCGACCGAGCGACCCGGACCAGTCCCGCTGGCCGATTCGACCTCGGCCAAGAGCAGGGATGTGACCAGGAATCCGGACAGGACGAAGAAGACGTCGACGCCGAGGAACCCGCCACGGAGCCAACCGAGGTGATAGGCGACGGTGGCCGCCACCGCTCCACCCCGGATTCGGTCAAGTCCCGGTCGGTGTGGAATACGAGGCGCGATCCCGAAGATCGTAGAGATTGCCCGGCCGATCAGCGCCGCTACGACAAAGGTCCCGGCCGCTGGCGCGACCGGGACCTTTTGGATCAGCAGCCCCTGGTCGCCGACCGGCGACCCACGGGGTGAGCGTCAGCGGCGACCGCCACCGCGACGGTTGCCGCGGTTCCCGCTGTTGCGGGGGCCGCGGTCACCACCACGGTCACCGCCGCGGTCGTTGCCGGGACCGAGGTCACCGAACTCGGCCCGGATCTCGGCGTCGAAGGAATCCTCGAAAGACACCGACTCACGACCGCCAGCATCGGCGGAACCACCCGAGGGGGCGTCAGCCGAGCCACCGTCGCCACCGGCACCGGCACCGGAGGGAACCAGCGGGGTGACCGGGGTGAGCGAGACCTTGCCGTTGGGATCGACGTCGTCGACCTTGACCTCGATCTCTTGGCCGAGTTCGAGCACGTCCTCGACCCGCTCGATGCGCTTGCCGCCGCCCATCTTGGAGATGTGGACCAGCCCGTCACGGCCCGGAAGGATGTTCACGAACGCACCGAACTTGGTGATGTTCACGACACGACCCGGGTAGACCTGACCGACCTCGGCGGTGGGCGGGTTGAGGATGAGGCGGATCTGGCGCTCGGCCTCGTTGACCGCTCCCATGTCGACCGAACCGATGCTCACGGTGCCGACCATGCCGTCGTCGTCGACGGAGATGTCGGCGCCGGTCTCGGCCTGGATGGCGTTGATGACCTTGCCCTTCGGCCCGATGACCTCGCCGATCTTGTCGATCGGGATCTCGAAGCTGATGATCTTGGGCGCCGATGCCCCGACGCTGTCGCGGGGAGCGGGGATGGCGGCGTTCATGACGTCGAGGATCTCGAGTCGAGCCACCTTGGCCTGCTCGAGCGCGGCGGCCAGGACCTCAGATGGCAGACCTTCGATCTTGGTGTCGAGCTGGAGGGCGGTGACGAACTCGGCGGTACCGGCAACCTTGAAGTCCATGTCGCCGAAGGCGTCCTCCGAACCCAAGATGTCGGTGAGGGTCACGTACTTGCCGTCCTCGGCGATGAGCCCCATGGCGATGCCGGCCACCGCGGCCTTGAGCGGTACGCCACCGTCCATGAGCGACAGCGAGGATGCACAGACCGAGCCCATCGAGGTGGAGCCGTTGGAGCTCATGACCTCCGACACCAAGCGCAGGGCGTAGGGCCATTCCTCCAGGCTGGGCACCAGGGGCAGCAGGGCGCGCTCGGCGAGCGCACCGTGGCCGACCTCGCGGCGCTTGGTTCCACCCATGCGCCCGGTCTCGCCGTTGGCGTAAGGGGGCATGTTGTAGTGGTGCATGTAGCGCTTCTTGGTCACCGGATCGACGGTGTCGAGAAGCTGGTCCATCTTGGGCAGGCCCAGGGTCAACACGTTGAGGACCTGGGTCTCGCCCCGCTGGAACAGGCCGGTGCCGTGGGCGGTGGGGATTAGACCCACCTGAGCGGACACCGGACGGAGGTCGGTGACGCCGCGGCCGTCCATGCGGACGCCTTCGTCGATGACCCGCTGGCGGATGACCGACTTGGTGAGCTCCTTCAGGGCGCTCTTGACCTGGCGGGACTGGCCGTCGAAAGCAGCACCGGCGCTGCACAGCGCCTCGACCACCTCGGACTTGACCACGTCGTTGGCGGCGTTGCGCTCGGTCTTGTCGGCGATGACGTTGGCGGCGCGCACCTTGTCGGTGAAGGCAGCGACGGCGGCCTCCACCTCGTCGGAGTAGTCGATCTGGTTCTCCCAGGAGATGGCGGGCTTGCGACCCACCTTGGCCACCAGCTCGTTCTGGAGGGCCAGCGACTCGGCGATCCACACCTTGGCGGCGTCGAGGCCGCCGGCGATGACCGACTCGGTCACCTTGGGGGCGCCGTCCTCGTAGTAGCTCCAGGCCTTCTCGGTACCACCGGCTTCGACCATCATGATGGCGATCTCACCGTTGACCTCGCGGCCGGCGACCACGATCTGGAAGGTGGAGTCGTCCTGCTCCTCGAAGGTGGGATAGGGGATCCACTCACCGTCGGTGCTGTAGGCGAGGCGCACACCGCCGATCGGGCCTTCGAAGGGCAGGCCGGTGAGCATCAGCGAGGCCGAGGCGGCGTTGATGGCCACGACGTCGTAGGGGTTCACCTGGTCGGCACCCTGGACGGTAATGACCACCTGGGTCTCGTTGCGGAAGCCCTTGGGGAACGACGGGCGCAGCGGGCGGTCGATCAGTCGGCACACCAGCACTGCGTTGTCGGACGGGCGACCCTCCTTGCGGAAGAAGGAGCCCGGGATCTTGCCCGCCGCGTAGGCCTTCTCCTCGACGTCGATGGTCAGCGGGAAGAAGTCGGTTCCCTCGCGGACCTCCTTGGCCCCGTTGGCGGTGGCGAGAACCTGGGTGTTGCCCAGCCGGGCGACGACCGCTCCCTGGGACTGGGGGGCATAGACCCCGGTGGACAAGGTAATGGTCTTGTCGGTACCCGACACGGACCCGGTTACTGAAATGGCTTCAGCCATGGTGTTTCTCCTCTTGGGGCGTCGTGCCCCTTCGAGGCGGTCCGGTGGCCAGTTCCCAGTCGGGGTACTCCCGACGCCATGTCGAGCGAACTTCGACTGACAACTGACCGGCGGTGGACCGCCTGGATTGTTGTTTGATGAAAAGCTCACGAGCGGCCCCGAAGGGCCGCTCGTGAGATCGATACCTAGCGGCGCAGGCCGTGGGTGGCGATGATCGTCCGGTACCGCTCGATGTCGTTCTTCTTGACGTAGTCGAGCAGGTTGCGGCGGCGACCGACCAACATCAGCAGGCCTCGCCGGCTGTGGTGGTCCTTCTTGTGCACCTTGAGGTGCTCGTTGAGGTGGTTGATGCGCTTGGTGAGAAGCGCGATCTGCACCTCGGGGGACCCGGTGTCGGAATCGTGGAGTCGGTGCTCCGCGATGACCTCGGGCTTCTGGCGATCGATGATCTCTGACAAGTTGTTCCTCTTGGGCTCGTTACCCGGCCCCCGTACCCGCGACCGTCCCCGTTTCGGGTTCGATCGCCTGGTCGGGCGCGGCGCACCCCGGGTGGGTGCCAGCGGACAACGCTAGTGCGAACCTCCGTTCGCCACCAAGGTCAGCCGGCCTGACGGGCCACCTCGGCCGCCACCGCCCGGTCGATGTGCCATCGGTAGCGGGACTTGGCCTCGCTCTGGAACAGGCTTGCGACATCGAGTTCGGGGGTCAGCCTGAGGACCAGGGCGTCGGGGTCATAGAACGCCGCCTCGATCTCATCCACGGTGGCATCGGGGGCCAGGCCCACCGAGGCGAAGTCACGGGCGCGGGACCGTTCGGCCCGCTTAGACGAGAACAGCTCCCGGAAGATGGCGGGCAACGCCTCGGGGTCCTTGAGCAGCCAGGAGTGCGTTCCACCCTCGACCACCACCACCATTCCTCCGGCCAGGCGCGCCGCGCTACGGGCGGTCGACAGCGGCACCACGATGTCGCGATCACCGTGGATAGCGACCAAGGGAACGCCCGCTCGCCTGATCTTCTGCAGCATCCAGCGCGACGAACGCGACCGAAGGATCGACACACCGGGGCCGAGCATGTGGAGGGGGTTGGTCATGTGGGCCCGAACCGTCGGCCCGACCAGCCGGCCCAGCTTGAGGGCCTGGGTGGGGTCGCGCAGGAACGGGACCGTGTAGAGCGAGTCGGCCAACAAGATCCCGCCGATTCCGACCAAGAGCAGCGGGTTGAACCGGGAAGCGGCAACGATCCGGTCCCAGGTCTCACCCACGATGGCATCGAGGAGGATCACCGTCAGCACCCGTTCGGGGTGGTTGGCGGCGTACTCGGTTATCAGGCGACCGCCCATCGAGTGGCCGCAGAAGACCGCCTTGCGAATACCAAGCTCGTCGATCACCCGGCCGAGCAGCTTGGTGTACTCCTCGAAGTTTCCGCCGCCGGTGGGCAGGCCCTGGGTGGAGCCGTGATCGGCGGTGTCGATCGCCACCACCTTGAAACCCATGGCCACGATTCGGCTGAGGGTCTGGGCGTAGAGCATCCCTTCGGCGGTGAACCCGTGGATGAGCACGATCGGTACCCCTCGACCGCAGACGGTCACCCCCACCCGATGGCCGTCGGCCAGGGTCACCTGGTGGCGGGCCAGACGGGGAAGTCGGCGGGAACCCTCGCCGGCAGCAGCCTCGGCCACCCCGTCGTTGGCGGTATCGGTCGAAGGACCGAGCAACGGAACCGCCGACAGCTCCACCGTCGATACCTTGGTCCGCCGTCGGGCGGTACCGGAACCTGATTTCTTGGGCATCTACTCCCCCGGGGCGGAACGACCGGACATCGGGCCAGTCTGGTTCATCGGCACTCGGAGCCCGCGCCATGAGCACGGGCGCGCTCCTGGCTGTCTGGCTCGGCCCTCTTCGGGTCCGATCGATCCAGCGTCAGGCGGTCAGGACCTTGCGGGTCTGGTCGACGTCGGTTCTGATCTGAGCCACCAGATCGTCCACCGAATCGAACCGCTCCTCACCCCGCAGGCGTTCGACGAAACGCACCTTGACCGTCTCTCCGTACAAATCGCCGCTGAAGCCGAGCAGGTGGCATTCCAGCAAGGGCACCTCTGCGGGCCGTTGGTAGAAGGTGGGGCGGTGTCCGAGGCTGATTGCGGTGGGCACGCACGTCCCGTCGGCCCGTTCGAACCATCCGGCGTAGATCCCCTCTGCCGGTAGCTGGATCTCGGGGGCGATGGTCAGGTTGGCGGTGGGAAACCCGAGCTCGCGGCCCCGCTTGTCGCCGGGCTCGACCCGCCCCCGAACCTCATGGGGACGCCCGAGCAGGGCGGCGGCGCCCGCCACATCGCCCTCGTCGAGTAGGCGCCGGATGCCGGTGGAGGACACGCGAGCAGCGTTGGCGTCGGCGGGCTCGCCGTCGGGCCCGACGAGTTCCAGCCCCTGCACCTCGAACCCGGCATCGGCCCCCATCGATTCGAGCAACCGCACGTCGCCGCCCCGCCGGTGACCGAAGTGGAAGTCTTCACCCACCACCACCGTCCGAGCGGCCAGGCAGTCGACGAGCACGGTCTTGACGAAGGACTCCGCCGTCTCCGCCGCCCGCTCGGCGTCGAAGGTGACGACGTAGGTGGCGTCCACTCCGGTGGCGGCCAGCAACTCGAGCTTCTGGTCGAGGTCGCACAGCAGTCTCGGGGCCGATTCCGGTCGCACCACGGTGGCCGGATGGCGGTCGAAGGTGACCACGACGGTCTTGAGGCCCTGGGGGGCCGCCAAGGCTCGCACTCGCGCTATCACCGCTTGGTGACCGAGGTGCACGCCGTCATAGGCGCCGATGGTTACGGCACTGGGTCCAATGGGAGTGGGGCACGGCCCGTTGCCGTGGATCACCTGCACGTCGTCACGCTACGGATGGCACTCGGGAGCGACCAACTCGCCTGACCAAGGGCCGCTGGACCCCACCGTCGGGGCACGAGCCGTCGTCAAGCTCGATGCCGGTCACCGCACGGCCACGACGCCTGGGTGGCCGAGGAGGTGACCTAGTGCTCCACCCACAGACCGAGCAAAGAATGGGCGGTTGCGAGACCGACCGACGGCTGGCGCTTCGGATCGTCGACCGTCGCCGCCCCCGCCTTCGAGGGGTCGTCTCCGGGCAGCGGCGGGCCGAGGATGCCGTGTACGTCAGACCCGACCGCGACCGCCCAGACCGCGTAGGAGGTCCACAGCCCGTACACCTCGCTGGCCATGATGCGATTCACGTCCTGGTAGATCTTCTCCCGTTCGGCAGGATCTGCGGTCTCCCGTCCCGCATCGAGGAGCCGGTTCAGCTCCACGTCGTTCCAACGGCCGAAGTTGACGAGGTTCCCGTCGCCGTACCACCACACGTAGTTCTGGTCCGGGTCACCACCAGGGAAGTTGCGGAAGCCCATGGCCTGGAAGTCCCCGGCGATCGCCCGGTCCACCAGCGCCGACTGATCGACGCTCTGGATGGTCACCTTCAGACCCACTTTCGCGGCATCGCGTTGGATCCACTCCGCGGTCCGTTTGGCGGCAGGATCCGCGGTGGCGGTGTAAGTGAACGACCCGTCGTCGCCGCTGTCGGCCCGGTACTCCGCGATCAGTTTGCGGGCGGCCGCCGGGTCGTAGTCGGGGAACCCGGCGTCATCCAGATACCCGATCGACCCCGGACCGAAGGGTCCGGTGGCGATCCGGGGCAGTCCGGCGCGCACACGTCGAATCGCCTCGGGTCGGTTGGCGGCATGGGCCAGAGCCTTGCGCATCCTCGGATCGTTGAACGGAGGAATCGAAGAGTTGAGCTGAATGAAGTTCACCTCGGCCGACTCGTCTGAGACCAAGAGGTTGACCTTGCCGTCGTCACGCAGCGGACGCAGGGAGTTCTTGATGACCTCCTCTTCGGCCGCGTGCAGGGCGGTGATGTCACCGGAATCGAGGGCGTTCGCCCGAACCGTGGCATCGGGGATCGGGCGGAACTCGATCTCGTCCAGGTACGGGTACGGCTCGCCGTCCGGCGCGATCTGCCAATAGTCCGGGTTGCGCTTGGCCGTGAGCTTCTGGTTCTTGGTCCAGCTAACGAACTCGAACGGACCGGTGCCGATCGGATGCGTGGCGCAGGCATCGCCGGGGGCATCGAGCTGGGCCTGGGCCATGATCCCCAGCCGGCCCGACGCGTAGAGGATCGCATCGACGCTGACCCACGGTCGCTTGGTGGTGATGACCAAGGTGAGGGAATCCTTCACCTGGACGTCGCTGAACTCCTGGAGAACGAAGGAGAACAGTAGAGACGGACGCCCTGGGTAGGTACCCCGGAAGGCATCGAGATTGTTCTTGACCACGGTGGCGTCGAGGTCGGAGCCGTCGTGGAACTTGATCCCCTCGCGCAGGGTGACGGTCCATTCCGTGTGGTTTTCGTTGGGTGTCACCGACTCGGCCAGGTAGGGCGAGAACCCTCCGTCGGCGTTGGGGATCGTGAGGGTGTCGTACAGGGCCCGCGCCACCACCAACCCCGAGATCGCCAGCTGCGATTCGGACAGGCAGTACCCGGCTGCCGACTCGGCCTCCAGCCCGTAGATCACCTTTCCGCCCCGTTGCGGCTCTCCCGCCTCGGCCAGGCCGGACTCCCCGTCCTGGGCGGTCAGCCGGAGGCTCTCGCGGGTCTGGGCCGTGGTGCCGGGCTTGGCCTTCTCGGACTTCTCTCCCCCGCAGCCCGCGGCGAGGAGTGCCGTGCTGACCAACAACACCGACATCGTGCGACGACGGCTGGACCCGAAACGGTGCATGGATCTGTCCCCTGTTTGATTTCGAGGTGAACCCGGACGGCGAGGCCGTCCCCCTTTGGGTTCAGAGCGCAGACGGTAGTTGACCGGCCGTCGCGCGCGTCGCCGGGTGCCGGAACGTACGGTTGGGACAGAACCGTACGGTTGGCACAGCAGGTCCATCGCCCCTCGGACCACGCTCCCCCACCCGCTCGAACCTCTGCCCCGAAGGACGAACCTTGACCGACGACACGGCAATCGAGCCGTACGGGTGGGACCCCGGTTGGGAGGCGTCCTTCCAGGCCGCCCTGGGGCACCCACCCGGGTCCGAGATCGACGGACCGGTCCCCGGCCGCGTGGTTCGCCATGACGGCGCCGGTCTCGTGGTAGCGACGCGTGGCGGACCGGTCCGTGCGATGTTCGGCCCGTCCGTGGACCCCGCCCCCGTGGTCGGAGACTGGGTCATCGTCGACTCGATCCCCAATCCGCGCCTGACGTTGCCGAGACGGTCGCTGCTGCGACGCCGTGCCGCCGGCGGCGAAGGTGAGCAGGCCATGGCTGCCAACGTGGACGTAGTCCTCATCGTCTGCGGGCTCGACCGGCCGGTGAGGTTGGGTCGAATCCAGCGGACGATGACTCTGGCCAACGACGCCGGCGCCGAGTACCTGGTGGTTCTCACCAAGGCCGATACGGTCGGGCCCCAGGCCGCGGCCGTCGCCGAGGTCACCGCCTCGGAAGCGGACCCTGACCTGCGGGTGGTCACGCTGTCAGCCCTCGGCGGCTGGGGGATCACCGATCTCCTCGCCCACATCGGACCTCGGACCGTGGCCCTCATCGGGGAGTCGGGCGCCGGCAAGTCGACGCTGGTCAACGCGCTGGTAAACGCCGAGGTCGCCGCCACCGGCGAGGTGAGGGCAGGCGACGCCAAGGGGCGTCACACCACCACGGCACGACAACTCCATTTGTTGGCGGGCGGCGGGGTCCTGGTCGACACCCCGGGGATCCGAGAGGTCGGTGTCTTCGCCGATCCCGACGCGGTGGCCGAGACCTTCCCCGATCTGGAGGATCTGGCCTTGGGGTGCCGCTTCAACGACTGCGCCCACCAGTCCGAGCCGGGATGCGCGATAAGCGCCGGAATCGCCGACGGAACCGTCGACCCCGACCGGGTGGAACGCTGGCGGTCGTTGGAGATCGAAGCCGAGGCCGCCGCCATTCGGGCCGATCCGGTGGCCGCCCGGCGCCAGGACCGCCGGACGGGCCGCATGTACCGGGACATCCTCCGGGACAAGCACCGCTGAACAAGTTGACCCCGTGGTCAAGTTGAGGTTGGCTCGCGTCCGTGACCCTCAGCTACGCCGACGCCGCCGCCCAGATCACCGCCCCCGGTGAGCGCTACGAGACCCACGAGATAACCGTCGACGGGGTCGAGTTCACCGCGTTCAAGGGAGCGCCGGGAACCCTGCGCGACATCTTCGACCTGACGACTCTCTACGGCGACACCGAGTACCTGGTGTACGAGGACGAGCGCTACAGCTTCACCGCCACCCACGCCCATGCCGCCGGCCTGGCCGCCGCGCTGGTGAACCGGTACGGGGTCAAGAAGGGCGACCGGGTCGCCATCGCCATGCGCAACTACCCCGAGTGGATCATGACCTACATCGGGGCATTGTCGGCCGGAGCCATCGTGGTCTCGATGAACGCCTGGTGGACGGCCGAGGAGCTCGACTACGGGCTGGAGGACTCGGGGGCCACCGTGCTGGTGGCCGACGCCGAGAGGGTCGAGCGCACCCGCGACAGCGCTCGGCGCCTGGGAATTCGCACGATCGGGGTTCGACTCGTTGGCGAGACCACGGCCGAGGGCGTGGACCGATGGGAAGACGTGGTCGAGGTGGGCGCGACCTACGAACGGGTCGACCTCGACCCCGACGACGACGCCACCATCCTCTACACCTCCGGCACCACCGGCCGCCCGAAGGGCGCGGTATCGACCCACCGCGCCGTGGTGCAGGCGCTCATGGGGTTCGGCTGCAAGAGCGCCATCGACAGCCTCCGTCGCCCCCACGAGGCGTCGGGACGCACCGGGGCACCGGTGTTCATCCTCATCGTCCCGCTTTTCCACGTGACCGGCAACGTCCCGGTCATGTTGGGGGCGATGGCCTCGGGGCTCAAGCTGGTGATCATGCACAAATGGGATCCCGGCCGTGCCCTCCAACTCATCGAACGCGAACGCGTGACCCAGTTCGTCGGAGTCCCCACGCAGAGCTGGGACCTGCTCGAGCACCCCGACTTCGACCGTTACGACACGTCGTCGCTCGCCTTCGTCGGAGGAGGGGGAGCCCCCGCACCACCTCAGTTGGTCAACCGGGTGGCCGGGAGCTTCAAGGCGGCCAAGCCCAACATCGGCTACGGGATGACCGAAACCAACGCCTACGGCCCCGGCAACAGTGGAACCGACTACGAGACCCACCCCACCAGTACCGGACGCTCCACCCCGATCCTGCAGGTGGAGATCCGGGACCCGGAGGCTCTACCGGTTCCGGTGGGCGAGCGGGGCGAGATCTGGATGAAGGGGCCCAACCTGATCCGGGGCTACTGGAACCGTCCCGATGCCACCGCCGAGACCATCGTCGACGGCTGGCTGCGGACCGGTGACCTCGGTCGCGTCGACGAGGAGGGGTTCCTCTACATCGAAGACCGGGCCAAGGACATGATCCTGCGAGGTGGGGAGAACGTCTACTGCGCCGAGG
Organism: Acidimicrobiales bacterium; assembly: GCA_020439505.1. Taxonomy (GTDB): domain Bacteria; phylum Actinomycetota; class Acidimicrobiia; order Acidimicrobiales; family Iamiaceae; genus Aquihabitans. The sequence goes on from JAGQSO010000044.1 coordinate 12,881, forward strand.
TCGAGGCAGCGGTCTACGAACACCCCGCGGTATATGAGGCGGCGGTGTTCGGCATCCCCCACGAGCGTCTCGGTGAGGAGGTGGTCCTGGCGGTGGTGACCAGGGACGGGATGACGATCGACGAAGACGAGTTGAGGGCGTTTCTCGGAGCTCACCTGGCCCCCTTCAAGATCCCCACCAGGATCATCTCCTTCGCCGAACCACTTCCCCGCAACCCGGCGGGCAAGATCCTCAAGCGGGACCTTCGGGACCAGTTCGCCGACCCGAACTGATCAGGCTGCCTGCCCGGCCGCGAGCGTCGTCGCCGGCACCTGGGCCGGAATGCGCCGACTGGCACCCATAGCGACGATCCCGACCACCACCGCGAACCCGAACGCCAACGCCACCGACGAGGACACCTGCCATCCTCGGTCCGCTCCGGCGGCGACGACCGCGCCCCCCACGCCGGTGCCCACCGCCACCCCCAAGACGTCACACAACTGGAGCGACGCGCTGGCGGCCCCCTCCTCCCCCGGACGGGCCGCCGCCAGCACCACCACCGACAAGGGGGAGTACGCCAGACCCACACCGACCCCTCCGACTCCCCAGGCGACGACGATCAGCACCACCGGTGCCCCGAGCGCCACCGACGTGGCCAGGGTCAGGGCCACCACCATCACCGCCAGACCCGATCCGACCAGGGTCCGCGGCCCCCACACGCCGATCTGGCGGGCCTGCACCCACGAGCCCACCGCCCACAGGACCGACCCCGCCGACAGAGCGGCACCGGCGAGGAAGGTGGAACGGCCCCGGCCTTCGATCACGAGGAGCGAGACGTAGGCATCGGCCTGGAAGAAGGACCACGTGAGCAGGCCGCGGACGGCGATGGTCGCCGGTATGCCGGGTGCCGCCCTGGCCGTTCCCGGCGGCACCAGGCCCATGAACGCCCAAACCCCCAAGACCATGCCCCCCAAGCCAACCGCGCCCATCACCGGGGCCGAACCGCTGCTGGTGGCACCGAACACCGCTCCCACTCCCACCACCAGCAACCCCACCTTGGCCAGCCGGCTCGTCGATGAGTGGTCGGCCTCGCGCTCGCCCTCGCCTCGGGGTGGGCGGACCCGCGACAGCGGCCCGGCGCTGATGGTGCCGGCGACGCCCACGACCGGCAGGAGCCCCAAGAACACCCACCTCCACGAAAGAGCGTGCTCGATCGCCGCCGCCGCTGCCGGTCCGACAAGGCCCGGCACGACCCACGCCGTCGACAACATGGCGAACATGCGGGGACGTTCCTCGCTCGTGAACGCTCGGGCGATCGCCGCATAGGACGCCGCGGGGACCGCCCCCGCCCCGAGACCCTGGAGAAGCCGGCCCACCACCAGCACCCCCATGTTGGGCGCCAATCCCGCCACCACCAGTCCGGCCGAGAAGAAGATGAGGCCACCCCCGAACGGGATCACCAGGCTCCCGCGATCGGCGGCGACTCCCCCGACCACGATCCCCACCAGGCTGGACAGGAAGAACCCGCTGAACACCCATCCGTACAGCGAATAGCCGCCGAGGTCGGCCCGTACCTCGGGCATGACGGTCGCGATCGCCAGCGACTCGAGGGCCACCAGGGTGACGGTGAGCATCAGTCCGACGGTCAGTGCCCGCCGACCCCCTGTCGATGAAGGCCCTCCCTGGGAGCCGACCGGTCCCGTCGGGGAGTGGGTGCCTTCGTGCACCGGTCCAGCCTACGGACCGGTGGCATCGCCGAGGCTGCCCGCGACCGAAGCGACCGGCCCGGCATCGGTCTCGGGTAGGCCGAACGACCCTGATCACGGGATGGATGGAGCAAAGTCCCGTCCAGCCGGTAGCTTGTCGGATCTTTCACGGCGATGACCCGCCGAGAACCGCAGCACCGGGAGGCCTCCAGTCCATGACCAGCTCGCTCAGCGTCGCCAAGCACCGCACCAATCTGGACAAGCTCCGCGCCGAGACCGAGGAGGGCATCGCCGCCCTCCAGGCTGCCTACGA